>JBAXTB010000275.1:0-7840 GCA_037130425.1 Bacteroidota bacterium
AGAAAGCCGTCAAGTCCCTGAGAGCCGGGCATAACGGGATCGTCGAGAAAATGGCACCAAAACCAGGGATTTTCCTGGGAAATATCCAGCACGGCTTCGGCGTAACCCTTGCCGTATTTACCTGTTTTAGATTCATAACAAAGGGTGGCGCGGTCAAAAGCGAGCATATATGGCTGCGGCAAGGACGGCAGTTCGCCTGCGGAATGCAAGCCGAATTTTTCCACCAGCAATTGGTGCCAAGGGTGTTCTTTGGTATAAAGTTTTACCAAATCAGCGTGGTCCAGTTCAATCCGCTGTTGTCCGAGTTCCGGTATTTGTGTTTGCATTAGATCAGTCCTCCGTTTATTTTAATTTCAGATCCATTGATGTAAGCGGCGTTTTCCGAGAGCAGAAAAGCGACAAGCGCGGCTACCTCTTCGGGCTTGCCGTATCTTCCGGAAGGTATTTGGCGCAGATAGCGATCTTTATCTGCTGCTGGAATGCGCTCGGTCATGGACGTTTCTATAAACCCAGGCGAAATGGCTAAAATCCTGAGATTGTGTTCGTGCAACAGCGCGCCTGCTTCTTTTGAAATTGATTTTGTGAATGCGACTAAGCCCGCCTTGGTGGCTGCATAAATGCCTTGAAACGCGTTTCCTGTTTCGCCCACGCAGGAACTAATGTTCAATATGACGCCCGTTTTGCGGCTGTGAAACATTTTGAAGGCCGTTTTACTGATTAAAATCGGCGCTTTTAAATTCACCTGAATCATGGCGTCGATTTCCGTTTCGGGTTGAAAAAGCAAGGGTTTGTCGAGCGCAATCCCGGCATTGTTTACCACAGCGTACAAACTTTGGCTGTGCAATTTTTTCAACTGCCGGCAAAAATCGCCGAGCGCTTCCGGATTTGAAAAATCAGCGCATAAACGGCTGTGTCGTTCCGGATTGGGCAGTTCGAGCCAAAGCGCATCCAGGTTTTCCTCCGACGAAGCGTGCAGGATCAGTTCGTACTGGGCGGCCAATTTAAGCGCAATTGCCTTGCCGATGCCTTTACTTGCTCCGGTAACTAAAACTTTCATGGTCGCTGATTTTAAATTTTAACAAGGGGATGATTTGTGCGTTTTGTACTTTGTATTTCAGGTGCTTTACAAAGATTTTCCAGGGTGAAAAGTCGGCGACCTGCATGGTGTAGCAGGTGTCAAAAATGTTGTGCTCGTACAAATAGCGCGTAACGGGGTTGTTTGTATTGCTAAAATCCACTTCCAGGACTTGAATGTTTTTATTGTACCGGCGCATGGTGCGATACACGTTTCGGGTGCTGCAACTGATCCAGGATGTAATATGATGTTGCCGGGAGTAAGCGTACATGGCCCTGAACAAACCGATCATAACAAATTGAGAACCATCGCGGTATGCAGGCGCGACAAGCAGGTTCTGGATTTCAAAATATCGGCCTTCCGCATCAACGCCGTATAAATCAAAAGGACGGTTTGCAACGGCGGGATCAGCTAAGCGCACAATACCCGCGACCTGCCTGTGATGGTAGGCGATCAAACAAACGCCGCCATCTTTGTAGGGCTTAATGCGGGTTTCAATGTCGGGCGGAAATAAAAAACCGGCTTCCTGATTTAAGGCATTAAAATCATCGGTCTCCTTCGGTGTTTTGACCTCAGCAAATCGATACGCTTTTAAATAAGCCAGCAGGTCGAACAACAGCATCGCCATGCGATCTGCCGCGCGCGCAAGCATCTTACGGTGTATTTTATGCATGTTAACGGAGTAGATTTCCCATTTCAGGGTTCCGACCGGAGTGAATCGGATGGCGCAAAGTTGCAGGGGGATCGTGTGTACAATCCTGCCAAAAAACTTAAAAATCCTGCCAAGTGGTTGATTACCAAGCCTTTTTATGAGAGGGGTTCGGCAGCCCCCGCTATTTCCAAGTAGGCAGACGGGTGTTTGCCGAAATGTTTTTCAAACACTTTGGTAAAATAGGCGGGCGTCTCAAACCCTACGGCATAAGCATATTCCGCCAGAGTGCCGTAGGCGCGGTGTTGCAATAAATGCCGGGCTTTTTGAAGCCGCACTTCCAGGATATAACCGTTCGGCGTAAGGCCCGTGAGGCGTTTGATTTCCCGGAAAAACTGACGTTCGCTCATGGCGCCGGCTTCGGCAAGCAGCGGCACGTTCAAGGACAGCCCTTTGTCGAGCGCGGTTTTGGCGGCGGTTTCAATTGTCTTTAGCCACTGATGATCGTGGGTATCTACTTCGTCAAAGGAAATATCAGGCGTGATTTTACTTGAAAAAGCCTTCCTTTTTTGGTAATTTTGAATCAAATTATGCAGGCGCGCAAGCAATTCCTGCGGAGAAAAGGGTTTAATAAGGTAGTCATCCACCCCGAAGCGCAGGGCTTGAAGTTTGCTGTTTTCTTCTGCGCGGGCCGTGAGCATCACGATGGGTAAGTACTGCTGTCGTGGGTGGTTTTTTATCTTCTCCAACAGGGCGTAACCGTCCATACGGGGCATCATCACATCGGATAAAATGAGGGATAAGTCTTTGAATGCTTCCGAAGGGTTTTCCAGTAAATCCCAGGCCTCCTGCCCGTTGTTTGCGATGCTAAGTTTATAATGAGCGCCCAAGATCGTGCGCAGCAGGGCCTGCATATCCGGGTTGTCCTCCACCAGTAAAATATGCGGCGCGTCCATGGGTGCGGTAGCGGTGCGCAAATCCTGCGTTGGCATTTCATCCCCTTTATCAGGAACAGTTTGTGGCGTTGGGCCGCTTAGCGCAGGCGCTTCGGTGGCCGCTAATGTCAGGGTAAATCGACTGCCCGCGCCGAGGCTGCTTTCGACCTGTAGGTTTCCGTGCATCAGCGCGCTTAATTCTTTGGCTAATGCCAGGCCGATGCCGGTACCGCCCTCCGATGCAAAATGGTGGTGGTTGGTTTGGAAATAACGCTCGAATAAATGGGGCAAATCATCGGGCGGGATTCCGCGACCGGTATCTTTTACCTGAATGGAGATCAGATGCTTTGCGGCGTCCTGCAAGGATTCGATGCGTACATTCATCTCAACCAATCCTTCCGGCGGCGTGAATTTTAAGGCATTCGACAGCAGGTTATTGATGATTTTCTCCAACCTGCGGCGATCAAGCATAAAATTATAATGCGTATTTCCTTGATAATTAAATTTATAACGGATGCGTTTTATGTGCGCCTGGGATTCAAAGGCGCTGAAGAGTTGGCGGCAATAAGGGTAAAATTCGGTAGGGGTTTCCTGTAAAACTGTTTTACCTGCTTCCAAACGTGAAAGTTCCAGTAATTCTTCTACCAAAGCGGCGAGTTTGCGCCCGTTGTGCAGTACCCATTGCAGCGATTGTTGGGTAGCGCGTTCTGAATGGTCTGTGTCTTTGCGCAGCAGTTGCTCTATCGGCGCTGTAATCAGGGTGATTGGCGTGCGCAGTTCATGGGAAATATTGGTAAAAAAGCGGGATTTTGCCTCATCAAGGCGCATCAATTCCTGCGCTTGTTGCTCAATGAGCACTTTATCTTCCTGAATTTGATGGGTTCGTTTTCGTACCTCTTGCTCCAGTCTTGATTTTTCGCTGCGCAACTGTTGTAGCCATATCCAACCGAAAATAAGAAACGGCAACAGGCACAGAAAGTAAAACCAAGGCTGTTTGTAAAAAAATTCACGCGCGTAAATTGAAATGCGAATGGGCGTTTCCGTCCAGTTTCCCTGAAAATCGCAACCTTTTATCAACAAAGTATATCGTCCGGCAGGCAAATCATTCAAGGTTAATTCATGCTGATTTCCGATGGGAATCCAATTTGGGTCAATTCCTTCAAACCGGTAGGCAAACTGATTTCGATTGGGTTGAATATAATTTGACAACGCAAAACGCAGGCTCAATCGGCGGCGATCTGGCGCCAGTTCCAATTCCGGAATCTCTTCAAAACCAAACTGATCATTGCGTTCCGCGCCGTTTTGGGTATTTGCCGCCATCAGGGATGTGAGGTAAATTTGCGGCGGGGCGACTGTCTTAGGCGCTGATTCTAAACCCGGCGGTTGTACAATATGCAGCCCCTCCACGGTACCGAGCAACAGTGACCCATTTTTGGCTTTTAAATTGGCGAACCGATTAAATTCAAGTTCGCACAAGCCTTCTTCTCCAAATAAATTACCTTTTACGGTCCCGTCAGGAGCCAGTTCTGACAACCCTTTGTAGGTAGCGGCCCAAAAATTACCGGCGTCATCACGGGTAATGGAAGCGACCGTATTATTCGGCAATCCTCGGTTCTTATCCACGATTTTCACCGTTCCGTTTCTCGGATCATAAATATGAACGCCGCCAAGAAATGTGCCCAACCACAACTTGCCGTCCTCCGCTTCGGTCATACAAAGGAACCGAAAGTCGCGAAAGGGCGGTTCAAAACCGAGCCGTTTTTGAATACCTTTATTCAGGTCAATTTTCCACAATCCATTGGTTGTCAATACCCACAATGTGCCGTCGCGGGTTTGTTTCATGCCGTTTACAATTCCCTTGAAGTTTTGTAATTGCGCGCCGTTTTTAATCGAATTGTATTGGCCGGAAAGGGGGTCAAGCAGGCAAACGCCCTGGAGTTTGGCATAAACTGCGACTCTTTTGTCGGATAACAAACAAAAATGCTCCACCCGACAACCCGGATAATCATGGTGTGTACCGGATAAAGGGAAATATTGAACCAGGGTGTCGCTTGAACGGATGCCCCAAACAGCGCCATCAGGGGCCTGTTCAAAATCAGTGACCATCCCGCTTCCAAAGGCTTTAATCAGCGGATGATCAGGCGCAAGTGTTTTTATTTTGCCGGTTGCGCCATGCAGCAAAACCGAAGTTTTGTTTTGAGTAGAAATAAAAAACGCACCTGACTCCGGTTCTACCATCGCCCGAATGCTGTAACCGGACAGGGTACAATGCACGATGTCTTTTTCCCGCACCGATTTATAGGACAAACCGTCGGCGGCACAGATAAAAACGGCCTGAAAGAAATCGCTGCTGCGCACCATGTTGATATCCGAATGTCCGGCCACGAATCCCGAATAATCATAGCGCTGTCCCTCGCGGTCAAACAAAAGGGCGGCATATTGTGCCTTTGAATTTTTCAATACAAACAACACATTTCCCACGGAATCCTTTTCCACCCGATGTACTGAATAACCTTGCGGCAAATCTGCCATCGGCTTGAAAGGCGCCGATTCATTTGGGCGAATAAATACCTGATGTTCGGCGGTGGGGATAAAACAAAGTAACGCTCCACCCGGCATCGGTATAAAGCGCAAAGAGAACCGATCGCTTCCCAGTCCTTCTTCGCGATCCATCCCCTGTATTGGAATAAGCGGCGCGGTCATTGGGTAATTTTGGCAACTTCGTGCGCTCAGTTTTACCTGAAAAAGCCCCATCGGATAACTGCTTGCGACCAGCACATCATCTCCTGATAGGTATAATGCAGCCCTGCGCATGATGCTGATGTCTTCAAATGTCGTTAAAACCGGGATATTCCATGAAACTACCAATGTTTTCCGGCGCGACTTTTCAACCCGGAACAAAAGCAAAGAATCTGGTTTCATCAACAAGGCCAGCACTGAACCGTCTGGTTGAACAGCCACACTTTTTAGCAGCCCTTCTTTTTGGGCATCAAAGGCGACCATTGTGGTAAATTGTTTGTCCGGATTGAAAAAGAAGAGGGTGTTGACATCTTTGCTTTCGAACCAGCCTAATATGTCCCCATCAGGCATTACATCATAAAAAACAGCAACGGTTCGCTCCGGAATGCTGTCGTTTGCCAGATTAATTGGTTTGAATTCATAACCGTCAAATTGAAACAAACGCACAGAATTTACGCCGGCCATTACAGAACAAGTGGCAACCCACATCCGACCGCGTCGATCTATCAGCACATCCGAAGCGCAGGTTTGGCCCAAGCCTTGCGCCGCACTGAATTGATTGACGTAAACAGGCGTCAATGTCGGCAAGTCAGGGAAAATTTGAATATACCCAGATGCTACCGTCATGCAAGTCACTAAAAAACGGCAAATGACCGTGCGCAGAATCCGATTCATACAAAGCTGCTTGTATGCCAAAGGTATTAATGCTTCTCAGAAACGTACAAAATCGTATCAATTTTCGGCTTGCCATCCAATGAAACTTCCACCGGCAGACTTCCAAACACAAAATTCGGATAATGCAGGCTGTCGTAACCAAACGCTACCAACCAATGCTTTCCTTCCGGTACCGGCGCAATGCAGCCGTTTGCATTTGCGTCGGTACGGAAAGATGCATCGTAATAAGCAGGGCCTTTGTCGTAGCCGGGAAATGAATCGGCGTTGTATTTTAAGTAAACCGTGGCGCCCGGAATGGCCTGTCCGTGGTGCGTGACATGCAAACAGATGGAGGTTGGGAGCGGAATCAACTGCTCCTCTTTGGGTTTGCACATTGCCAGAAACAGCAAAGCAAGAAAAACAAATAAGTATGGGCGGCGCATGGTGCTATTTTTTCATAAACAACCGTCCTGCCTTTAAATTGTTCGTTTGTACTTGAACCGTGTACAAACCGGGTGGCAAAGACGATACATCTGCTTGATATACGGAACGATCGCCCGGCGTTGTTTGTTGCGACAACAACTGGCCTGCGCTATTCATAATCGAAACTGACGTAATGAATTGACTTTCCTGCAGGCTCAGCGTTAGTTTGTCTGAAACCGGATTGGGGAAAATATCCAGCATCAGTTCAGGTTGTTTCGGATTGTTGGTACCAACAATAGAAACGGAATTATTGGCCGATAAAATCCATAATTCAGGGTCAAATTTTACGGAACTCACCTGAAAAGGCAGTTCTGCGCTGAAGGATTGGCCACTAAATGTGTGGTCGAATACGAGGGTGGTGTCATGCCCTTCACCGCTAAACTGCACAGGTACAGGCATTTCATAAAAGGAAACAGATGGGTGCGAGGTCGTCTGGTACAGGAAAACCGTTAATTTAGAACCGTTTTGTTTCCAATTAACCTGATAAGATGGATAGCCCTCACCATAGAACCATTGCTGAAAAAATACGCCTAAAGATTGGCCGCTGACTTGCTCTAAATGGTGTTGCAAATCAATGGTACGGGCGTATTTGAACGCCAGCGCCGGATCATTCAGGTAACTTTTTAAACCGTTAAAAAAGACGACGTCGCCTAATTTCCAGCGCAACATGTGTAATAAAAACGCGCCTTTGTTATAGGTCAATCGCCCGCTGAAAATCCGGTTTACATTGGTCGTATCCGTGCAAAAAACGGAGCCGCCAGGCTGACTGGTGATGGCCTGTATTTTGCTGGTTCTCCAATACAGCCATTCACCGGGCGCTAAAAAACGCTGGCGTGTGAGGGCTTCAAAATAAGTGGCAAATCCTTCGTTGAGCCAAATATCCTGCCATGAGCCGCAGGTTATATAATCGCCAAACCATTGGTGCGCACATTCGTGGTTGATGAGTTCGTGCCCGAAACTGGTTACATAAGACATGGTTTGGTGCTCCATGCCGCCGCCCCAGCCAAACTGGGCATGGCCGTATTTTTCTGCTGAAAACGGATATTTAATGGTCAGACTATCATACAGTTGTATAACGGGGACGATTTCAGGCGTGCCAGCCAATGCATCGTTTAAGGATTCCGGATACACATAATTCAATACTTCAAGCGGGTTGCCGCTCGGCATTGGAACAAAGTCAGAATATACGGAATAGTTGGTTACGCCAATGGCAATCAGGTAGGCGGCAATTGGGTATCGGGTATGCCAATGGTAGGTCTTGTCCGTTCCGTTTTGCGTTTCTCCAACAAGCAGGCCATTGCTGGC
>JBAXTB010000276.1:0-7806 GCA_037130425.1 Bacteroidota bacterium
GCCAAATACGAAGGCAAATCCCAGGAAATTACCCCGGCCGATTTGACGCCCGAACAAACCCGTCAATGCCGGGAACGCTCCGGATTTTTGTACGATGTGCTGCAATGCCGGGGCGTGGTGCGTTTCGACTATATTTTGGTGGGCGATACCTTTCATATCCTGGAAGCGAACACCATTCCGGGTATTTCCCCGGCCAGTTTAGTGCCGCAACAGGCCCGCGCGGCCGGTTGGGAATTGGGCGATTTTTTTGCCGCCTTGCTTGAAGAAGCGATGGTGTAAACCTCTATATAATGAAATTGAGATACTTGATTCCCGCCGTGCTTTGGCTTTCGGTGATCACATGGCTATCGGTTATACCTAATTTGCAATTGCCATCAGTTAAATTTTTTGCGCCGGATAAGTTGGGTCATGCGGGCGTTTACGGTTTGTTGAGTTGGCTGTTGTTATGGGGCTTTGCGCGCGCGCAGGCGGCTAAAGGCGCGCATATCAGCGCGCGTGAAACAGGCGGTATTTTGGCATTTGCCGCCGCTTACGGGGTGCTGATGGAGTTTGTGCAATACGCATTTATACCCGGCCGCTATTATGAATACGGTGATATGTTGGCCAATGCAAGCGGCGCCGTATTAGGCTGGCTTGCGTTTCGTTTGTTCAGTCGCCGGAAGTATCCTTAGCGCCGCCTGAAAGGCAGCTACTTCGCGCTGATTGCCAATAACTTAGGCCGAAGGCCATGCACAAAGCTATCCAGCGCGAAGTATAGCGATATTGTTTGCGTTCAATAATTTGTAGTATTTTGCGGCCAATGAGGATGTTTCACAAGGCAACATGTTTATTTCGTCAAATAAAAGTTGAAATCGTAGATAATTGTCAACGTGACTGCATGTTTAAAGTGGTTAACATTAGTGAAGAGGTGTCATCTTCGAGGCACGAGAAGGTGACATCTCTGAACGGGAGCGCTCACGTAATCTTTGTTCAGAGATGTCACCTCCTCCTTTGGTCGGAGATTACACCTCTGAACGGGAGCGCTCACGTAATCTTTGTTCAGAGATATCACCTCCTCCTTTGGTCGGAGATTACACCTCTGAACGGGACTGCTCGGATACAGTAAAAAACTAATTTTGCGGCAGCCTCATTCGGTATTTCAAAATCATTTAAAAACGTTATTGCATGAAATTCCAACATCTTTTTGCGCTGGCAGTCCTCTTCTTGCCGGCATTTTCCTACGGTATCGGAACCTATAATGTAGGCGACAAACTCAATGTACTCGCCCCCAAAGGTCTGATCTTACGCGAAACCGCCGCAGCCACCGGCAAAAAAATCCTGACGATCGATCCGGGCGCTGTTGTGACGGTGCTGAAGGACGATTTCAAAAAAACGCCTTACTCTGTGCTTGAATTCACGGGTTTTACCATCAAAGGGTATTGGGTAAAAGTACGCACAGGCGCCGGGAAAGAAGGTTTTGTATTCGACGGTTATTTGTCGTCGTACCAAATTCCCGGCAATGTGCCCAACGGCGATGACCCAAATGATCCCGACGGCACGGCTTCTTTGCAGGAGCGTTATTTGCTGCTGCACACGAAGAAAAAAGGCAAACGCATTGATTTGTCAAAAGAAGGCAACCGCTACGAACATTACCGCCAATTGTTTGCCAACGGCGCCGAAGTGGAAATCAACACCGGCGAAGGCGGCTCGCAGTACACCATCAAGTTTAACAAAGGCGTGACAATTGAAGAAGCCTACCTGATCGGCCAGGCAATGTGGATGGAAAATGCGGAAGGCGGTTACAAATCAACCTTTACAAAGGGTAAAATTGAAATGCTGAGCAAGGATCAACTGTACGCTGCGGACGTTGAGAATAAAGCGGGTGTCGTGATTTTGACGATGAGCCACGCGGATTAATTCCGAGCTTTATAAGGCAGATTACATGATTTAAGATTACATGATTTAAGATTTTAGATGTAAGTGTAACGCTTAGCATTACGCAAATCTAATCAGAGCCTGTTTTCGTTGCAAAAACTAAAGATGCGACCAGAATGCCCGGAAATAAGCGCCCTCCTTCTTAAATCATGTAATCTTAAATCATGTAATCTTAAATCCTTAAGTCAATGACATCGCCCGCCAGCGTAAACCGCTTTTACCGCGCCCGTTTTGCCAACGCTGCATACACCCCCGGAATCACAAACAAGGTCAATACCAACGAAAACAACAAACCGCCCACTACCACAACACCCAGCGGAATCCGCGAAGTAGCGGCCGCGCCCAAGGCCAAGGCAATCGGCGTAGCGCCCAGCACCGTGGCCAGCGTGGTCATCAAAATCGGGCGCATACGTGCCTGCGCGGCCTCTTGCACCGCCTCCAGCCTGCTCATGCCCAATGCCCGTTTTTGATTGGAAAACTCCACAATCAGGATACCGTTTTTGGTCACCAAACCAATCAGCATAATCATGCCGATTTGGGAGAAAATATTGAAGGTATTGCCGGTTACATACAAACTGATATAAGCGCCCGCAATGGCTAACGGCACCGTAAGCATGATGATAAACGGATCGCGGAAACTCTCAAATTGCGCCGCCAGAATCAGGTAAATCAGTCCCAACGCCAGCAAAAACGCAAAGGATGTGTTGCCGCTGCTCTCCCGGAAATCGCGGGAAGGGCCGCTCAGGTCGGTTTCAAAGGACTCGTCCAGCACTTTTTTCCCAATACGTTCCATTGCTTCAATGCCTTCACCCAAGGTTTTGCCCGGCGCCAAACCGGCGCTGATCGTGGCGCTTTTGTAGCGGTTAAAGTGGTACAACGTGGGCGGACTACTGCTTTCCGTAAAATGCACCACATTGTCGAGTTGTACCATTTCGCCGCGGTTATTGCGCACGTACAAAGCGGCCAAATCCAGCGGTTCGTCGCGGTCGGCTCGATCCACTTGACCGATAACCTGGTATTGTTTTCCGTTTTGCAGGAAATAGCCGAAACGGCGACCGGAAAGCGCCAATTGCAAGGCTTGGCTCACATCATACACATTGATCCCCAACTCTGCCGCCTTTAACCGGTCGATTTCTACTTGCAATTCCGGTTTGTTAAATTTCAGGTTTACATCCACATTCGCAAACGTAGGATCCTTGCGGGCCTCGTCCATAAACTGCGGGATTTTTTCCTTTATTTTATCAAAACTCAGGTTTTGAATCACAAACTGCACAGGCAATCCAAAACCGGAAGCCAGGCTGGTGGTGATCGTTTGCTCCTGATTCGGGAACACGCGCGCACCCGTGTAGCGCTTGTACATGCGCAACATTTGTTCATAAATCTGTTGCTGCGAACGCGTGCGTTTTTCTTTGTCGGGCAACAATACGCTGATAAAACCGGTGTTGGTACCGCCTGCGGTAAAACGACCGGGCGCGGTAATGCCGAACACCATTTCATTTTCCGGAATACTGTCCATTGCAAGTTGCGCGATGTCCATGATGACGCGCTCGGTGCGGTCATAATCGGTGCCTTCGGGCGTGGTGATGTTGGCGCGGATCAGCGAGCGGTCTTCCAGCGGGGCGAGTTCGCTTTTGATGTCTTTTTGGATATACCAGATCGCAGCAAAACACGCCGCCAGGATGACAAAACTAAGCCATTTAAACTTTAGAAAACCGCGCAGCATGGCGCCGTAGCCGTTTTCCATGCCCCGAAAAAAAGGCTCGGTGACATTGTAAAACCAACCGTGTTTGCCGCTGCCGCCGAGTTTTACGTTCAAAACCGGTGTCAAGGTAAGCGATACGAAGGCAGAAATCAGCACCGCGCCGGCTACCACAATCCCGAATTCACGGAACAGCCTCCCCGTAAACCCTTGCAGGAAAATAACCGGGATAAACACCACTGCCAGCGTAATACTGGTACTGATGACGGCAAAAAAGATTTCCCGCGTACCCTCGCGCGCGGCGGTCATTTTATCCATGCCCGCCTCCATCTTTTTAAAGATATTTTCCGTGACCACGATCCCGTCGTCGACGACCAAGCCGGTTGCTAATACGATGGCCAACAGCGTCAATACGTTGATACTGAAGCCGAACGTGTACATGATAAAAAAAGCGCCAATGAGGGAAACCGGGATGTCCACCAAGGGCCGCAGGGCAATGACCCAGTTGCGGAAAAAGAGGAAAATGATGAGCACTACCAGCCCAATTGCGATGGCTAAGGTTTCCTGTACTTCGGAAATGGCCCTGCGCACGAATTTCGATTTATCTACCCCTATGGAAATGATAATGTCCGGCGGAAGTTCTTTTTTGATTTGCTCAAAACGCTTGTAAAACTCGTCGGCGATTTCAATATAATTGGAACCCGGCTGCGGAATGACGGCAAGGCTCAAGCCGGCAATATTATTACGCCGCGCACCGGTTTCTTCGTCTTCCGGCCCCAATACCGCTTCGCCCAAGTCCTTAAACCGAATGGTACGACCGGCAGTTTGCTGCACAATCATGTCGTTAAAATCGTCCTCCGTGCTCAGGCGACCGTAGGCTTTTACCGTAAGTTCGGTGACATCGCCGCGCACTTTACCGGCGGGGAGTTCCACGTTTTCCCGGATCAGGGCATTTTGAACGTCTTGTACGGTCAGGTTGTGGGCCACCAATTTGACCGGATCCATCCAAAGCCGCATGGCGGAGCGTTTTTGCCCGAAAATATTCACCCCGGAAACGCCCGGAATCGTTTGGATTTTTTCCAGAATATTGTTTTCCGCAAAATCACTCAGTTCCATGATGTTGCGGGTGCTGCTCTGAATGGGCACGAAAATAATCGGGTCGCCCGAAGCATCGGCTTTTTGGATTACCGGCGGCGCATCAATGTCTTGCGGCAAATTGCGGGTTGTTTGGCTCACCTTGTCGCGCACGTCGTTGGCCGCTTGTTCAAGGTCGGAGCCGAGCGTGAATTCTACCGTAATCACACTGGCGCCCAAGGCCGATTGGGAGGAAATACTGCGTACCCCGGCGATCCCGTTGATGGCTTTTTCCAGTGGCTCTGTGATCTGACTTTCAATGACTTCCGCATTGGCGCCGGTGTAGTTGGTGCGTACCGTAATATTTGGCGGATCAATGGCCGGATATTCCCGCACCCCAAGGTAGCGGTAGCCGATGGCGCCGAACACCACAATCAGGATGGAGGCAACGGTGGCGAGTACGGGGCGATTCAGTGAAAGATCGGAAAGATTCATGATGTCAGGTTAATTCATATTGTAATTGACGCCCAAGCGCCAGGTTCGGCCCTGTTGCGGGTTGTACAACAAATCGTCGGGTGTACCGGTTGCATCCAAACCGGCATAATGGCGGTTGAACATATTTTGAAGCAAGAGATATACGACGAAGTGTTTGTCTAAATAAGTGCGCAACATAATATCCCAAGTGCGGTAAGTGGGGTAGCGCTCGGTAATCGTGTTGCGTTGAAACATGGTTTTATAGGTTACCGCCTTGCTCAACACAGAGGTTTGGCGGTTGGATGCCAACATCACTTGCACTTTCCCGGTGCGCCATGAACTGCGGAACTGCGTCGTCCAATGCGGCATATTGAAAATGTCATTGTATTTGGCGCCGCCGCTCAACCATTCCGTACCGCGTGCGTATTGGATGTAAAACTCAGTTTTGGAAGCGATTATGGACTTTTTTTTGATCGATTTGAAGTCAAAATCTTCTTGTTCCCACACGAAAAGACCTTGCGCGCCGTACAATTTTGAAGAGCGCCCCGGCGTGTTGTTGTAGCCGTAGGTTAATAATTGACTGCTTCCTTGCGTAGACGTACTATATTCAAGGCTATTGTTGCGCAGCAGGTTTTTTGTTTCTTGCACATACCCGCTTATTTGTCCTCTAAAATCGCCGTTTCGGTACCGGGCGCCGGCCTCGTAAGCCGTTGTACTTTCGGTTTTTTTAAACCAGTTTGGTTTTGGTTCTAAATAATAGTCTCCCACAAACACATTGGCTACCGGCAGTCTATACGTAATGGTGCTGCCGATGCTGAACAAATTTGGGCGCCTGAATCCAAGCGCATAATTGCCATACACCGACCAGGCGCTGTCAATTTGGTACAAAGCAGCCAAACGCGGCGCCAACACCGATTTCGTGCCGGGCAAAAGGTAGTAATCAAATGCCCCGCCACCGATAATGCTTAGTTTATTGCTGCGCCACTCCAATTGCCCAAATAAAAGGCCGTCAAAAAGGGTATTCGAGTAAGGTTCGTACGGTCTTACATACAGGTTGCCGCGGGGCTGACCAAAAAGCAGATTTTCTACCGGTACATTGGAATGTGTCGTAAGCGGAGTGCCTGTACTGAGGTTCGCTTGAATGCCTGTTTCTAAAAATAAATGGCGCGCCAGTTTCGCATTCAAATGCGATTCGATACGGGCGTCAAATCCCCTTGCCGAGCTGTAGCGCTGATCTGCGGCATATTGATCGAAAAGCTGCTGACGGACGAAATACCCAACGGTATCATTGGGTATGTAAGGCCGCGCACCTAAATAATTAACCGAAGAAAGACGGTCAAAAATGAACGTGTTGGTACTGCTATTATCAATTTTGTAAAATGCAGCCGAAATATTGGTGTGACTTGTCCATCGTACGCGCTGCCGACTGAAACCTAAGGTAAATGTTTCGTTGCGTTCGCTGAGCCGGTCGGAAGGATTGCTCCAGGACTGAGCCAGCGGGTTCATACCTAAAGCGCCATAATCAATACGATCCATGCGATGGTAAGTAAAATGAACGCCACGCCAGGTGAGGTTGATGCCAAACAGACGGCTTTGGTGCGCGATGGGCGCTAATTTCGGGAGTGCCGCATTGGTTTCGGAGCGTCGGTAGTTCGCATTTTGAAGATACGAGGACGAATCTAAACCCAGGAGCAGGTAATTTTCGGTTTTAAAGAGATTATCATCATAAAACAAATCAGTGTCTTCCCGAATGGTACTGCTGCCGTAAATGCTATATCGGAAAATCTTTTTGTCTTTGCCCAATTTACCGCCGAACATCAGGTCGAGGCTGTTGTAGCCGTTGCTGCCAAAACCAAGGTCGGCCTGGGTAAAAACGGGGCGTTCTGTTTCTTTTAAAATAATGTTGACCACGCCCGCGCAGGCGTCGTTGCCGTAAATGGCCGAAGCCGGGCCGTAAAAAACCTCAATGCGCTCGGCCTGACGAATGGGCAATTGCGCCCCGATCGGCATACCGCCGCAAACGGCCGGTTTGATGGGCACGTCATTAATCATGATCTTCACATACTGATTGCCGGAAAGGCCGCGCATCAAAAAAGTTTCGCCTTCCGCCGCGTTGCCGGGCTGCGATACCCGGATGCCGGGCGCGGCTTTGAGCACATCGGCGAGGGTTACGAAACCATAGCGCAATATGTCGTCGGCCGTAATGACCCACACGTCAAACGGTAATTGATCCAAATCCATTAGACTGCGTGTCGCCGAAATAGACTTATTCTTGTTCTGCCCCGGGTTAATATTGATAATGTCTTTCACGCCCAATCGCTCCGGTTTGAGCAGTAATGTACTATCGGGTTGCCCCAACAGTGCCGTAGCGCCCAGCATGAAGCAGTAAAATATCCAGAGCCTTATGATTGTCAAGTGATTAAACATTGTTAAATATTAATCTACTGTTGTTTATGTCGTTCCCCACACCGTCCACCGTCCACCGTCCACCGTCAACCGTCCACACCGTCAACCGTCCACCGTCCACCGTCAACCGTCCACCGTCTACCCCTCATTCAACCGCCCTGTCAAACGCTGTACAAACTTGAACTCACTGAAAAAAGTACGCGCAATCACCCGCAAAATGGTGTACACCGGAATGCCCA
>JBAXTB010000277.1:0-7661 GCA_037130425.1 Bacteroidota bacterium
GATGATTTCGCCCCTTTGGGGCTGTGATAATCCTTAAGTCAACGACATTGCCCTTTAGAGATCGGGGCCGAACAAGCGAAAACCACAGAAATTCAGTTACCCGAACAACAAAATCCTAAAGTGACAAAGTAGAATTAAGTCAATAACTATAGACTTCAAACCAACAATTGTATAGAGAAAATTGCCCCCCAAAACAAAAAGAGCCACCCCAAATCCCTGGAATGACTCATATTTTGTAACTGCTAATAACCAAAATTCAAGCTTACCTGCCGCCCCCGGCTCTCCGCTCCATCCTTTTTTGCCGCACTTCCTGAAGCCTTTTCACCAGCGCTTCGCGGAATTCCCGCTCCGCCACAGGGATTTTGGCGATTTTCCGAACCGGCAGCACCTTCCTCAGTTTTTGCGTCAGGTCTTTTTCCAGGTCAAGTTCACGGCCGCGCAGTTCGAAGTACTTTTTAACATAGTCTTCCACTTCGCTGTCGCTCATGCCGTCAATTTGTTTGGTCGCCTTCAATTCTTTGTGCAAATCATCCCGCTTGTCGATGTAATCATTGTAAATCGGCCAGAAACCCTGGGCCTCATCGGAGGTCAGGTTCAGGACTTCCGTAAAAATAGCCACGCGGTAGGCCTTGATCTTTTCACCGCGTTCTTCCAGATTAGGTTGTGCCTTCAGGGCCGGGCCGAAAGCACCGACAAAAAGACACAGCAAAGTCAGATACTTCATAGGAGCATTCATGGTATCAAAAATGTTGTGTTTATAAAAGTTGTTCGAGTTCGTCATCGCTCATGTCTTTGAGCACTTTTTCAAGGTCTTCGGGGGCAACATCAAGTTCAGGCCTTTTCTTTTTCGTCGGATTCGCCTTAGGCTCCTGCGTGGCAGGGGCCGGTACGAGTTCATTATCGGGCAACGCCGCCAATTGTTCGGTATCGAATTCCTGAATATTGTTCAATACATAAGATTCGACCTCCTCGTCACTCAATTGCATCGCCATTTGGGTCGACGAAACCGCGTCCGTTGCTTTCGGCTGGAAAAACCACCACGCCGCCAGAATCGCTGCCATGACCGCCGCAACCGAGGCCCAAACCCGGACCTGCATAAAAAAACCGCGTTTGGCTTTGCCGCCCACGACCGTCATTTGCGCAGGCCGCCGCGCGCCGCCTGCTTCTATTTTCCGAAACAATTCCGATTCAAACGCATCAAAATAGTCCGGATGCACCTTCATACCGTCGTCTTTGCGCTTCAAATCGCGCAAAAAAGGCGAAAGGCCCTGTAGTTCGTCGTCTAATGATTCCTGCTCTTTCATCGTATTAGAATTTGTGGTTTGGTGGGTTCTTATTTTTTTAAATCAAATTTGTGTGTCAAAATTTAGGCTTCCGCTTCCCTGAATACCGCCTCAATTTTTTTGGCCGCATGGTGAAAGGAAGCCTTCAACGCGCCCACGGAGGTGTCCAAAATGCCCGCCATTTCTTCGTATGGCATTTCCTCATAATAGCGCAGATTAAATACAACCCGCTGTTTATCAGGCAATTGCGCAATGGCATGTTGCAGCCGTACTTGTAAAGCATCGCCGTCAAACCACACATCTGCCTGCAAGCGCGCGGCCGTCATCGAAGCGTCGTCGTCGAGCGAAGTGGAAGCCCTGCGCGCCCGGCTCTGCATAAAACTGATGGCCTCATTCGTCGCGATTCGGTACAGCCAGGTGTACAACTTGGATTTCCCTTCAAACAGTGCAATACCTTTATAAATCTTGATAAACGTATTTTGCAACACATCGTCGGCATCCTCGTGGTTCATCACCAAGCGGCGGATATGCCAATACAAGCGCTCCTTGTACTGCGCCATCAAAGCACGAAAACCGCGCTCAAAACTGCTTTCCGAGCGCAATAACTCCACTATTTGATCGTCGTTCACCACTTTAGGTTGAGCCAATGTTTGCAATTGTCCGATTTTGTAATCTTTGACGTGTAAGGTTGGTAAAGGTTTAACTTATGGCCAAAATTTTGCAAATTTCTTTCCTTTTTTCACTTTGGGGCAACTCCTCGGTACTTTTGCATGCCAATAGGTTTAAAGTCAAAAGGATTTTCATTGTCAAATTCATGCTGAACCGATATTTTCAACGTTACACCGGCTTTTTGCGCAGTTTGAAGTTTGTTTATGTGTTAAACAACCTGCTCAACGCGCCAAAATTAAAGCGAAACCGTGCCATTTACCAGCGCTTTGGTTTGAAAAAAAGCATTTTTGCCCCCATCGGCAGCAAAGATTTCGCTGGGCGCCACCATGCCGACGTGCCCTGGATTGACCGCCCGGATGCCCTGGAAAAAATCAAAACCGATTCCGTTTTTCAGGCTCTTGATGCGCAGATTCAAGAGAAAATCAAACATTTCATCCAGCACGGCTACCTCATCCTCGAAGGTTTTTACCCAAAATCAGACACCGACGCGCTGAATCATGAAGTAGATGAACTGCTAAAAGCCGGTAAAGCAGGGTTTAACTACACCGGCCGCAAAATCTTTAATTTTTTTGAAACCAGCCCACTGGCAAACGAACGCTTCTTCCGAAACCCGGAACTGCTTCAATTGCTGTCTTATTTGTTGGGCAAAAAAGTGATTCCGTTTCAAACCCTGAATTTTACCCTCGGCAGCGAACAACGCGCCCATTCCGACTCCATCCACATGACGACGGAACCGCAGGGCTACCTCATCGCTACCTGGACCGCGTTGGAAGACTGTACGCCCGACAACGGCCCCTTGTTTTATTACCCCGACAGCCACCGCCTGCCCTATGTGACCACAGAACATTACCCTTCGGGCAACACGGCGCTCACCATTGGGGAATATAATAACCGCCGGTATGAAGATAAAATTGAGGAAATTGCGCAGGAAAAACAGTTAAAAAAGCAACTTTTCCTTGCAAAACGCGGCGATGTGCTGATTTGGCACGCCAATTTGTTGCACGGGGGAAGTCCGATTTTGAAGGAAGGCGCTACCCGTCAAAGCATGGTTTGCCATTATTTTGCGGAAGACGTCATCTGTTACCACGAAATGTCGCAACGCCCCGCGCTGATTGAATCTTAATACCCGGGCGCCAATTTAAATGACCGACTTTTATACCAGAGCCATTCAAATTGTCGTTTTGGATAAAATGCGGTCGGTTGTACAAGAAAATGGCGCCGTCCCAACATTATTACCTTACTTTTGCCCCCCAAATTCCTATCCAAATCCGATTAATTAAGCGCTTTGGCAAGCGACCACGTTGATTGCCAGTACAAATAAAGCAACAGAAACAATGAATCAAATCCGACTTTGGGTATTCCTGTCCGGGTTCATGCTGACCACCTTTACCGCATTTGGACAAATGAAAGGTTGGGAAACCGGCGGTTGGCTGGGCGCCTCAAACTATTTTGGAGACCTTAACACCAACTGGCGTTTGAATCGCACGCACCTTGCCGGCGGTATTACGGCGCGCTATAACTTAAATGACCGGCTTTGCGTACGCCTTGGCGCCAACGCAGGTTCATTAAGCGCCTACGATTCAGATTCGAAAAACATTTTCGAGCAACGTCGCAACCTAAGTTTCAAAACCTTTATTGCAGACGCTACATTTCTGTTTGAATTTAATTTTTTGCCATACATCCACGGGCACCGCGAGTATTATTACACGCCCTATATGTTCCTGGGGCCAAGCATCTTTTTCTTCAACCCCGAGGCTAAATTAAACGGAACTTATTATAAACTTCAGCAATATGGCACAGAAGGCCAGTTCCGGGGCGAAGAATACAACACCACCCAAGGCTCCATCGCCTACGGTTTCGGCTTTAAAATGGACCTTTCCTACCGCTGGAGCATCAATATTGAACTCAGCGGCCGCAAACTGTTCACCGACTATCTCGATGACGTAAGCTCTGTGTATGCCGACGTCCGTGATATCCGTGCCCAACGCGGGGAAATTGCCGCCGACCTCGCCGATCGTTCCATCGAACCTAAAATCGGGCAACCCGGTCGGCAGCGCGGCAACGGCAAAAAGAATGACATGTACGCAATGGCCGGTGTCGGCTTGATGTACTACTTCGGGTATATTCGCTGCCCAACGATCCAGCGCTAATTGATTCACGGACAAGAGATTCCGTTTTTTATAAAGTAAATATGAGTCATCACTAATTTTGAGGATGGCTCTTTTTTTGAGATCTTCCGTTTTGGCTGGCACCGGCCTTACCCAAATCCCGATTTTGCGCCATTGGAGGCGGTTGAGAGCAACCATGTTTGAGACCCGACGCAGGAGGGTCGAGTTTGGTTGCGAACCCGCCGGAGATGGCAGCAAAATCGTTGGATTTGGGTAGAGCCTTGATTTTTTTTGGTTACTTTTTTGCATCAAGGCAAAAAAGTAACGATGCCAAGATAAAGTCAAAATATTAGGTTGTCCGGAGTCTTTAGTAGAAATTGCCGTTCATGTTTATTATTTACCCCCTCCAGTCAACCTATTGTATTGCTCCAAATCCGCATTCCCCTTCACCGAATCCCCCAAAATCAAATACGCATTTCCCCGCGCCACATAAGCCCGGTCAAAATTCGCGTCCAACTCGATTGTTTTATTAAAGTCATTGATGGCCTCCGGAACCCGGTTCAGGTTCAACAACGACAAACCCCGGTTGTAGTAAAACTCAAAATCATTCGGGTTTTTAGCCAAATATTGCGTGATATCCGCCAGTGATTTCTCATATTGATGCGTCACGCCGTACAAACCGCCCCGGTATTTGTAAGCCTCCGTCAGTTCCGGATTGATCTTAATCGCCTGCGAAAGGTCTTTCAAAGACAAAGAAACATATTGCTCAATGGCTTTTTTATCGCGGGTAGCGCTGGCCCGATCCCCGTATTCCATGCCGCGCCACAAATAGGCTTTTCCAAAATTATCGCCCGTTGTTTCAATCGCTTTATCAATCAGCGAAACCGTGTCATGCCAGTCACGGATACGCACAATAGTGCTGGGTAAACACGCGATCATCAAAATCACCAAAGCGCCCCAAACCAAGTCGGGTTTGCCGATATTTTGTTCCTTCAAATAGCCCGGCAACATCGCCAGCAGGGTAAAAATACCAATGCCCGCTAAGTAATTATACCGATCCGAGCGCAATTCAAACGTGCCAAACGTGGAAAAAGGCAGCGCAAAAACGATGTTAACCAAGTAAAAAAGCAAACCGTACCACACAAATGGCATACGCGTGCGTATGCGCCAGGCGCCGAACATGATACCCGCAAAAACAAATGGCGCGGCGTAATAAGTCCAGGGCCAGCTATTCCCTTCTTTGATAAACGGATACCAAATACTAAAACCGAATGGCAGCAGAATCTTCGTCCAATAAAATAAAATAGTGTGAAAAACCATAAAAACACGGTCAATCGGGCCATAAACCATCGCCGTATCAATATGCCCGGCCTGCGTACGCGAGTACAACGTAAGCGCCCCAAAACCTAAGGCAATGACAAAATAAGGCGCTTTCTCAAGCAAATTACGGGTGTTAAACGGGCGCTTCAACCAACCATCCAACACCAACAGCGTCAGCGGCAAACTCACCGCAATCGACTTCGACAAACAAGCCACCACAAATAACCCAATGGAAATCAACAAATACTGGTTCCAGGGCTTTTCATCCGCTGTACTGCGCACATAAAAATCCATCGAAAGCAAACAAAACAGCGCGCACAAAGGCGTACTAAACGCCGCAATCCACGAAACCGATTCCACTTGAATCGGGTGCATGGCAAACAAAAAAGTGGCAATAATCGCCGCTGTTTCACCAATATTCAGGCGATTTAAAAAACGAAATAGTACAAACACGTTCAGGCCGTGTACCAAAGCGCTCAATAAATGGTACCAAAAGGCATTGTCTTTGCCCAAAATATAGGCAATGCCGTAACCCGCCCAGGTAACCGGCGCGTACATGCCTAAGTTAAACTGCCCGAACAAATCAAAGTTCTTCACCGCCGGGTTATCCACCGTAGCCGAATGGTCGTCCATGCTGACCATCCCGTTCCGAAATCCGACCGCAAACACGACAAAGGCCAGCGCGGCCAGCGCCCAGGGTATCCATCCGCGATTTTCAGAATTTGCTGCGTCTGGTCGATTCGTTGGTGGCGCCGACTTGGTATTTGATTTTTTTGCCATATTTGTAAACTATTAAGCAATATTGCGTGCGTTTTCGCGAATGTGGGCCGAAAAGTACAAACTGTCGGGCAATGCTGATGCCTGTATGCTCGAATAAGAAAACAAAAGGTAAGCAGCGAGGGTAATTCCCTGTGTATCTTAGCTACGAATTCATAACCAAACCATTCTATTCCATGAAGAAATTAATCATCCCGATCTTTTGTTTGGCAACAACCTTCGCAGCGCAAGCGCAAAATGGCGCGCGCTTATTCCTCGATCTCCCCGCCATTTATTTAACCGCACCCAACGTTTCAAAAGTGGGTAATTTGCTTGGCGCAGGCGCAGAAACAGCCTTTAATGTGGGCACGCATTGGTGCGACGCGCGCATTGGCGGCGGCGCGGTGTTCAGCCTCGATCCGAAATCAGACGATTTGGGCGCGTCGTTTCTGACATCGCCTTATGCCCTGGCAGAATTCGGCCTGGGGCGTTATCGCTCCAATGGTGATCAGTGCGCCAAAACCCACCAGTCGGCATTTACGGCGATGGCCAAAGGAGGTGTACGCTATGATTTCCAGGCGAAAAAAATTGATTACACCGTAGGCGGCGAATTAGCGTATTTCTTTATCCGCGATATGTTCAAAAACACGGAAATATTTCTTGACGCGCGCTATCATACCCAGGCGAAAGTCCTGGGCGTTAATTTCGGCGTCAAATTCTTCCTTAACCTTAAGGCAAGACGCGATTATTAATTGTGTTGGGTGAAAAAAGGCCTCCCCAAATATCATTAAAAAGCCTCTACTCATTCGATGACTCAAAGTCAACTGATGAGTAGAGGCTTTTTAATAATATTTGGTCTTCCGAAATATGAACAGCATTATCTGACATAAAGATTTAAGAATTCAGATTACATGATTTAAGATTTTAGATGGCGGTACAACGCTTAGTATTACGCAAAACCAATCCATGCCCGTATGCACCTTTACGTTCCAAATACGAATACGGCAACCACAAAAGCCAGAAATATGCGCCTCAATCTTAAATCATGTAATCTTAAATCATGTAATCTTAAATCTTTAAGTCAATGAAATTGACTCCCAGTCACCCCGACAATACGCTCGGTCATCCGAATAATATTTTGCGAACAATCCTCTCGTTGCTTAAAAAACGACTTATAATACGCCCTCATCACCTTTACTGAATGAAAGGATTTGTTCTAAACTGCTGATTTTCAAATGTTACTCATCAGATGACTCAGAGTCATCAAATGAGTAACATTCGAAAATCAGCGATCCGATCAAGACAATTCGCTTAAATCTATATCTCAAGAAAGTATTGATATTTAACTATGCTCGGATCAACTCCCCTTCAGGCTGGGCTGATTGGTTCTGCATCGTTCCTTGCTGGACGTTCCTTGCTGGATGTTCCTTGCTGGATGTTCCTTGTTCAACACAGAACCAATCAACCCTGCCCTTCAGGGCAATGTCATTGACTTAAGGATTTGAGATTTAAGATTACATGATTT
>JBAXTB010000278.1:0-7656 GCA_037130425.1 Bacteroidota bacterium
AAACCCAAAGGCTTCGCTTGGCGGTTATGGCGTGGAGGCAAACAACGGCAAAAACGGAAGACCCCACGAAAAAAGCCAACCCGAAAAATTCAGGTTGGCTCTTTTTTCATTACAAAATTTGGTACCTTAGTAATCTCGTAGACTTATAAATCAATTATCCTTACTTCCATTGATACATTTTAATTTTTCCCAACCACACTCATTTTCCGCTCCAAAACCTGCCGTCCGCCCACTTGCAGGTCATAGATGTACAAACCGCCGCTTAACGACCCCGCATCCAGCGTAATTTGGCCCTCTGCTTCGCTCAGCGGCCATGATTTGATCGTGCGGCCTGCCAGGTCGTACACGGTGATGCGCGCGCCGCTCGTGCCCGCTGGTAACGCGTAGGCGATCACCGTATTGCCGCCCGTCGGGTTCGGTACGTTTTGCTCTAAGCGGTAGCCTTTCAGGTCGCCCGGTTGTTGGCCCGCTTTGAGGTCATTGAGTTGGCTGCGGAGTTCGGCTAATTCGTTGCGGAGTTCGGTGACGGTTTTGTCTTGTTCTTTGATGGCTTCGGTGAGTACGGGAATCAGCATGGTATAGTTTACGGCATAATATCCATCGCTGTTTTGCGCGGCGATTTCAGGCATAACTTTTTCTACGTCTTGCGCGATAAAACCATATTGATTGCCGCCCGGGAAATTGCGATCTTTAAATTCTGCTTGTCTGAATTGATAGGTGGTACCCTGTAAGCGACGCACCAAATCCATTGCGTTTACAATAGGCTTGATGTCTTGTTTGAAACGACGGTCGGAAGTAAGCGTATTGCCTACGCTGTTTACCAAACCATTTACATCCAACAAAACCGGTCTAACGTAAGCATTATTTGAACAACCACTTCCCGATGTCGGTTGCACCGTACCGATGCCTACCCGACCGTTGGCCTGGAAAGTCATCACAGGCAATTTATTACCAGTTCCGAAAGGATTTACGTTTTGATTATTTCTAAAACTGATAAAAAACTTATCCAAACCCTCCGCAGTGCCAATTGAAAGCCCGTTAGTACCGCAATCTGTGGCGGAAACAGGACCGCCGTAGTTCAAATCTTGCCAGGTCAGTTCGGCATAATCGGTGTTATTGGGGTTTTGAGCGGCAATAACGTCAATAGGCGACAGAGTTGGCTGACCCACATACGGGCTGCGCACCACTTGCAGGTTAGCGGCTACCCCTATGCCCGGCGTAGGCGGGTTGGATGGATTCAAACCAGGGAACGTAGGAACCTGGGTACGAAAGCCTTCCACGGTAATACCCGAAGCGGTTAAGCTGGCATTTTGTTGAACGCCAATGGCCGATACCGAAGAAGTAACCGTTGGTACGATGGGAGAATTTGCGCTGCCGAAGCGCTGTTCGCTGCTGATTACAATCGCCTTGGGGCCGCCTGTTTGATCCCGCGCCGCATCCACAAAAAGCGTAGACGGCGAGGCTGTAAACGAAGGATCCAAATTGAAGGAAGTAGCCCCGCCCGGGAATACATTCATCAGATCGCGGCTGCTGGTTGCCTGGGTGCCAAAATAACTGCGCAAAATAAAGTTATTGGTATTGGCCGTCGCGCCGGACTTCCCAAAACCAAGTACCAGATCTTCGCGGCCTGCTTGTGGAAACAGGTTTAAAAAGCCAAGATTCCCTGTTTTTACGATGGAAAGGCCGTAAGGATTCGGTACGCCGGGGACGTTGCCGGGGTTGCCAAGGCCGATACCGGCCCAAGTGCCGTTGAAGTCGCCGACGGTGCCTGTAACATAGTGCCCGATGATGCCGTTTTGCACGAGGAACCTGGCACCTGAAGTGCCGGCTGCCCAATCAACGTCTGCCGGCAAGTTGAAACCTACACCGGTTAGCCCTGTGCGAGTAGCCGTTAATCCAGTGCCAGCTGATCCAAATGGTGTCCATTGTGCGTAGGTTCTGACGGCTGTCAGCAGCATAAAAAAGCAAACAAAGACTGTGATTTTTTTCATGTTAGGTGTTGTTAGAAATATGAAACAAAGGATGTCATGCATGACAAGGCAAAGTTCAGGGCGTTGTCCTAACTACCGCAAGTGTGATTACCTATCATTTACGTTCACTTAGGTGCAACACGGTGCATTTGCGTTTATTTCAGTGCATTTCCTATCATTACCTATCATTTGCATTCACTTCAGTGCATTGATGAACTGCCAGGCTTGTTTGGCATTTTGATTGAGGTTATCTTTACGCACATCACTTTTTAATTTTTTCAACATGCGATTTGTCCCTGCACACAACGCCCCAGTCATGTGTACGCTGACTAAATTCAAAGTAATGGGTACCTTTTTACTCATGATCTTTTCGACTCCCTCTGCTTGGGGGCAGATTGTTTATGCCTCCGCTTATGACCAAAACACAGGTCAAGAAATCCTATTCAAAGTCAATTTAAATACTTGCGAGTTTTGTGAAGTGGCTCCACCATCACTGAATATAGGGGGGGCAGATGTCGTGTTTCTTTCTGACGGCTCTCAACTACATATTGAAGGTGTTACGACCAATGGGTTAAAACGCCTATCCGCACCGCCTTCGCTCGCACTGATCTGGCAAACCACCACTACGCAAACATGGTATGGAGGCGTATTAGCTCCAAACGGTCTGGTATATCTGGCTGGTGCTCAAGGTCTTGGCACGTTCAATCCAGTCAACAATACAGTTACATACATCGGTAACTGGCCAAGCAACTTTGCTTATGTAGACGATCTTTTTTATGTAAATGGAATACTATATGGGTCAATGTCCGACTTGAGCGGGCTGCCCTTCTTGATTCAGGTAGATGTGAACAATCCCGGACAATCTACTGTAATCGGGCCGTTCTTTACGGAGTTTGCAGCGGAAGGCGGCATTTGGAATGGTGTAACCGGCGTATTCAACGTCGACATAAATACAGACATTAGTTTTTATAACCCTGCTACAGGTACCAACTCGCTCGTTTGTGATATGCCAGCCAATCTTATCATTGTCGGCCTTTCCTTCCCCCCGCCCGGCCTCCCCGAATACCCTTGCCTCGTCACCTGCACCACCAATGCCGGCGCCTTGCCGCAAGCCGGCCCGTTCAATACCTGCACCAACAGCACCCTTGCTTTCCCTGCCGCCACCGGCGCCGTACTTGACAACAACGACATCCTGCGCTACATCCTGTTCAGCAACCCCAACGATACGGCAGGCAGTATTGTGGCCACCAGCGCCACGCCGTCCTTCAACTTTGCAGCGCCTTTGCAAACCAATGTGACTTATTACATTGCCGCCATGGCCGGCAACAACCAAAACGGCAATGTCAACCTGAATGACCCTTGTCTTGATTTTTCAAATGCCTTGCAGGTTGTCTGGAAGCCTTTGCCGTCAGTCACTTTTTCTACCGCCAATACCAATGTGTGCTCCGGCGCCTGCAAAACCATTAACGCAAATTTTACCGGAACCCCGCCTTTTACCCTGTCCTATAACAGTCCGGCAGGTTCAAACACACAGGTATTTTCCGGGAATAGTGGTAGTTTTGACGTTTGTCCGCCGGCAAATTCGGTGGGTAATTTTGTGGTTCAGGCGACGGCCTTGGCGGATGCTTTTTGTGCTTGTCCGTGAATAAATAAACCCCGATCGCCGAAGCGTTAAGGCCCGATACGATAAGTTTAGTTAAAATGTTTTTTTAATTCCGTTTAAATGCATTTAATTCGCTCAATATCAAATAAATGTGCTTGTCATCCTGTCGGGAATCCTAAAATATTATGGATTAATATTTTATGCACCAGCTTGATGCTCTTATCAAGCAGCCTTCATGGACAAATCATTTATGCAAGTGCAACCGACGATAATGGGCAAAATTATATATATAAAATCGACCTAAGTACTTGCGCCTTTTGTGCCATCACTCCCTCATCCCCCAATATTGGTGGCGACGATTTGGTGATACTTCCTAATGGCACCCATCTGGATATCATTGGAAATATCACAAATGGTTTACGAAGGCTATTGCCCCCGCCATCTACGCAGGTGATTTGGCAATCAAATAACCCTCAATCTTATCTAACTGGTCAGTTGGCGCCTAATGGTTTGGTCTACTTAGCAGGAGTAAATGGTCTGGGTACTTTTGACCCTGCAACAAACACGGTAACATATATCGGAAACTGGCCCAATATCTTCAATTCAGTAGCGGAATTATTTTATGTAAATGGTGTATTGTACGGAATGGCCCTTGACCTTCCTATGGGCAATCCTGTCTTAGTACAAATTGACGTGAACAATCCATCCCAATCCACTATTATCGGTTCATTTTTTTCTACTACGGGCGCAGAAGGTGGAGTTTGGAACGGGGTCAATGGCGTATTTTATACTGAGCAAAACACTACTGGCCTTTATTTTCACGACCCTGCAACTGGCAGCAGCTCCTTGATTTGTGACACCCCCCCAGGCATCTCGTTTTACGGCCTTTCCTTCCCTCCGCCCGGCCTCCCCGAATACCCCTGCCTCGTCACCTGCACCACCAATGCCGGCGCCTTGCCGCAAGCCGGCCCGTTCAATACCTGCACCAACAGCACCCTTGCTTTCCCTGCCGCCACCGGCGCCGTACTTGACAACAACGACATCCTGCGCTACATCCTGTTCAGCAACCCCAACGATACGGCAGGCAGTATTGTGGCCACCAGCGCCACGCCGTCCTTCAACTTTGCAGCGCCTTTGCAAACCAATGTGACTTATTACATTGCCGCCATGGCCGGCAACAACCAAAACGGCAATGTCAACCTGAATGACCCTTGTCTTGATTTTTCAAATGCCTTGCAGGTTGTCTGGAAGCCTTTGCCGTCAGTCACTTTTTCTACCGCCAACACCAATGTATGCCCCGGCGCCTGCAAAACCATTAACGCAAATTTTACCGGAACCCCGCCTTTTACACTGTCCTATAACAGCCCGGCAGGTTCAAACACACAGGTATTTTCCGGGAATAGTGGTAGTTTTGACG
Organism: Bacteroidota bacterium; assembly: GCA_037130425.1. Taxonomy (GTDB): domain Bacteria; phylum Bacteroidota; class Bacteroidia; order Chitinophagales; family Saprospiraceae; genus M3007. Next base: position 4,991 of record JBAXTB010000278.1, read on the forward strand.
TTTGTCCGCCGGCAAATTCGGTGGGTAATTTTGTGGTTCAGGCGACGGCCTTGGCGGATGCTTTTTGTGCTTGTCCGTGAAGGATATTAGGGGTCAAATTTACAAGGCCACCCGATGGTCAAATAAATACGAAGCACATTTGTTTCGTCGAGGTATCCAATTGGAATATGGCTTAAATTGTATTTTTTCAGCCTGCGACGGAAACTTGCCTCACTCAAGCCATATTCGGCGGCGATTTCTTTGCGGTACTTTGAATAGACTAAGTGAGTGTACAAGGCAGGCACCTCAACGGCCTTTCCATCTAAAACAAATGTTCGAGATTCTTTTTTATCTGTCATCTCTTTATAAATTAAGTTTTAAATAATATTACTACCCAGTCAATTGTCCGAAATGAACAACGAGTGATCCCTTACAATAAAATGAGTATTTTGGAAAAAGAATGATAGGGACTTTGATGTAGTCAACAAAAAATAGCAGAATAGCGCCTGGCTAAATAACGTAATAGATAAAATAATGGCATTTGGTGAGCAACGGGATAATGTGGACAGGGAAAATACCCGAAATGAAGCGTTGCTGAAACAAAAATAAACCTTTTTTTAAAATATGACAACTAAAATGATCTTTTTTAATTCACTTTTTGGAAACTTATCTTTTTATCGCTTGAATTACTGCAACTTATAACCATGTATAAGATGGGGATCAATTACAACTGCACCAATTATCCGTTAAGCCAATCGCCTGAATGAGTAAACTGCCCGGCGGGGCATTAGACGGCAAGCATACCTGAAATGTGCCTGTATTCCCCGAAAAAGTCTCACTAAAAGTCCCCGCTGGTGTACTATAAGTCAAATTAAACGGTGGCACCCCCGTAAAAGTAGCCGTCACCGTGCGGCAGTCGCCTGCGCAGACATTTGGATTGCCCACCGAAAAACTCACCGAAGGTTTATCGCGCCAGGTTACTTGCGCGGCTATGTTTGAAATATCTATACAAGGGTCGCTAAGATCCACATTCCCATTTAGGTTATCTCCAGCCAAGGTGGCCAAATAATAAGTAACACCTGTTTGCATCGTAGCAGGATTGAAGGCGATATTGGGACTACTGCTTTGCACGATGATGCTGCCTAAGGTGTCATTTGTATTTGAGAATAAAATGTAGCGAAGGAGGTCATTACCGTCAAGGGCCGCATTGTTGTTGTAGGGCACAGTTGCACTACCCGGCACACAAACATTAAATGTCTGATTATTTACAGTGCCGGCAAAGGTAGTACACTGGCACGGAGCTTCCGGTACGCCGGCTGGAAGATCGGTCAGTCCACCGAATCCAATTGATCCTGGAATAAAGGCATTAAGGTCGCAAATGAAATCAAAGGTATTGGTGTTTACATTGTACTGATACAATATATCTGGTGATGAATTGCCCCAGGCGGTGGTATATCCTCCGTTTGTTGTGCCGCCATTACCAAGAGGGGTGCCAGAATATAACACCGTGGATTGACTGGGGTCTGTTGTATTGATCTGGACAACTACGGGCACACCTGAAAGCGAGCCAAAACCGTACAACACTCCATTTTGGTAAAAAAATTCGGCAATGATCATACCTGTTGGCCAATCTCCAATAAAAACTAAATTATTGGTGATGGGATCATATGTACTTAGCCCGGCAGTAGGAAAACTTCTACAAAGGTAAATAGTGCCGTTTGGGGCTATAACGGATCCTCCATAGCTTGTATTTGTTTCTGACCAAATTGGATTGGGATCGGGTAGTGTGTAACGCAGTAATCCGCCTGCTTGCACCAATATGTCACCATTAGGCAGCACCAATACATCGCTTGCACCACCGAAGGTCCCCGACAGATTCGCGATTGGGCAGGCCGTACAGCTCATTACATCTATTTTGTATAATTGGCCATTGGCATTAATCCCATACAAAATCGGCCCACTCATCATTGCTTTTTGCGGGGTTTGTAATGCGGGCAACAGAGACAGTGCAGCGCTCAAAAGAAACGCTGCGCTTGCGAGGAGTATTGCTGTTTTCATGCGTGCAAGACTTTCAAGATTACGATTCGGGTGGATGCTATTTGTGGTACGCAAAACAGTCTGGTGCATTTTTAATGCCCAACGCGCCTTTGCATAGTAATAAATTGTAATTAATATTGTACGCTTTTACATCTGTGCAGGGAAAATACCCGAAATGAAACGTTGCAAAAACAAAAATAAACCTTTTTTTTATAAATATGACAACTAAGTAATGCTTAAAAAATTACCTCTGCGGTAAACAGTGCATTTTGCCGAAAGAAAGACAGAAGTTATTTTTTCAATATAGCTAAATAATTTATTATCATTTATTTTATAGGCGGAATAAATTCCGCCGTCCATCCAAACCCCAATTCACTTGCCTTTGGCGTCTAAGACTGAAAACCGTATTTTGGCTTGACCCAAATAAATCAAATTGCCATGCGCTTAATTGGACGGCGGAATTTATTCCGCCTATAAAAACAATCAATTACAACTAAACTAATTATCTGTTAAATTGATAGCCTGAACAAGTAAAGGGTAATACCTGTTTGGAGGCTCCTATTTTGTGCGGAACCCTCGATGGCAATGTCATTGTCTTAAGGATTTAAGATTTAAGATTACATGATTTAAGATTTTAGATGGCGCGGTAA
>JBAXTB010000279.1:0-7627 GCA_037130425.1 Bacteroidota bacterium
ATATGACTTCACACTCGCTTTTTTCCTTAAGTCAATGACATTGCCCTTCAGGGGTCGGGGCTTCCAAGCGAAAACCACAAAACTTCCTTTCACCAAAAACAAAATCCTTTAAATTACAAACCAGCATTAATCTGACAACATCAGACTAAACTCCTACTTCCGCAACGAAGGCTCAATTGCATACGCCTTATCAAACCATGGTTGCGCCTTGTCGGGCTGGCCCATGTCGCGATAAGCCGAGCCGATATAAAACAACAGCGTGGCGTTGTTCGGATCGTATTTCAAACCCTCCTGCCATTGTTCGATGGCGGCCGGGAATTGTTTTTTCATGGCCATGATGGCGCCGAGGTTCCGGCGGGCATCCACAAAACGCGGGTCGTACTGGATTGACTTTCGGTACACCTCTTCAGCTTTGTCGTATTGGGCGCGCATGAAGTAAATGAAGCCGAGGTTCGACAATACTTTGGCGTCGTTGGGCCGGTGTTTGAGCGAAGTTTGGTAGTCTTCAAAGGCCTGGTCATATTTTTGAAGCCGGAAATAGGCCAAACCGCGGCTGCCGAACGCGTCGTGGTATTCCGGGAAAAGCTGGATAGATTTGCTGTATGAACCAATGCCTTTCAACACCCAGGTCGAGTCAGTTACATTGCCTGTTTTTTCGTCCATGCCCGTTTTTACCTGCTCTAATCCGTTGTGGTAGTTGAGTTTAGCGCTGTTGGGCGATTGAATAATGTCGGCGTTGTACAAAGAAGCGCTGTTGTTCCAAGCCGGGTTGCGCGCCACAGTACGGAGGCCATAAGCAATGATAATAGCGCCGGCAAGACCCCATACGAGGCTGCTTTTTCCGTTTGGATTCCAAAGTTCTGTGCGGTCGTCGATTTTGAAAATTTTGCAAATAATGTAGCCGATTGCCAATGCATAACCCATCGACGGCAGGTACAACAAGCGCTCGCCGTAAGAAGTACCGATCAAAATCAGGACATTGCTAAACAGCGAAAACGCAATCAGGTAAAACAGGATGGCAAAGGAAAGAAAGTGCTTTTTGCCCAAATTCAGGAGCGCCCACACACCCGCGCCTGCGTACAGGAAAAAACCGGCCAATGCCCGCCAATCGTCGAAGGCAACCGGCTTTAGTTGCGGAAAACCGCGATCGCTCACAAGGGAAATAGGGAAAACCAGGGCTTTCAGGTATTCCCAGCACATCATAAACGCCGAGGCAAAACGGGAAGCCGGATTGGTGGCTGCTACAATGAAATTATCGAGTGGGGAATAAATTTCCTGGTACGACTGGGCTGCCAACACTTGATGACGAACCAGCAAAAAAACTGCCGCAGGGATCACCATAATCGCAGAGACCTGGAAAATTTTTGACAGCGGTTTATCCGTAAAAAACCACATCGTCAGCGGGAAAAGCGCCAAAAATGTGATCGAACTTTCTTTTGAAAACATCGCGGCGGCATAACAAACTACCGCCATCACTAACCAGTTGTTTTTGCCCTCATCCAAATGCCGCCATATCCCGTACAAGGCTAAGGTTGAAAACATGAGGGATAAAATTTCGTCGCGGCTCTTGATGTTCGCCACCACTTCGCTGTGTACTGGCAAGGCCAAAAACGTCAAAATGGCAATGGCGGTCAGCGCCACCGGGTATTGCGCCAGCACTCGGCGCCAGGTAATCCAAAGTACCCAGCCGCTGATGGTATAAAAAATGGCGTTCACGATGTGGTGAATGCCGGGATGGTCGGGCGATAATTGCCATTCGAAGGCAAACATGGCCAATGAAAGCGGACGATACAAGGACCCCGGACTGTTCCAGGCGCCGAAACGGTATTCGGTGCTGAAAATGATGCCGAGGTTTTTCAAACCACCTTTTACCACCCAGTTTTCCTTGATGGCGGAAAAATCGTCGAGGCAAAAATCGTAGCCGAACGTGTTGGAATACAACAGAAAAGCGAAAGCGGCTGCGAGTAAACCAAACCACCAGGGGCCTGGCAATTCCGTTTTTACAGTTTGAGTTGTTTGCGTGCGTGCGCCTTTTTGTGCCGGTTGTTTTATTGGCGCCGGTTTCACAGGCGATGCGGGTGCGTTTTTCTTTTTTGACATAGATAGCCCTGATTTGCCGGGTAAAAATAAGGCGAACATGAGTTATCCTGACTTTTTCAGGACGACTTTTGCAATAGTATGTAGCATTATTAAGTCGAGATACCTGACCTCGGAGAGGTCAAATATTGGTAGAAATTATTGATATGAACAGGTTCGACCTCGGAGAGGTCCAACGTTGGTAAAATATCTGCAATGAACAAAATCAATGTTAGACCTCTCCGAGGTCCGTGTATTTTGGGGCTATTCATATTCTACCAATGTTGAACCTCTCCGAGGTTAGTATATTACCCATTCATTCCAAAATCTTCATACACACTTGATAATGATTTTAAAGATCAATTCCAGCACTAAAAACAACATGAGTCATCCCGAATTTCTGAGATGACTCATGTCTTTATTTTTATCTAAAATTAGCATTCATACTTCGCGCTGTAAAGTTTTGTTTTGCCTTTGGCCTAAATCATTGATAATCAGCGCTCAGCATGACAAAGAAGGCTGCCTTTCAGGCGGCGTTATATTTCGTTCTACAGCGCTTTTACCTCGCTCACCAATTTCTGCAAGGTATCCTTCGCGTCCCCAAACAACATTTTCGTTTTCGGGTGGTAGAACAAATCGTTTTCGATACCGGCGTAACCCGATTTCATACTGCGTTTCATCACAATCACGTTTTTGGCTTCCCAAACTTCCAACACCGGCATACCATAAATCGGGCTGGACGGGTCGTCTTTAGCCGCAGGGTTTACTACGTCGTTCGCGCCAACTACGATGGCAACGTCGGCTTTGGCCAAAATTTCATTGGCTTCTTCCAAATCGAACAATTTCGGATACGGTACATCTGCTTCCGCCAGCAAAACGTTCATGTGGCCCGGCATACGACCGGCTACCGGGTGAATGGCGTAACGCACTTCTACCCCGTTGCTTTCAAGTAAATCGTCGAGTTCTTTGCAAATTTTTTGCGCCTGCGCCACCGCCAAACCGTAACCCGGAACAATCACCACCGAGCCGGAGTAGTTCAGCAACACAGCCGTATCAGTCAAACTAATTTCCCGAACCGTTTGATTTCCAGCCGTTTTGGTAGAAGCCGCCGCCGCTGCGCCGAAACTACCCACCAATACGTTCATAATGGAACGGTTCATGGCTTTGCACATCAGGATCGTCAGGATGGTACCCGAAGCGCCCACCAGGATGCCGCCGACCAACATAATCAGGTTATCGTAAATGATACCTGCCGCTGCGGCCGTCAAACCAGTAAATGAGTTCAAAACCGAAATCACCACCGGCATGTCGGCGCCACCAATCGGCGCCACAAACATAAAGCCGTACACAAGGGCAACGCCGAATAAAATCATACCCAGCATCAGTCCGTTCGGACCGGAGCCAAAGGTTATGTACCCGATCAGGGCCAGAATACCAGCCAGCAACACCATATTTACCACACTGTGGCGCGGCAAGGTGATGGCGGAGTCTTTTACGAGGTCTTCTAATTTGGCGAATGCCAGCATACTGCCGGTAAACGAAACCGAACCGAAAAACATGGTAAATAATATCAAAATCAATGCGCCGGCGGAACCTGCGTGGTGAACCCCGGTCGCATATTGGATTTTTAATTCCGCAACTGCCAACAACGCCGCACAACCGCCGCCAAGGCCGTTGAACAGCGATACCATTTGAGGCATGGAGGTCATTTTTACGCGATAAGCGGCCATCCAGCCGATTAGGCCGCCGATGGCAAGCGCTGCATAAAGCAACAGCAGTTTAAAAGTGCGCACATCGCCGAAATCGCGGTCGGCGGAAGGGTGCAAAAGAATGGTGCCGAGCACAGCCAAAGCCATACCAACGGCAGCAAGTTGGTTGCCGCGCCGGGCAGAGTCCGGATGGCTGAGCATTTTCAGACCCACCACAAACGTGATGGCGGCGATGAGGTATAAAAGGTCGAGCAGGTATATAGGTGACATATTTTTTGAACTGATGTCGCAGACGCCCAACATTCACCACAAAGGGTAAACTCAAAGGCTGTCCTGACAGGATTTACTTTTTTTTCTTTTTGAACATTTCCAACATGCGGTCGGTTACGGCAAAACCGCCGACCACGTTGAGCGTACCGAATACAACGGCCACAAAACCCAAACCGAGTGAAACGTAATCGGTAGACCGGGCGTTGAACAGTACAATGATGGCGCCTACCAGCACCACGCCGTGAATGGCGTTGGCCCCCGACATCAGGGGTGTGTGTAACACGGCAGGAACTTTTGAAATCACCTCAATACCCAGTAATATACTGAAAATCAGGAGGTAGATCAGCATCAGGTTTTCGTGTATAAATGCGAAAAACGAATTCATAAAAGTATTTGATTTGGAAAGGCGAATCAGTTAGGTTTTCCGGCGATGCAGCTGCCCGCAACGATTTCGTTGTTGAAATCGAGGTTGAGCGAGCCGTCTTTCGCGATCAGAAGTTTCAGGAAATTGGCCACGTTGTTGCCATACAGCATACTGGCATCCTGGGGCATTTGGGCTGCCAGGTTGGAGTCGCCGATGATGGTCACGCCATTGTGCTGGATGATCTGGTCGTTTTGCGTGAGTTCGCAGTTACCGCCGGTGCTGGCTGCAAGATCAACGACTACGCTGCCCGGACGCATTTTTTCCACCGTAGAAGCAGGCAACAAAATTGGCGCTTTGCGGCCGCGCACTTGTGCCGTGCAAATAATGACGTCGGCTTTGGCCGCGCGCGCCTGTACTTCTGCGCGTTGACGCTCCAGGAACTCTTCGCTTTGCTGAACGGCGTATCCGCCCGCCCCGCGATCGTCCACCGCGCCAGGAACTTCTACAAATTTAGCACCCAAACTTTCCACTTCTTCTTTAGCCGCCGCGCGCGTATCGAAGGCTTCCACCATCGCGCCGTTACGACGGGCCGTGGCAATGGCTTGCAAACCAGCCACCCCGGCGCCGAGCACCAATACTTTGGAAGGTTTTACGCTACCGGCTGCCGTTACCATCATCGGAAAATAGCGGCTGAGTTTGGTTGCGGCCACTAAAACCGCCTGATAACCCGCGATAGAGGCCATGGAAGATAAAACGTCCATCGCCTGCGCGAGCGTGGTGCGCGGGATCATGTCGAAACTGAATGCGGTAAGACCTTGATTTTGTAGGCTTGCGCTGATTTCGGTGTCGACAAACGGCTGAAATTGCGCAACCGTCACAGCGCCTTTTTTCAGTTGGGCGCGTTCGGCTTCCGAAGGCGCGTGAATGCTCACCAGCAGATCGGCCGTGCTCAAAATTTCCGAACGGTCGGTTAAACGTGCCGAGGCGGCATATTCGTCGTCCGACATAAAAGCGTTCACGCCTGCACCGTGTTCCACCAGTATTTCAAGACCGGGCGTCGCAAGTTTGGCAAGGTTGGCAGGCGTAAGGGCTACGCGAGGATCGTGGTGTTCTTTAAGTAGTCCAAGTATCATTGTAGGGCAAAAAGGTGAAGAATCAATTTTGTGGCGGCGAATTTATACTATGATTCTTTAGAATTCATGGTTTTGCCCGATTAGATTTTATAAAAATAAGCCTAAACCGAATTTGTGTTTCTGTGCGACAATTGGCTTTTCTACCTTTACCGCCCAAATGTAGTTTCGACCATGACTTATCTGCGTAATTTTTCCCTTATTCTGGGGGTACTTTTGCTCCTGATCGCACCCGCGTCCTGCCAATCGGACGGCAGCAGCGCCGGTCTTTCCATCATCCCGCAACCCCGCGCCGCGATCGGGCGAACGGGCAAATTTTTATTAAAACCCGACACCAAACTGATTTACCCGAAAAAAGATGCTGAAGAATGGGCCTTGGCTGTTAAATATTTTCAGTCCATCGCTGCGCCATCAACGGGTTTTCAATTAAAAACGGAAACCTACGACAAACAATTTACGCCGCAACCAAACACCATCTGTTTTGTGGCCGACGATAAAATGACCGAAACGGAAGGGTACGTGCTGGAAGTGCAGGCCGCTCTGATTATGATTAAGGCCCGCACGGCTGCCGGCGCTTTTTATGCCGTTCAATCGTTGCGCCAGTTGTTTCCCGCGCCGTTTAACGGAACGGAAAAAGAAGCCTACCTCGATTGGGCGGTTCCCTGCTGCTCCATCGCCGATGCGCCGCGTTTTGAATATCGTGGTTTGCACCTCGACGTGGGCCGGCACTTTTTTTCGGTAAATGATGTGAAACGCTACATCGACCTGCTGGCCATGCACAAACTCAATACGTTCCATTGGCACCTGACGGAAGATCAGGGCTGGCGTATTGAAATCAAAAAATACCCAAAACTGCAAACCGTGGCGGCTTGCCGGAAAGAAACCATGATAGGGCATGATAGCGACGAGCCACGGAAATTTGACGGCAAAGAAGATTGCGGGTATTACACGCAAGAAGAAATCAAATCTGTGGTGGCCTATGCAAAAGAGCGTTTTGTGACGATCGTTCCGGAAATTGAAATGCCGGGCCACGCGCAAGCCGCTTTGGCAGCGTATCCTGAACTGGGTTGCACCGGCGGCCCATACGCCGTAGCCGGTACCTGGGGCGTTTTTGATGATGTGTATTGCGCAGGCAATGAAAAAACCTTCGAATTTCTCAGCGATGTGTTGGATGAAGTGTGCGCGCTTTTCCCCGGCCAATATGTACACGTGGGCGGCGACGAATGCCCAAAGGAACGCTGGAAAGTTTGTCCGAAATGCCAAAAACGCATGAAAGACGAAAAATTAGCCGACGAACATGCCTTGCAAAGTTATTTCATCGCCCGCGCGGAAAAAATGTTGGAAAAACACGGCAAAAAACTGATCGGTTGGGACGAAATCCTGGAAGGCGGTCTGGCGCCAAATGCCACAGTGATGAGCTGGCGCGGCATCGAAGGCGGCATTGCGGCGGCTAAACAACATCACAATGTGATTATGACGCCAACCAGCCACGTGTATTTGGATTATTACCAAAGCGATCCCGCCACAGAGCCTTTGGCCATCGGCGGGTATTTGACCTTGGAAAAAGTGTACAGCTACGAGCCGGTTCCGACCGAACTGAGCGCTTCGGAGGCTAAATATATTATTGGTACACAAGCGAATGTGTGGACAGAGTACATTCCAAACGCCGATCAATTGTTTTACATGACTTACCCGCGTGCCTGCGCACTGGCGGAAGTGGCCTGGTCGGATAAGGGCCGCCGCAACTGGGCCGATTTCAGCAACCGGATGCGCGCCCATTTTTCGCTGCTGGATGTAATGAAAGTGCCAAATTCCAAAGCGATGTATGACCTGAGCAGCTCATTTGCAGGCAGCAAGGTTAACATCACTTCGCCGGATAAAATGATGCAGGTGCATTACACCATCGACGGCACGGAACCGACGGCTGCTTCTTTGTCGTACAGAGGGCCGTTTAAATTAGAAAAATCGGTTGTGGTGAAAGCCGCGTCATTTATGGGAAACAAAAAAACGGGAAAAATTCTGACCGTTGAATATTTGGTACACAAAGCCAGCGGCAAATCATACACCATGCCGCGCAC
>JBAXTB010000028.1:0-26349 GCA_037130425.1 Bacteroidota bacterium
GCTTAAATGAAAGGCATAAATATTTCATTGAAAAAAGGTGACTTCCTCTTGAATTTCGCTCGTAGGTGTTGTTGGCGGGGACGCCAACAACGGCGAAAAAGGACGTCATTAACAGTGGAAACAACGGCGAAAAAATTAACAAATTACCAATACCTTAGCCTTTTTAAATCCAATTAATTCAAAACATGGGAGAAGAATATCCATCACCCGACGGCAAATACATCCTGCGCTTAGGCTGCAATGAAATGCGTATGTCGCACTGGGTTTGTTCACCGGATCTTTTTGAAGTTGAAACCGCGACCATCCTGTATGAAGCGCCTTCTGACCACGATGCCAGCGGGATCAAATGGTCGGATGACAGTAGAGAGGTTCGTTTTTTTATGCGGGTGTATCCTGGTTCGACGCCGGGCAAAAACGCCGTACTGAAGATTAGCAACGGAAAAGCTATCCTTGAATATGAAGCCTGAGTTTACTTAAACCCATAAACCGTTTAAAAAATATCTGCCTTTGTGACAATTATCACCGACAACCGAACAAGATTTGTTTCAACTTTGCACGACTATTCAAATATAGTGTAATTGCTACATGGCCATTATCGGATATCTTGCTTCAGTACTGATCGGTGTTTCACTGGGATTAATCGGCGGCGGCGGCTCCATCCTGACCGTTCCGGTGTTGGTTTATTTATTCGGCGTCGATCCGGTGCTGGCAACGGGGTACTCCTTGTTTATTGTCGGCGCAACAAGTTTGGCAGGCGCCTGGCCTAAATACCGCGACGGGCAGGTAAATATAAAAACAGCCGTGATTTTTGGTTTGCCTGCTATTTTAACGGTGTACGCCACAAGGGCCTGGATCATCCCGATAATACCGAATCCCTTGTTTACAGTGGGCGATTTGGTGGTCACAAAAGCCATTTTTCTATTGTCCATTTTTGCGCTGTTGATGGTGGCTGCTTCCATTTCAATGATTCGAAGCGGGCGCGTGACAGAAGCGGAAAAAGCGCCGGAAGAACAGGTGTTTAACTACCCGATGATCCTGGCAGAAGGCGTCGTGGTGGGCATTTTAACCGGTTTAGTGGGTGCCGGAGGCGGTTTTTTGATTATTCCGGCCTTGGTTTTGTTTACCAAATTGCCTATGAAACAGGCCATTGGCACTTCATTAGTGATTATTGCTGCTAAATCGCTGATCGGGTTTTTGGGCGATTTGTCGCACACGTCCATGAACTGGACCCTGCTTTTGAGTGTTACAGCCTTGGCCATTAGCGGAATTTTCCTTGGAAACATGCTCAGTACGCGTGTTTCCGGCGAAAAACTAAAAAAAGCATTTGGCTGGTTTGTACTCGTGATGGGTATTTATATCCTGATAAAAGAACTATTTTTACACAATTAAATACAACAGTTATGACGTTCGCTGAACTGCTTCAAACTGAAAAACCTGTCCTGATCGACTTTTACGCCGACTGGTGTGCGCCTTGCCGCGCCATGAAGCCCATTCTGGAGGATTTAAAAACCCGGATCGGCGAGGACGCTCTGGTTTACAAGATTGATGTTGACCGCAACCCCAGCGTTGCAGAAGCCTATAAAGTGATGTCCATTCCGACCCTGATTATTTTTAAAAACGGCGAACCCGTTTGCCGCAAATCAGGCATCGCCCCTGCAAATGAACTCCTAAAACTGCTCTCTGAACATATCCCAACCCCCGCCAAATAAACCACCATCCATCCCGTCTACCGTCCACCATCCATCCCGTCCACCGTCCACCGTCTCCCGTCCACCGTCCACCGTTCCTACCATGAAAATCGAACAAATCTACACCGGTTGCCTCGCCCAAGGCGCCTACTTTATCGAAAGCGCAGGCGAAGCAGTGGTCATTGATCCGCTGCGCGAGGTGATGCCGTACATAGACCGCGCGGAGAAAAGCGGGGTCAAGATCAAATACGTCCTTGAAACGCATTTTCACGCCGATTTTGTAAGCGGGCACGTGGATTTGGCGCAAAAAACAGGCGCTGCGATTGTGTACGGCCCGACGGCAAATCCTTCCTTTCCGGCGCATATTGCCCAGGATGGGGAGGTGTTAAACGTTGGAAATATCCGTTTCAAGGTATTGCACACGCCCGGGCACACGATGGAAAGCACCTGCTATTTATTGCTCGACGAAAACGGCAAAGAAACGGCCTTGTTCTCCGGTGATACCTTGTTTATCGGCGATGTTGGTCGGCCTGATCTTGCGCAAAAAGCGGCGAGTATGACGCAGGAACAATTAGCGGAAACGCTGTTTGATTCGCTCCGAAATAAAGTAATGACTTTGCCGGATGACGTGATCGTTTACCCGGCGCACGGGGCGGGTAGCGCCTGTGGCAAAAACATGTCGAAAGAGACTTTTGATTCGCTTGGGCACCAGAAACAAGCAAATTATGCTTTGCGCGCGGACATGACCAAAGCGGAATTTGTGCAGGAAGTAACCACGGGACTTTTACCGCCACCGGCTTATTTCCCGATGAATGTCGCGATGAACAAACTGGGTTACGACAGCATTGATGAGGTAATCAAACGCGGCACCCATGCCTTGTCGCCCCGCGCGTTTGAAACGGCGGCCAATGAAACCGGCGCTTTACTGCTTGATACCCGCGACCCCGAAACATTCGCACAAGGTTTTGTTCCGAACAGCATCAACATCGGCATCGACGGCAGTTTCGCCCCCTGGGTCGGCGCTTTGATCCCTGATGTAAAACAGGAATTGCTGATTATCACTGCACCCGGCCGCGAAACGGAAGTGGTAACGCGCTTAGCCCGTGTCGGCTACGATTACTGCATCGGCTACCTCGAAGGCGGTTTTGAAGCCTGGAAGCAAGCCGGAATGGAAGTGGACGAAATACAACGGGTAACGGCGGCTGAACTGGCTGAACTGCTGGAAAAGCATCCGGACACCCCGGTATTTGACGTGCGCAAACAAAGCGAATTTGATTCGGAACACTTGGAGATCGCCGAAAACGCACCACTTGATTTTTTAAACGACTCGATGACGCTGCTTTCGAAGGACAAACCGACCTACATCCACTGTGCGGGCGGTTATCGTTCCATGATTTTTGCCAGTGCGCTGCGCGCGCGGGGGTACGAGAACCTGATTGACATCAAGGGCGGATTTAAGGCCATGAAAGACAGTGATCTGTTCAAAATGACTGAGTATGTTACTCCTAGCACCGTGTTGTAATCCTTTTTAAATCTGCGCCCCGAAGGGCTACGGTTTCTACATATCTTTACTAATGCAAGCATAATGGGCGGGCGAATATTGATTGTCGTTTAATTGTATACGCGTACTCGGCCTTTGTGTCTTTTGTGAAACCCTTTGTGTCCTTTGTGTTTTCTCCTCTAACTCGGTTACGCCAAGCTGCCATACTAAACAGTTCTACCTCGAAACCAGAAATTACAAAGTATTGATTTTTAAGGCTTTGACCTGCTTGAGCGGGGGCAAACACAAAGCGCACAAAGGTTTCACAAAGTACACAAAGGCCAACTAAGGCTCCCCAACTAATTTGCCTTATTCTAGCACATTCAAAATCAGCAACATGGGTTTATGATGTGCGCAATTTGATGGGCGGCATTGGCGCTTATCCTGGATAAATTATAGTTATAGCGAAGGCAAAGTGGTTCTGGATATGTCGGTCTTCTAATCCTTTTAAAATCAATGTTTTTTATCCATCCATCTTTCAAATCCACTTTAATCCTGGTATATCATCAATAAGGTGAACATGACGCACTATAATTTTATCCTGAATTACTATTTTTGAGGATAAAATAAATAACCCTACCAAATTAGTCGTCTTTTGTTCATAAAAACCTTAACGATAATGGAACTATTGCAACAACCTTGGCCTTGGTGGGCAGCCGGCATCCTGATCGGACTAACGGTGCCTACACTTTTGCTACTCGGCAACAAACATTTCGGCATTTCTTCCAACCTGCGACATATTTGCGCTGCTTGTATTCCGGCCGGTATTCCTTTTTTCAAATATGATTGGCGAAAGGAATCCTGGAACCTGTTTTTTGTCAGTGGTGTATTTGTCGGAGCCGTTATTGCAGGCACGGTGCTGGCGAACCCAAATCCGGTGGTCGTAAATCCGGAATTGGCGCGTTCTTTAGCAAGTTCGGGCGTGACAGATTATAGTCATTTGGTACCTGCCGATCTTTTTAACTGGGCAAGTTTGTTGAGTGTGCGCGGTTTTTTATTGATGGTGGTGGGCGGTTTTTTGGTCGGTTTTGGAACACGGTACGGCGGCGGTTGTACATCCGGACACGCAATTATGGGCATTTCAACCCTGCAATTGCCGTCCCTGATTACGACGATTTGCTTTATGGCCGGCGGTTTTTTGATGGCCAACCTGATTATTCCGTTTATTTTAACCCTCTAAACCCGACAAGCCATGCAAACAACAAACAATGCAGTACTCGAACCCGTTGAAACCAACACCGATTTTGAGGTTCGCTCGCTCGACTCAATATGTATCAACGAATCTACGCTGGAGCACCCGTGGTGGCACAATTTTAAATTCGCCGCCGTCGGACTGATTTTCGGGATTGTTTTGATCAAAGCAGAAGTTGTATCTTGGTTCCGAATTCAGGAGATGTTTCGCCTGCAATCGTTTCACATGTACGGTGTAATTGGCTCGGCGGTCGCTGTCGGAATGCTCTCAGTGTTTTTGATTAAACGATTGAATATCAAATCAATATATGGGGAGGCAATTACGTTTAGCAATAAAAAATTCAATTGGGGCAACGTTTGGGGCGGCTTGATTTTCGGGTTTGGCTGGGCGATGACCGGTGCTTGTCCGGGGCCTTTGTTCGCGCAAATCGGGAGTGGGGCGCTGGTGACGGTTGTGACGTTGTTGAGTGCGATTGGGGGGACGTGGGTGTATGGATTGGTAAGGGAAAAGTTGCCGCATTAGGATTTTTGCCGCTTGCGAGGGGATGGGACGCAGATGACGCAGACCCTTACAGGGCGCAGATTAAAAAGGATTTTCCGCTTGAGAGGGGGGGGCAAAGCACGGATTTAAAAGGATTTTGACAGATTTTGCTTGTATTGTGCGAAAAAACATAAAAAACAAATCCCTTTCCGCGTAAGCGGAAAATCTTTTTAAATCTGCGCCCTGTAAGGGTCTGCGTCATCTGCGTCCCATCCCCTCGCAAGCGGCAAAAATCCTTTTAAATCTGCGCTTTAGTCTGTGTCATCTGCGTCCCATCCCCTCGCAAGCGGCAAAAATCCTTTTAAATCTGCGCCCTGTAAGGGTCTGCGTCATCTGCGTCCCACCCCCTCGCAAGCGGCAAAAAATCCTTTTAAATCTGCGCCCTGTAAGGGTCTGCGTCATCTGCGTCCCATCCCCCTCGAATCCAGCAAATCATTGAACTTCAATTTTATATGAAATATCTTTTTGGAATTTTATCAATCCTCCTAAGCCTTTCCTCCTGCACCAGCGGATCAAGCGGCGCCATCGACATCAACGCTGACCAGGTGGAATCAATGCTGCAATCAGACAGATCCATTCAATTGGTCGATTTGAGAACACCGTTGGAGTTACAGACAACCGGCTTTATTGACGGCGCCCAGAACATCAATTTCAATGGCCCAGATTTTAGCGCCCAAATTTCAAAATTGGACAAAAACAAACCCTTGATGGTTTATTGCGCAGCCGGTGGTCGCAGCGGACGAGCAGCGCCGCAATTGGTAAAAATGGGCTTTGCGAAAGTGTACAATTATACCGGCGGCATGAACGACTGGAAATCCAAGGGCAAAAAAACGGTACAGTAGGGCCATGACAACAGCGTATTTTCCGGTATTATGTTTTGTTGCGGGCATTTTGGCCATCGCAATTTTAACTACGAATAACGCAATCCGATATTACAAACAGCAAATACCTAATAATGCGGCGCTGAAACAACAATTTTTAGCCCTGTATAATTTGCGCTTGGGCCTGCTTGTGTTAATTGCTTTATTGCTGCTTAGCGCCTGCGGGTTTTGGCTCTATAGTCATACCTTGAAACAAGAACAGATCGCTGCCGAAATAGCCACGCTACAACCGGCATTTGATAAAAACAAGTTGTGGGAGAGACCAAATCCGCACTTAGCAGAACTGTTGCCTGATGACGAACTGATTGCCTACGGCCGCGACCTCATCGCCCATACTGGTGATTATTTTGGTGAAAATGGTATTGTAAAACCCGGCTCCATTAACGGCATGAATTGCCAGAATTGCCACCTCGATGCCGGAACCAAGCCTTTTGGAAACAACTATTCCGCCGTTCAAAGCACTTACCCGCAGATGCGCGCGCGTTCGGGTATGCTGGAAACCATCGCAAAACGGGTCAATGATTGTTTTTTGCGTAGTTTGAACGGGCAGGCCATTGACACTACAAGCCGGGAAATGCTGGCGATT
This sequence comes from Bacteroidota bacterium, assembly GCA_037130425.1. Classification (GTDB taxonomy): domain Bacteria; phylum Bacteroidota; class Bacteroidia; order Chitinophagales; family Saprospiraceae; genus M3007. The sequence continues at coordinate 6,428 of JBAXTB010000028.1, forward strand.
GAAGCGTATATTAAATATTTAGGAACCAACGTGCCCAAGGGCGTAAAACCCAAAGGTGCGGGCCTTGTAGAAGTGCCCATGCTGGATCGACCGGCCGATCCTGAAGCAGGTAAACAGGTTTATGCGGCCAAATGTGTGTCCTGCCACGGATCGAGTGGGGGAGGGCTGCCTATTCCGGGAGAGGCCCGTAATTATCCGCCGCTGTGGGGCGACAAGAGTTATAACCAGGGCGCGGGTTTGTTTCGCATGTCGCGTTTGGCGGGTTATGTGAAGGCCAATATGCCCTTTGGAACAAACTATGATAACCCGCAACTCAGCGATGCGGAAGCCTGGGATGTAGCGGCTTTTATCAATTCCCAGCCGCGACCCAAACATCCATTTTTAGATACGGATTGGCCGGATATTTCAAAAAAGCCGTTTGACCACCCGTTTGGGCCTTACAAAGACAGTTTCCCGGAGATACAGCACAAGTATGGGCCGTTCCCACCGATCATTGCGTTTTATAAAAAGTGACGTCGGACGGCGGAATTTATTCCGCCTTAACACATACATAAAATATTAAAATTCAAATACTTATAGGCGGAATAAATTCCGCCGTCCGACATCATGGAGCATTATTGGGATCTTTTTCTTTTTGGTTATACTGGCTACGCGGCTTATTTGTGGCATGATATCACAACGCCGGGCTGGGGCAATTATTTTTACTGGCTCATTGCGCTTTCCCTGGTGGTTTATACGCTTGAATTGTTGTTTCCCTGGCGTAAAAACCAGCCCGCCATCCGGCAGGATTTTTGGCTGGACACCTTTTACATGTTCTTCAATTTCTTCTTGTTTTCGCTGGTAGGATATGCCGCTATTTCAAACGTGGCCGTGAACGCGTTCAACGATTTTTTGGCTAATGTATTCGGGATTCGAAACTTAGTGGCCTTGAATGTGGCCGATTTGCCGCGCTGGTCGCAACTGCTGATCCTGTTTGTGGTGCGCGATTTTATACAATGGAATACCCACCGCTTGCTGCACCGCGTTCCGTTTCTTTGGGAGATCCATAAAGTGCATCATTCCGTGGAACAAATGGGTTTTGCGGCGCATTTGCGCTACCATTTTGGCGAAACCTTCGTGTACCGTATCATTGAATATTTGCCCTTAGCCATGATCGGGTTCGGGATTTCAGATTTCTTGTTGGTACATTTATTTACGATCGCCATCGGGCACCTGAATCACGCCAATTTAAAATTGCCTTTGGGACCGCTGAAATATATTTTGAACAGTCCGCAAATGCATATTTGGCACCACGCCAAGGATATTCCGGAAGGCAGTTATGGTATCAATTACGGCATTACTTTGTCTATTTGGGATTACCTGTGGGGGACGGTTTGGATGCCTAAAGACGGACGGGATATTCCACTTGGGTTTCCGGCGGTTGAGCAATATCCGCATGGCTTTTTCAAGCAATTGATAGAGCCTTTTAGATCAAAAAAGTAAGGTAACGACTTGGCATTTTCTAAAAATCCCGATAATACCGAGCGTAGTCTCCGGATTACATCTACCATCTTGTAACCCCCGAACTTTAGTCGGGGGCCAAAATACAACTCCAATCACATCTATCTTCTTTGCAGGACATCAGCATCTAAAGTGTTGTAGATGTGGATGTTCTGCAAAGAAGATAGATGTGATTGATGGGTTAGTTGCGATTCCGCCGGTTAAAACCGGCGGTTACAAGATGAAAGATGTGATGCAAAAGTTACGCTTGGTGGCATCAGGATTTTGGGAAAACCGAACCACCAACTTTGCTATAAACATATATTTTTTGATAGCAACTAACTTGAAAAATGACGCAAACCATGAATCCGCTCAATAATTTCCGCTTTGTTTTATTGGCCTGCGCAACCATGGGCCTGGCCCCATTCTTCCCGGAACCGCATTTATTGGGCAAGTTACGCTGGGTGGCAGGCGGCGCCATTGGTATGCAAGCGCTCGATTGGTTTGATTTGGTGTTGCACGGTACGCCTTGGGTGTTACTTTTGCGTTTATTGTTTCTAAAATTTGTCTTAAAAAAATGAAAAATATCCTATTCTGTCTGTTCCTGCTGGCTACTCCGGCGGCCATTTTTGCCCAAAATACGGAAGAAACCGTGGTTTCTACTAAAAAACACAAGGTGGTGTTTCAATTAATGACCAACGACACGCTGGCGCAAAAAGCCTTGGTTCGTCAAATCGGCCACTTGTTGATCGCCGCGCCCAAGTCGAAAATCGAAGTCGTTTGCCACAACAATGGCATTTCCCTGCTGCAAAAAAACGTGACCAAACAAGCGGATAAAATACACGAACTCAGCGCAAAAGGTGTGGAATTTGCCGCCTGCGAAAACACCATGCGCGACCGGAAAATCAAACGCGAAGATCTGGTGCAGGATTGCCATACCGTTCCGTCGGGATTGCTGGAAGTCGTGTTGAAACAGGAAAAAGGTTGGGCGTACATCAAAGCCGGATTTTAAAATCCGTACTTTTGCGGCATGGTAACAAAAGAGCAAATTGCCGCAAGATTTCAGGTATTACAAGACGATATTTGTCGACAATTAGAGGCTGCCGACGGGAGCGGGCGCTTCAAGGAAGACCTGTGGGAACGTCCCGAGGGTGGGGGAGGCCGCACCCGCACGATCGAGGGCGCGCGTATTGAAAAAGGCGGCGTGGCGTTTTCGGCTGTGCATGGGCCTTTGCCCGAAGCCTTGGCCAAAAGTATGAATTTGCCGGCCACTGATTTTTTTGCCACTGGCGTATCCATCGTGTTACATCCTAAAAGTCCGATGGCGCCCATTATACATAAGAACGTGCGTTATTTTGAAACCGGCAATGGGCGCTGGTGGTTTGGCGGCGGCATTGATTTGACCCCGCATTATGTGATTCCCGAAGATGCGCGGTATTTTCACGAGCAGTTAAAGGCCGTTTGTGACCGGTTTCATCCCGATTTTTACGAACGCTACAAGGCCCAGGCCGATGATTACTTTTTCATCCGGCACCGCAATGAAACGCGCGGTATCGGCGGTATTTTTTACGATTATTTAGATGAAAAAACGGGCCTGAGCCACGATCAGTTGTTTGATTTTGACGTAGCGGTAGGGCAGACCTTCGCACCAATTTATGCCGAAATGTTGCGCCGCGCGGAAGACCGTAGCTGGGGCGAACGGGAAAAACAATGGCAATTGCTGCGCCGCGGACGCTATGTGGAGTTTAATTTGGTTTGGGACCGGGGCACCAAGTTCGGTTTGGAAACCAATGGCCGCACCGAATCTATTCTGATGAGTTTGCCGCCGGGCGCCAATTGGGTGTACAACCATCAGGTGGAAGCGGGCAGCGCGGAGGAAAAAACTTTATTTGCCTTGCGAAAAGGAATTGATTGGCTGAATGCGTAAATTTGCTTTGTGATAAAGAAAAACGAGTCAACCATACAGGATGCCCTGAAAGATATGCTTCAGGAGTTCAAATTAGTACCGCAACTCAATGAGGCGCGGGTAAAAACGTTGTGGGAACAACTGATGGGCAAAACCATTAGCACCTACACGACCAATGTGAGCGTCCGCAAAAACGTATTATATCTCACCATTATTTCCGCCCCGCTCAAGCACGAATTGTCGTACGCCAAAGACAAAATTCGCACCATGCTAAACGAGGAATTGGGCGAAGAATTTATCAAAGAAGTAGTTATACGATGAATGTTGCCGGTTTTGTACGGTCGCTGTTGCCGCTGGTTTTGTGCGGCTTTTTCAGCATGATCCAAGCGCAGGAAATTACGGAAATCCGGGTAGGGCAGGGTAGTGCGCACCCGTCTTATTTGCTGTTGGGTAAATATTTCGGGGAAGCCTCGTATCGCATTGATTCTGTGGGTTTTGACACGACGGCACACGCTTTTGTATTCCGAAAAGGCGGTCTGAAACCGGGTCAGCATTTCATCGCAACCGCTGAGAAAAAACTGTTCGATTTTATGCTTGAAAAACCGGGCGAGACCCTGGTTTTCAGCGGCAATCTCGACGATTTTACCAAAATGCAAGCCGAAGATGATGCCAATCGCGCTTTTTTTGAATACCAACGCACGCAAAAATACCATCAGGGTAAAATAGACGAGTTGAATTATTACCTTGATTTGATCCGAAAAGCCACGAAAAATGATCCGAAAGCAACGGCAGAACTGGATCAAAAAGTGGCGACGCAATATGATTCCTTGTTTTCTTATATCCGGGCTTATACGCTGCGCAATCAGGGGAGTTTGCACGCTAAAATGCTGAAATCTGGTACCATTCCAGAACCACCAAAGCGTATTCCGGCTGAAATCAAGGGTCAACGCAACCCGGCGTATTCCAACTGGGTGCGCCTGCATTACTGGGATAACTACGATTTTACGGACGAACGCCTGCTCAACAGCAATTTATACGCCGATGCGCTGATTCGTCAACTCAATCGCTTTACGCCGCCGATTCCGGATAGTTTTTACGCCGTTATCAATAGGGTAGTGGCCGCTATGCCGGAGAATGGGGCCTTTTATCGCTTTACGTTGTTGTACCTGATGCAGCAGTTTGAAATGTCGGAAGCGCCAAATGCGGATCGACTTTTTGTGTATTTAGTGGATCATTACGTCAAAAAAGGCAAGACGCCATTTATCGACCAGGCGACGTATTTGCGCTTGGAAGACAAGGCCGATTTTCATCGTAGCAACCTTACGGGCAACCTTGCGCCGCCGATGACATTGCAGGATGAAAACGGGAAAACGGTGTCGCTGAACCAATTGAATGCGCCGTTTACGATGCTTGTTTTTTATAGTCCGCTGTGCCAGCATTGTCGGGAGGACTTGCCGGTGATTTACGCGACCTACCAGGCGTATGCACTCAAGGGTTTGGTTGCGATGGCGGTTAATACGGACAAGGAATTTGATTATTGGAAAAAATTTGCGCTGGGTGAACAAATGAGCTGGTACGATGTGGCTGATCCGGAGGGGAAAAACGAGTTCCAGTTGGCATACGGCGCCTGGAATTTGCCGGTGATTTTTTTGCTGGATAAGGATAAACGGATATTGAGGAAGCGGATTAAGGCGGGGAATTTGGATGCGGTGTTGGGGTATTATATGAAGTAAGTAGGGTGTTTTTGCGCGGCCCGGACGGCGGAATTTATTCCGCCTAAAACAAAAATAAATCATTTATAATCAAATAGTTATTCTTTCTTTTAGGCGGAATAAATTCCGCCGTCCGGGGCAGCGCCGGGTGCTGAAAGGGGGCTTATGAAAATATAAATTCCATTATGAAAATATCTTATCGCCGAAAACTACCCCATAAATTTTACCCGGGTTATACCTTCTTTATAACCTGGAATCTAAAAGGTGCTATACCCAAAACGGTAATAGATAGACTGACTGCTGAGCGGGACGAAGCGCTACTACGACTTGCCGCAGATAAAAACATGTCGCCGCAGGAGCAGTTAGAAATGGCTTTGCTAATCAAACGAAAATTCTTTTTTCAGTACAATGACCATCTGGATCAAGTTCATTCCGAAAGCCCACTATGGCTCAAAAATCCGGAAGTAGCGGAGGTCGTTGCGAATCGTTTGGTAATGAAACTTATCAATGGCGCAACGGCTGTACAAGCAAATCGGATTTTAGGGAGATCCGGAAAATTTTGGGCGGAAGGGTATTTTGATCGCTATATACGGGATGAAAAGCATTTGTTTGATTCGATTAATTATACGCTTTACAACCCAGTAAAAGCTGGGATATGTAAAGATTGGCGGGATTATCAATTTTCTTATTTAGCCAATGGGTTTGATTGCTATTGAGAGATTTGGGATAGGTTTTCTTGGACGGCGGAATTTATTCCGTCTAAAAACAACAACCTAAAATATTGAAATTCAAAATATTATGTATTTTTATTTAAGGCAGATAAATTCCATCACCCAAAACAATTTCCTATAGCCGCCAGATTTGATTGCGTTTGGCTGGACGGCGGAATTTATTCCGCCTACAAAACATAAGCCATTTAAAATCAAGTAGTTACTCCTTCTTTTAAGGCGGAATAAATTCCGCCCTCCGGGCCGCCTAAAGGTTGTACAGGTTTCCAGAAATCAACGTCACAGCCCCACCTTTTGAAAACAACTGCACTTTGTTAAAATCCTCCGTTGGGAAAAAGATATTGGTCGTCACCACAGTGCCTTCATCGGCAAACATTTCACAAGAAGCCCGGTCAATGAACAAGTGCATACGAATGAACTTATCGTTCGATTGACGTGGCGCAAAATCAACCTTAGCACCAAACTTTTCAGAAAACGCCTGCTTACCCGATTTGCTTCGATCGCTCAAAAAGGCCTGCCGAACCAGGTCATAGCCGATGCTGTATGTTTCCCCCAAAGCGTTGGAAAGTTGAATCCCGATTTGCGTGACCGGAGCAGCCGGCATTTCAAATTGAAGTTCCAGCTCAATCGTTGCATCCTTCAAGGAAGTTCCGGTAGTGATGTCTTTCAGGCCATTAATGACCTGGCTTTCAATTGTGTATGTGTTTTTTCTCAAAGATTTAAGTTCTTGTACCGGTTGAGAAACCAGACGAAGTCCGTTCGGCGTATTTTGCAAGTTAAGGCTACGCGGTATCGTCATGGCGCTGCGCCAGGCTTGTGTAGGGACAAGCGTTGCATAATCCCAGTTCGACATCCAGCCCATAAAAATTCGGCGACCATCCTTTTTAGGAATATCGGACCAGGTTACACCCGCGTAATTGTCGCGCCCGTAATCGAGCCAAACGGCATTACCGTTTTGAACTGACGACGCAAAGGAAGGATCAAGCGTAAAGTTTTTACCATCAAAATTGCCGACCAAATACTGGGTTCCGCTGCCGCCGTTTGGGCTGCCGGGGTTTAAACTTTGTAAAAGCACCCATTTGCTTTCTCCGGTTCCATCCACTTTTATTTTAAACATGTCCGGACATTCCCACACGCCCGCGTGCGTACCCCATTCGCGCCCGAAATCGCTTTGATGCTGCCAGTTTTTAAGGTCTTTGGAAGTCCAGATTTTGATGTGGTCATGGGCTGCAAATACCATCACCCATTGTTTGGAATCTTCATCCCACACGACTTTCGGATCGCGGAAATCCCTGATTTTCAGGGTGTTTGGAATGATGGGGTTGTTTTTGTATTTTGTCCAGGTTCGCCCCTTGTCGTTGCTGTAAGCGAGGCTTTGGTACTGAAAATCGCTGCGCCCCGCTTTTTCTTTTTCCATGCTGTGCTGGGTAAAAATGGCAACCAACGGCGGCTTCCCGTTCTGACCAAAACCGCTGCTGTTGTTCCAGTCGACTACCGCGCTGCCGGAAAAAATCAGCCCGAGCGAATCGGGGTAGAGCGCAATCGGTAAATGCTCCCAATTGACAAGATCGCGGCTCACGGCATGGCCCCAATGCATAGGCCCCCAAACGGTCGCATTCGGGTAATATTGATAAAAAAGATGGTACTCGCCTTCGTAATAAACCATGCCGTTGGGGTCGTTCATCCAGTTTGCCTGTGGGGTAAAATGGAATTTTGGCCGATGCGGTTCGGAAGCGGCAGTTTTTAAATTTTGATGTGTTTTACAAGCAAACAAAGTGCAGATAAAGCACAATAGGACCAGTTGTTTGTTCATGGTAAAAGAATCGTTTGCTTGTGTTCGCGTTTTATTGTTTGATAAAAATGGCAGTTCCCAGTATTTGACTGCCCTTTATTGCCTGTATGAAATACGTTCCGGATGCAAGGTTATGCGCATCAAATTGCAATGATTGTGCTCCGGCATTTAATACCCCAAAATCATTGACAACCAATATTTTACCGAGCAAGTCAACAATCCGTAATTCAACGTTTCCGGCTTCAGGCAAATCAAGATTTATTGAACCTGAACCGGTGTTTGGATTTGGAAACACTTGAATGATGGCATTTTTTTTTCCTGTCGCGGGGACATCCTTTGTACCGACACTTTCGTCGTACATACTTTTCATATTCCACACATCAAGGCTTTGCATGGTGGCCGTACCGCCCTGGGTAAACAGATCAAGCCCGACACTTTCCGGATTTTCCGGGTAAATACGGGTAGAAAGCGCCTTTTCGTTGTTTATAAAAACCTCCAGCACCGATCCGTCTAAGAAAATATGCAGATCAAGCGGCTGACCGGCAGGCTGGGAAAACAAAGTATTAACCACGCCTTTGGGCGCGCTGACATTAGAGCTTGAATTGTTGCGCTCAGTTTGAATAATGCCAAACGGCACATCCCAAAAAATACGGGTGCGTTCCGAATTATCAGGCGATTTTGCCACGACAATACCGACACGCGTGGCGGTTCCCGGATCAATTAAAGCCTTGATTTCAAGGTTTCGGCCGGAAATATTGGGTAAAAACGTGTTTTGTCCGGCCGCAATAGCCACTTGTTCTGCGTGAAAATTGGCGCCGCGCAGTTTCTGTAATTCCGGCAAAGGCTGTTGAAGCAGTGTTTTCCCGTCTGTTGAAAGCGACCAAATACGGGGCAGGCTCATCAGATTGGCCCAGCCATGTTTTCGTTGTTCTTCGGCGGGTAAAATATCGGGAATGATGCCGATGGCAATGGTACGCCCCAGCGGATCAGTGGTTGTGGTTACGCCGAGTAGGGCATCGCCAGGTTCCAAAAGTTTCGGTTTGATCGAGTCCGGCGTAAATGTTTCCTGGGCAAATGTCCCTGTCCAGTACAGGATACGCGCGGGTGCGCCCGATTGCGGCACCGGTTGAGCGGTTAAAACCCGTTTGCCGCCAAAATTGAGAAACATGGGCACTTCCCAAAAAACGCCTGAATTATCGGTCTGCGGATAGCCTTTATGCAACACTTTGAGGTATTGCCAATTGATTAAGTTGGCCGATTTATACAGCAATACTGCGCCGCCGCTGTTCCCGCTGCCGCCTAAGCCGGAGCCGATTGTCATGTAATAACTCCCGTTTTCTGCCCAGATATAAGGGTCGCGAAAATCGTTGGAGGTGTACGGTGCGGGCGGGGTAGCCACCACCGGATTGCCGATGTATTTGTCGTAGGATGATAAATCACTGTTCCCCTGCGCCAAACACATTTGGGCCGTGGCGCCATCGACGCCGGTGTACATAATGTAGGGAATATTGTCTTTTTTGATGGAGCAGCCCGACCAACAGCCTTCCTGATCGGGACTTGCGGGGTCAGGGAACAGCACAACGGCTTGTTCGGTCCAGGTTACTAAATCCGGACTTGTTTGGTGCCCCCAGTTGAGGCGTCCCCAATACGGGCCATTGCCGTTTTTTTGGTAAAAAATATGATAAAGTCCGTTGTGGTAAATCAATCCGTGCGGCTCGTTCATCCAATTGGCTGCCGGGATGGCATGAAAAATGGGGCGATGCGGATCACCCTCAAAACGAGCGGTCGGGATGTTAAGATCTGGTAAAACGGCGGGCAATTCGCTGTTAAAGATGCCGGTTAATACGCTCTCTGTTAAGGCTTTATCTAATATTTTTACTTCATCTACCAAGCCGCAAAACAAGCCGGTTTCATAAATGCCGGACACCGGAGAAGCCTGATGTTTACCTATTTTCAAAGCGCCGGCAGCCGACCAATTCAGCGCGCCGGTCGAAATACTTTGTTCAGCGACGATTAGGCCGTTTATGTAGCCGCGAAGTTTTCCTTCGCTTGTATTTACGGTTAAAGCAATATGCGACCAGCGCCTGATTTGTACTTTCGCGGAGGATATTTTTTGACTAAAAAAACCATTGGTTGTAGCGCCGATTTCAAGCCGCCCAAACTTGTCAATCCCTATATAGACACCGGTGTTGCCTGCAACGTTGGTGAAAATTGCGGCGGAACTAAGCGGATACACTTCCGGCGCGATCCAGGCGCTTACCGTAATTTGATCGCCGGGTAAGGGCGTTGTCAAATTTCCTTCTACCCAACTCGCATAACCGTTCAAACGCAAAGCATTGCCGGAAACGCCGCTAAGTCGCTCCGATTCCGGTTTGGGAAAGTCATTTCGAACGGAAAAATTGGAATTCCCGACACTTTCCTTGGTAAACAACCCGGATGATTCGTCAAAATGCCAGACGGCGAGGGTGCTCTGCGCACGCAGGCTGACGGCAACTAAAAACAAAACCGGCAATAAATACTTGTACGTCATTCAATTGTTTTGAAAGTGGGGGTCTCATAATTACTTGTGAAACCCCCACAATTAACTCAAACCTTGTTTTATTGCTTGTCTACAAACACCTTTCCTGCGCCAACCTGATTTCCGGCAACGATGCGGTAGAAATAAGTACCCGCCGGACGACTTGTTGTCGACCAACGAACGGTATTGGTGCCTGCCGGGGCTGTTTCATGCTGCATCAATTGCGCCACGCGACGACCAGACATATCAAAAATTTCTACGTCCACAGATTCGGTCTGTTTCAGCGAGAAAGCAATATTCAACACATCTGAAACCGGGTTCGGATAAGCCATCACTGGCAGCGTATTCTGAAGCGGCTCTTGTGAAGCGGTGGTGCAACCTGCGCGCAGGTAATTCAGCATGTTGGTGGTGAAGAGTTCGAGTGTCGGACGATCTTCATTGGCGCCGCCGTCGAGATACCAATCGAATGCGCCGGCGCCTACCGTGAGGATGTCGCCCTGGCAAGGGCTTGTTTGACCAGGGAATTCTGCAACAGAGCAAATGAACTGGAAATTCGCATCCCATTCGGTTGAAGCGAGGTAAACGCCGTCAAAACGGTCTTGCGGCGGTGTGTTCGGATCAAAATCAGGCACTAAATTCCACCAGGCGAGCAAATCTTCCCGCAGACCGGTTTGGGAATACAGGGTAGTAAACGGTACCGGCAGGTTTGCAAAAATCGGGTGTCCCGGATCTTTGGCACGGAAACCCCAGTGGTCCGGATTGGTACCTGGTACCGCGGCCCTGCTAACCTGATTCGGGCCTTTGGTCGTAGCGTCTAAGTTTTTCACATATTGCGTTGCCGAACCGGTGAGCAAAATACCGCCGCCGTTGTTGCGGAAGGTTTTCATCATGTTTTCCGTGTTCGGGTTGTCGAACAGCAGCGGCAGGTCGATAAATTTGTCATAATGCCACCACATTGCTTTGAAATTGTTCAAAAGCGTTGGATCAAGCACCAAATCCACGATGTTGAAATACACTGCGTTGGTGTCAAATTTTGTGATCGCCCAATCGTAAGCGGCTTTTTCATCCGGATCGAGGTCGTTCAAGCTTGCTTCCGTACCAACTAAGGCAATTTTGCCCGCAACCGGCGCTGCTTCAATAAAGGCGTCAAATATTACCGCACCAATGCTTTCTATCTTCTGGCTGTTCAAATCCAAAAATTCAGAAACGGGGATGCGCACGGTGAAGTTTGTTATATCAACATCGTAATCTGCGGCGGTGCCAGACAGGGTAATTGTTGCGTGTTTAGCATCCACCTGCGCAATTGTAGATGAAATGCCCTGCGGCATATTCAGTACTTCCCAGTTTGCCGGTGTGAGGCTTGGTTTGAAGGTTGCATTGCGCACTTCTACATTTATCACTTTGCCGTTTTCTTCGCCTTCTTTGATTGTTGTGCCGCCAACGGCCAACTTAAGTTCTACGGTTTGCTCTTCATTTACGGTGCGAAGTATGTTCAGCATATTCACTGTCAGCTGTTCCAGATTGGCTTGAGGACCTACTTCATTGATTGTAGCATTTACCCAATGGTAGCCTGGCGCCGTAGAAGTAACCACACCGCCGTCGCCTGTTTTAATCAAACCGATCACCGGGATGTTCGGATCATTCGGGTTCCACCAGGGCATACAAGCCAAGGGTTTTCCAGGGTAGGAACCGCCGGTCCACCAGCGAATCGCTTCGCGGCCTTGCACGCTGGCGCCGATGGTGCGGAAACCGCCCCAGTTTGGGTCGACCCAATCAGTAGTCGGCGTCAAATTGGCAAATACCGGGTGCGCATCTAATCCGGCGAGCGGACGAACGCCCCAGGCTACATCCGGGCCGGCAGGATCGTGGTCAATGGTTTCCGTCGGCGCAACCGTGGTCGCATTTACGGCCGTGGCAAAGCCGGTTGCAAAACCAGACAAGAGCAGACCGCCGCCTGCATGGATAAACGCATCGATTTTCGAAGCAGCATTTGTCGCCGTTGCGGGCAGATTCGGATCATCTTCGTAGTGGAACCACAGCACTTCCGTTTCAGCCGGAATACCGTTGGCCGCGATGTCGTCAAAAGAGCGGTATTGGGCGCCGGAATAATGGCCCAAAGCCCAGTTGTAAGCATTTTTTTCACCTTGTGGCAGGTCATTTACGGAAGCCGGACCGCCTAACACGATCAGGCTTGCGCCCGGGCGTGTGAAGTTCAGGATGTTTTCGGTGAGTTTTTCCAAATTAGCCTGAGAAGCGGCTTCATTTGAACCCGCTGCGTCCCATTGATAACCTGGGGCGCTGGCAAATGCCACGGTGCCAAGTTGATATTTGATGGTGCCTAATACGGGGATATTCGGGTCATTCGGGTTCCACCAAGGCATACAACCGATGGCTGTACCGGGGAAAGTTCCGCCGGTCCACCAACGAATCGCTTCATGGCCGGCAGTAGTTGCTCCGATGGTGCGGAAACCGCCCCAGTTCGGATCAGTCCAATCGGTCGTCGGCGTGATACCCGCAAAAAACGGGTGACCGTTTTGCCCAGATAAAGGACGAACGCCCCAGGCCACATCCGGATCCGGGCCGGCAGGGTCGTGGTCGATGGTTTCCGTTGGGGCAACAGCGCTGGCGCCGATGTCAAAAATATATTGCGTAGCAAAAGAAGAAGCAAAAAAGCCGCCGCCGGCTTTAACAAAGTTTGCAATGGCCGTTTTAGCGCCTGCGGCAGACGTTGGCATTGCAGGTGCATCTTCCAAGTGAAACCAAATCGTTTTAACGGAATTTTCAATGCCGTTGGCCGCGATGTCAGCGAAAGAACGGTATTGTGCGGCCAAACCGAATTTTTGAGCCGCCCAGTTGTACGCATTTTGTTCAGAAGCAGGCAAACCTGATAAAGACGCTGCGTCACCAACCAGCAAAATTTCAGTAGATGCCTGGAGGCTATTCAGCATATTGGCCGTAATTGCCTGTAAATTAGCCTGTTCGGTAGCGCCGTTGATGTCAGCGTTTACCCAGTTAAAGCCCGGCGCAGTGCAAGTAATGGCCTTGCCGTTGCCGCTTTTTATCATACCGATTACCGGAATATTCGGGTCGTTCGGGTTCCACCAAGGCATGCAACCGATCGGTGTGCCGGGGTAGGTGCCGCCGGTCCACCAACGCAGGGCTTCACGACCGGGCGTTGTGGTAGAAATGGTACGGAAGCCGCCCCAGTTCGGGTCAACCCAATCTGTTGTAGGCGTTAAACCGGCAAAAATCGGATTGGCAGCCTGCCCGGCGAGCGGACGAATGCCCCAGGCTACATCCGGACCGGCAGGGTCATTGTTAATCGTTTCCGTTGGCGCGACCGTTGTGATGCCGGCATTTACCACATATCCGGTGGCAAAACCGGAAGCAAGCAAACCGCCGCCGTTTTGAACGAAGGCCCCGATTTTGGAAGCCGCAGCGTCTGAAGCGGCCGGTAGGGCAGGGTCGTCCTCAAAGTGAAACCAGACTACCCGTGCAGCAGCCGGCAAACCGGAAGCGCTTACCTGGGCAAAACTCAGGTACGCAGCATCGGCGCCATAATGCGACAAGGCCCAATCATAGGCTTTTTTTTCAGCCGAAGGCAAATCGGAGACCGCCGCGCCGGCGCCCACGAGTATTACGCGCTGGGCGAACGCGCTTTGCCAACTTAGGCCGATCATCAGCGCAAGCAGCAGGAGCGTTTTTGTAAATTTTAAGTTCATCTTGATAAGATTTTTAATGTGGATGGATGCGGCGTATATGTGATTTTACGTCGCAATTATTTGAAAATCAAAATTTTAGACTTCGAAATGTTTAATAACCCGGATTTTGTACTAATTTCGGATTGAGGGTGATTTCACTGACCGGAATGGGCATTAATTCGTGTTTCCCGTCGATGAACGTTCGGCCTTGCGCGCGCAGCACCGTGCCTGCAATACCCCAGCGCACGAGATCGAAATAGCGGTGGCCTTCAAAGGCAAGTTCCCATTTGCGTTCGTTGTAAATGGCTTGCCGGATCGCCTGCTGCGCCAAACCGGACAGGGCGGGCATGTTCACATTCGGGCGTTGACGAACCAGATTTATGTTGGTCAAAGCGGAAGCCGCATCGCCTGATTCGTTGTAGGCTTCGGCCAACAGCAACAGGAAATCGGCGTAACGCATTAGTTTGTAATTCAATTCGCCGTCGTACTGAATGGCCGGTTGCGGGGTTTGCGGGCGGTTGTACTTGTAGGAAGCGAGTAGGGTAGAGCTGATGATATTTACTTTGATGGTAAAATCACGGCGGGGGTCTTTTTGCCCGGCAGCGTTGTTTTGGTAGCTGGTACGCAGCGATGCAAGGGGCTGGGTGTATCCTCGCGGATTGGGGGTGTTTTCAAAACTTTCCAAGTCGTAATGCGCATTGCCTTCGCCGGTGCCGGTACCTGTTTTGCACTGCACTTCAAAAATGCTTTCGGAGCCGTTTTCTTTCGCTGTGGAAAAATTGTCGTTGTAATCGTCGAATAACTTGTATTCCTTCGAATCAACGACCGCCTGACCGACGGTGATCGCCTCCGCCCAGCGTTTTTCAAACACATACAATTTCATCAAATAAGCCTGCGCTGCGCCTTTGGTTACACGGCCCGCATCGGCAGCGCCATACTTGCTTTTCAAGGGCAAATCAGGAATCGCCGCATTAAAATCGGCTTCAATTTGGGCGACGGTTTCTGCGCGGCTGTTGCGTGCTACCCGGGCTTCATCAGGAGAGAGGGTTTTGGTAACAACCGGTACGCCGCCAAAACATTTTAGAAGTTCAAAATGATAATATCCGCGCAAAAAAACGGCTTCAGCCTTGTAACGCGCCTTCAGCGTAGCATCCATGTTCAGGTCGCTGATTTTTTCCAGCAACAGGTTGCAGCGGTAAATGCCAGTATAACAATTGCGCCAGATGTTTTGTACCGTGACCTCCGAACCATTCATGGTATTTTGTTCAAAGGCCGAAAAATCGCGCGGGGCTGTTCTGCCGCCCACACATTCATCGCCGCAATACATCCCGATGGCGTCAATGCCGAGGCCGTAAAGTTGATCCAACTGCGCCGACAACAAATCGTAACAGGCATTTACGCCGGTAAGCGCTTCGCCTTCCGTTTGATAATAGTTTGCGGGCGTCGGGCCGTCGGGCGGATAAGTGTCCAGCCAGTTTTTTTTGCAATTGCTGACACTGAGGGATATAAAAAGCAACAAGAATATCTTTTTCATTTTTTCATGTTTTAAAACACGACTTGGATTCAGTTAAAATCGCAGTGTTTTGACTTAGAAATCGAGGTTTAAGCCGATGATCCAGGTTTTTGCCATTGGGTAATCCCAGCCGTACACGTCGCTGCTTTCCATCGCGATTTCAGGATCGAAACCGGGATATTTGGTCAGCGTCCAGAGGTTTGTGCCGCCTGCATAAATGCGGAACGTGCTGATACCGGCATTTTTTAGCCATTTTTTGGGCAAGGAGTACCCGATTTGCAGGTTTTTCAAGCGCAAATAGGAACCGTCCTGCACGAAGAAATCAGAGTTGGCGTTGTTGTTGCCCGGATCAGAGCGCCAATAGAGTCGAGGCTGTGTGGTACTGGTACCTTCTCCATGCCAGCGGTTGAGCGCCGAGGCTTGCAGGTTTTCGTGGTAGAGGAAATTGCCCAAGCCAGGGCCGCCGAAATTGGCATTGGCATACATGATTTTATTGCCGTACACCCCTTGGAAAAGCATCGAAAAATCAAGTCCTTTCCATTCAGCGCTCAGGTTGAGGCCGTAGGTGAAATCGGGGATACTGTTGCCGAGAAAAGTCCGGTCATCGGCTGTGATCTTGCCGTCGCCATTGATGTCTTTGAAAATCAGGTCGCCGGGACCTGCACCGGGCCAGTGCGGTCCTGCTTCCACTTGCGCCTTATTTTGATAAATTCCGTCTGTTTTATAGCCCCAAAGCGAACGCAAAGCGTATCCTTCGCGGTAAATATGCGAATACCCTTCACGGCCGACGGTGTACCAAACGCCGCCCATATCCAGCACTTTATTGGAAACGAGCGCGAGGTTTCCGCCAATGCTCAGGTTTACTTTTCTGATCGTCGGATTAAATTTTGCTTCAAATTCCCAGCCCTGGTTGCGCACTTTTCCAATATTTTGGCGCTGCGAACCGGCTGCTCCGATGGTACCGGGTTGCGGCACAAACAACAGGATGTCGCGGGTGTCTTTGCGGTACCAATCTATTTTAAACGTGAGCATGTCGGCAAAAAAGCCAAGGTCGAGGCCGAGGTTGGTTTGCGTGGTTGTTTCCCAACTAATCTTCTGGTTCGCGAGCGCGGTGGGGGCGGCGCCCGGCGCGAGTGTATTGTCGAAAACGTAGTTCTGATTGAAAGAAACCCGCGATTGCCAATCGTAATCGCCGATGGCCGAATTGCCCAACTCACCCCAACTTGCCCGCAACTTCACATCGGATATTTTCTTCAGCCGTTGCATAAAAGGCTCGCCGGAAAGACGCCAGGCTAAGCCGACAGAAGGAAAATTACCCCAGCGGCGATCGGGGGCGAAGCGGGAGGTTCCGTCGCGGCGCAGGGTAGCCGACACGTAATAACGGCTGTCGTAGTTGTACTCAGCGCGGCCGAAAACAGACAGGATTTTGTATTCCGTAGGTTGGCCGTAAATTTCGCGGTTGTTCGGCCCAACGGCGTTTAAGGTGGTTACATAATCGGTTACGCCGGGAGCAAAGAAGCCTTTTGCTGATAAATAATTATTATAATGGTGAAAAGCGTAGGTACCGAGCGTGGCGTTCAGGCTGTGCTTATTGTTAAATAAATGTTTGAATGTCAGGAAGTTATCTGTATTCCAGGTGCGGTCTTTAAAATCTGCAACGTCTGTAAAACCGGTTTGCGACACATTTCCTAAGCGGTATTCGTGTTCCAGGTAATTTTTCTCCTCAATACGCCGGTCAAAATTGAAACGGGACGTAAAAGTGAGGCCCGGAAAAAATTCATACTCGGCATAAATATTTCCATACGCCTGGTTTTGCGTATTGGTCCAATCAATATAATCAACCATAGCCACAGGGTTCTTTTTGTCGCCGTTGCCCGGATCCTTGTCATCAAAACCGTAAGAACCGTCCTTAAAACGCACGGGAACAGTAGGGGCCATCATAAACACGCGGCTTACATAATAATCGCCGCCGGTATTTTGTTTGGTGTAAGCCAAATTGATGTTATGCCCGAGTTTGAGTTTTTTACGGAAGGTGTGTTCGGCTGAAAATTTGCCGTAAAACCGGGTGTAATCTGTGCCGATATAAATGCCGTCCTGCTGCGTAAACCCAAGCGAAAACCCGTATTTCGACGATTCCCGCGCCGTACTCAGGTTCATATAATGGTTTTGCATAAATCCGGTGCGCAACAGTTCATCCTGCCAGTTCGTGCCTTGTACGCCTTTCCATTTTGCCACTTCCTCATCTGAATAAATATGCGCAAGTTCCGTTTGACCGGAGGCAGCACGGTCGACGTTTACATTGTCCACTGCTTCATTGATCAGCATCACATAATCCGAAGCATTGAGCATCGGTATTTTGGAAGTGCTTTTTTGCCAGCCGAACCAGTTGTTGTAGGAAAGGGTTTGGCGCTCGCCTTTGCCTTTTTTTGTTGTAATCAGGATCACGCCATTGGCAGCGCGGTTGCCGTAAATGGCCGCTGAGGCCGCGTCTTTCAACACCGTAACACTCTCAATATCATTGGGATCGACCGTCGCAAAACGCCCGATTTCAACATTGTCGACCAAAATAAGCGGCGAATTGTTGTTCAGCGAGCCGTAGCCGCGAATGCGCACCGTTGCCTGATCGCCCGGCCGACCGGCGTTGGTTATCTGAACGCCTGAAACCTCTCCCTGAAAGGCTTCTTCAATGCTGCGAGGGTTTCGTTTTGCTAATCGTTCCGTTCCGACGGAAGAAACAGCCCCGGCGATATCGCGTTTTTGCGCGGTGCCATAACCGACCACCACTACCTGATTCAGGGCATTTGCAGCGTCTTGTAATTCAATGTTCAAGGAGGTTTTACCTTCAAGCGGGATCTCTTGCGTTTCCATGCCTGTGTAGGAAACCACCAAAACCGCGTCTGGAGCGGCGCTCAATTTAAAAATCCCGCTTACGTCCGTTACCGCCCCGCTTGGCGTCCCTTTCACGAGTATAGTTACACCGATCAGCGGCTCGCTGGTAGGCCGATAAACAACTGTTCCGGTAACGGTAATATTTTGGGCAAACGAAACCGATCCTGCACAAAAAAGCAGGAATGGAATCAAAAAACATTGGAAAAATTGCTTCATACAAAGGACTTTGCGGTGATACAGTTCTAAATTCTGTACCGCAAAGTTGGCAGCGTATTCAGCCGCCGCATTTCAAGATCGTATCAAATGCTTCTAAATTTGTTACACGCGCTGTTTTTTAAATAAAAGATTGGTTTTAAGGTTTTTTTCCACGTTTACTTTCGAATTTGAAAAACAGGCGTCTTTAAAATTGTTACACGGGTTCTAAAATTGTTACAAGGGTAGGGGAGTGTCAATCCTTCGTTTTTCCCTTTTGTTCCCTGAATTCACTTGGCGAGCATTGGTATTTCGTTTTAAAGGCCGTTGCAAAATATCCGGGCGAGGAATATCCGCTTTGGTAGGCGATTTCGGAAACGGTCAACTGCGTTTCGAGCAACATTTGACTTGCTTTTTTTAAGCGCACTTGTTGGATATAATCATTGGGGCTGTCATGCAGCAGGGCCTTGAGTTTGCGGAAAAGTTGCACCCTCGAAAGGCCGAAGGTTTCACTCAGCCGTTCAACCGTCAGTTCAGGATCGGAATAATGAACTTCGATGTGTTGTGTAAATTTTTTCAGGAATTGCTGGTCCAAATCGCCAATATCCGTCGGGATCCGATCATACTGAATGGAGCCGCTAAATCGTTCGCGGAGTTGCGCGCGCCCGTGCAGGAGGTTTTTAATGATTTCCGACAAAAAGACCAGGTTAAAAGGCTTGGTAACGTAAGCGTCGGCGCCGGTTTGGATGCCTTCAATTTTTTGTTCCATGGCATTGCGCGCCGTAAGCAACACAATAGGTATATGCGAGGTGCGCAGGTCAGATTTCAGCATTTTGGCAAGCGTAAGTCCGTCGCGGCCGGGCATCATAATATCGGCCAAAATAAGATCGGGCACTGCTTCAATGGCCAAATCCAAACCGCTGTTACCATCAGCCGCTTCCATAATATCATAGGATTTGCTGAATTGTTTTTTCAGGAAATGGCGCAAATCATCATTGTCTTCTACGATAAGCAGGGTTTGATCCTGTTTTTTATTTGAAATCGTATTTGATTCATTTTCAGGCAGTTCCGATTCAAAAAAGGATATTTCTTCATTATAAGAAATGTCCCCGCTGCGTTCCGTTATTAATTGATCGCTTCTGAAATGCGCCGTCCCTAAGGGTAGGGTTACTTCAAAACGAGCGCCTTTGCCTGGTTCGCTCCAAATATCAATGGAGCCGCTGTGCAAATGCACCAGTTCTTTAGAAAGCGACAGCCCCAAACCGGTGCCTTTGGATTTCGTTGTTCCCTGATAGAACATATCGAAAGCGCGTTCTATTTGTTCCTTTGTCATACCAGCCCCGTTGTCTTCCACTTTTACAATCGAGTTTCCGGAAATAGGATCAACCACCACGGCTACGTTAATTTTTCCGCTGCCGTCTGTGGGCGTAAATTTGAAGGCATTTGACAGGAGGTTGAACAGCACTTTGTCGATCATATTCACATCAAACCA
>JBAXTB010000280.1:0-7615 GCA_037130425.1 Bacteroidota bacterium
GAAGGCAAACTGGCGCTCAACGGCCACCTGACGTACACGGACGGCGCGGCAAATATGCTGGATCCCTTTTATGTTTTCATCGACCCGCATTGGTTAGATTGTCCAAATCAATACGGCCCGGTGGCCTTATTCTTTTTCAACGTAATAGCCTGGCTTGGCGGGGACAATACCTTTATGGGTATTTTGGCCATGAAGATGATTGATGTTGCCTGGGCGATTTGCATCTTTTTTATTATAAAATATATTGCCAGAGCCGCACAACTGAATGAAGTAAAGGCCCAAATCCTGGTTTGTCTGAACCCGATTTTTTTTATTCAGGGTCTTGGCCAAATGCATATTGACCTGCTTTCCTGTGTGCTTGTATGCGCTTTTTTGTATGGCATTGCACAAAACCGTTTTTGGATAGCCGGCGTCACTACCGGACTGATGGGCGCTACCAAGTTTATGTTGTTTCCGCTTTTTTGGGGCTTAATATTGGTTTATGCCGTTTATCGTTGGAATCAAAAAGCATTGAATATCAAGGCTTTGGCTTGGTCTGCGGTGTATAGTCTTGCGGTTTTTTGCGTTGCCTATTGGCCTGTTTGGCAAGGCTTGGATACCATCCTGATTCCGATGGCGTATCATGAAAAGAAAGAACCTGTCAAATCTGTTGTAGAATTGCTCTCTTATTTACTTGCATATTTATTACCGCAACACGGCCCGATTTACGGAAATCTGGATCCTTTTCTGCAAGACAAAATTTATTGGGGGCATAAATTGAAGCCTTTTTTTCAAATTATTGCCTTGCTGCTTGCGGCCAAAGTAGTTGTGTCTATTGTTGTTTCTAAAAATATCAACCAGTTGTTGTACGGCTTTTGCCGAATCATGCTCCTTGTTTTTATCCTTTATTCGCCCGTCGTACATGCCTGGTATTTTTTAATTGTGTTGCCGTTTTTTGTGATCGGCGATCAGCGCCGGGAAGTGATTTGGTTTGCCGTTATTTCGTTTACGCTTACCAATACGTATGAAATCGGGCAAACGGTAGGCGCCTCTGTTGGAAATTTGATTATGATCCTGTTTACCGTAATTTCGGTAATGAGTTATTTTCTCTTTTTTAAGAAGTTCTATTTTGAATCAAAGAAGGTTCCAGATTTGGTACAGGCAGATGAGGTTGAATTGGTTTTGCCTGGGAAATAGCACCGATTATTGGTTCCGTATGCGTGCGTGATATGCTCCCGTGAGTTGTCATCCTTCCTCCTGCGTCGTCAGGATGACATCAGAGTGAAGTATTATGCTCACGTTGCGTTCGGCGATACCGCTATCCACTTATTTTGAAGGCTTTGCCGGTATCAAAGGTCGTGGAACTGTCACACCCCAAAACAATTGCCCCCTTCCCTTGTTCCATTTACACTGTCTCAATGCCGCCTGGGCACTATCCGAACGTTCCGATATTTCAGAATTATCATATTGCTGTAAAATTTCCGACAGGCTAAACTTAACCCGATAACTAAGTCGGTTTGTCGTAATTTTACCACTACAAAGACGTCATTAACTCTTATTTTATATGGATAATAACACAAAAGTGAACGGTGAAGCAAAATGCCCGTTTCATGGCGGCGCGCTTAAACAAAGCGCCGGCGCTGGCACGCGCAACCGCGACTGGTGGCCTAATCAGTTGAAATTGAACATTTTACGCCAGCACTCGACCCTATCCAATCCCTTGGGCGAAGCGTTTGATTATGCGGAAGCGTTCAAATCCCTTGATCTGGCAGCCGTGAAGCAAGACATTTTTGAGCTGATGACCACGTCGCAAGACTGGTGGCCGGCTGATTATGGCCACTACGGCCCGTTTTTCATCCGTATGGCCTGGCACAGCGCAGGCACTTACCGTATTTCCGACGGTCGCGGCGGCGCAGGTTCAGGCACGCAGCGTTTTGCGCCCCTCAACAGCTGGCCCGACAATACAAACCTCGACAAGGCCCGTCTGTTGCTTTGGCCAATCAAGCAGAAATACGGCAACAAAATCTCCTGGGCTGACCTGATGATCCTCACCGGCAACTGTGCATTGGAGTCGATGGGTTTCAAAACCTTCGGCTTCGGCGGCGGCCGCGCGGATGTTTGGGAACCTCAGGAGGACGTGTATTGGGGCGCAGAAAAAGAATGGATGGGCGACCAACGCTACACCGGCGACCGCGAATTGGAAAACCCGTTGGCTGCCGTTCAAATGGGCCTCATTTACGTGAATCCGGAAGGGCCTAACGGAAATCCTGATCCGCTTGCATCTGCCCGCGACATTCGTGAAACCTTCGGTCGTATGGCCATGAACGACGAAGAAACCGTCGCGCTCATTGCCGGCGGGCATACGTTCGGAAAAACACACGGCGCTGCCGATCCAAACATGTATGTTGGTCGGGAACCTGCGGCTGCGGGCATCGAAGAGCAAGGTCTTGGTTGGAAAAACACCTTCGGTTCAGGCAATGGCGGCGACACGATCACCAGCGGCCTTGAAGGCGCCTGGACGACCACGCCAACGAAGTGGAGCAATAACTACTTCGAAAACCTGTTCGGATTCGAATGGGAACTGTCAAAAAGTCCGGCAGGCGCTCACCAGTGGAAACCTAAAGGTAATGCAGGAGAAGGTACCGTACCGGATGCGCATGACCCGTCCATTCGCCACGCGCCATTTATGCTGACAACCGACCTTGCCTTGAGAATGGATCCTATTTACGAACCAATTTCAAGGTATTTCCACGAAAATCCGGACGCTTTTGCGGACGCGTTTGCCCGCGCATGGTTCAAACTGACGCACCGCGACATGGGGCCACGCGAGCGCTACCTCGGCTCGGAAGTACCGGCGGAAGTATTGATCTGGCAAGACCCGATCACGCCAGGTACGCACAAACTGATTGACGATCAAGAAATTGCTGAATTGAAAGGCAAAATCCTGGCTTCAGGATTGACAGTTTCTCAATTGGTTTCTACCGCCTGGGCTTCTGCATCGACCTTCCGCGGCTCCGACAAACGGGGCGGCGCAAATGGCGCGCGTATTCGTCTTGCGCCGCAAAAAGATTGGGAAGTAAACCACCCGGCTGAACTCGCCAATGTGCTGAAAACACTGGAAGGTATTCAAACTGCCTTTAACACCGCTTCTGCCGACAAGGATGTACAGGTTTCGCTCGCTGACCTGATCGTTTTGGCTGGTTGCGCTGGCGTAGAATTGGCAGCCAAAAATGCCGGTTATGAAGTGTCTGTTCCTTTCACACCCGGACGCGCGGACGCTACGCAGGAACAAACCGATGTTGAATCATTCGAAATACTTGAACCTGTAGCCGATGGCTTCCGTAACTATTTCAAGCCTAAACACGTTGTGTCGGCAGAAGAAATGCTGGTAGACAAAGCCCAATTGATGACGTTGACAGCGCCGGAAATGACCGTGTTGCTGGGCGGTATGCGCGTTTTGAACACAAATTTTAGTCATGCCAAACACGGCGTGTTCACCAATCGCCCGGAATCCCTCACGAACGACTTTTTTGTAAACCTGCTTGATTTAGGTACCACCTGGAGCGCTACTTCGGATGCGCAGGATGTATTTGAAGGCCGCGACCGCAAAACCGGCGAAATCAAGTGGACCGGCACCCGCGTAGACTTGATCTTCGGTTCAAACTCGGAACTTCGCGCCATCGCGGAGGTTTACGGATTTGAAGGCGCTGAAACGAAATTTGTACACGATTTTGTAGCAGCCTGGAACAAAGTGATGAATTTGGATCGCTTTGATTTGGCGTAATTACTTGTCGATCAAATAGATATGTAATATTAGGGGTGGCCTGGAAACGGGCCATCCTTTTTTATTGTGGCGGTATTTCTATACGGCCGAGCGCAATGTGAGCATATTTCTTCACTCGGGTGTCATCCTGACGACGCAGGAGGAAGGATCTGCCAGACGTGGAATGGGTGATTTCACTTCGCACTTGGCAGATCCTTCGCTATCGCTCAGACCTGGCGCGATAAAATAGTCGACCACAGATGATACAGATTAACACAGATTTTTAAAATGCGTACAATCTGTGAAAATCTGTGTCATCTGTGGTGGCATTTTTGCCAAGTTTGGTACGGAGGACACAAATGCGGCATCGTGGTATCGGGTCACAGGTTACACATCGTGTGTTAATCCTCCTCCTCTATCACCAACTCTGCATCTTTTTCCCAAATTTCCATTTCACAAGGCTTGCAATTGAACTTCAGTTTGTATTCAACTTCACCATGTTTCAATGTAAGCGGTTCTGCGAGTTTTTCGCCCATGGTGCTGCGCTGGTAACGCGGGCATTTGCCCAATTCGTATTTCACACAATATTTAGTCACCATCACGCGCGATTTACCAGGATCCCATTGCAATTCAAACGCCTTTTCAATTTCTGAAACCCCATGGCGCTTGTAAAATGCCCGCGCTAATTTATTGGATACATTGTATGTAAAATCAAGGGATTGAACCGGATACGGATGCTCGGTTTTTACAATCGGATGTTCTTCCCGCTGATAATCCCGAATGCGGATTTCAGCCAATTGTTCCAAGGCCGCTCGTCGGATTTCGTTTACTTTTGAATTGGGCAAGAACCAGTTTTGCGAAAAAATCACCTCAATTTCATCGGCAATAAAAGGTGTATTTCCGGTCTTAGCAAGATTTTTTTTGATGTTTTCAATCAAATCTTCGGTGTTTTTGGCGGGTTCTTTAGGCGCTTCGAGGCTTGTAGAACAAGTATGCCCGTCTTCGTCGGTTACTTGCAGGAGGAAACCGGTTCCTGTTTCGCTGAAACGCATGTTCACGCCGATTTTCCGCACGGCGCTGTTTTCATTTTCCAGCATTCGGATAAACTCGGCGTCGTGGTTGCGGTATATTTCAGTACCGACCGCTAAAGATTTCAGTTCATTGGGCACCACAAGTTCGTTTACGATGATGTTGACCTGCACGCCGTCGGCTACGCCTTGTTCGTTGATGAAAAACAGGCCGTCGCCGTTATTGAGCAATTCGTAGTTTTCGATTTGGTACCCATTGGCTTTGATCTCTATTAATTTGCCGATGTATTGTCCCCTCGACTTGGGGCTTTCCCAAGAGCCGATTTTCGCATGGCGTTGGTTGACAAAATAATCGGTATAGCCCCGGTTGAAGCTGCGATCCATTCCAGGTTCAAATTGATAGAAGGTTCGACCGGAGGATGCCTTTTGGTATTGATCGGCATTGGCTTCCAGGAAGTTGTCTAATTTTTTGCGCAGGTAGGACGTGTTGTTTTTGACATACACAATGTCTTTCAAGCGGCCTTCTATTTTAAAAGAAGAAATACCCGCTGCGATCAGGTTGGGCAATTCGTCGCTCAGGTCT
Source organism: Bacteroidota bacterium (assembly GCA_037130425.1). Lineage (GTDB taxonomy): Bacteria > Bacteroidota > Bacteroidia > Chitinophagales > Saprospiraceae > M3007. The sequence goes on from JBAXTB010000280.1 coordinate 5,354, forward strand.
AAGTCCTTGATAGACAATAGGTGGCTGTTTTCGATCAGGGTAGCGCCTTTGCCATCAATCAGTTGATAGGGTAGGCGGCAGTTTTGCGCGCAAGAACCTCGGTTGGCCGAACGTTCGCCGTTGGCAACGCTCATGTAGCAATTGCCGCTAAAAGACACACAGAGCGCGCCGCTGACGAAAAACTCCAGTTCTACGTCGGTGGCTTTATGAATATCCCGGATTTGATCCAGATTCAGTTCCCGGGCCAATACCACGCGTTTAATACCGGCATCGGCTAAGAATTTTACATGACCCGCATCCCGGTTATTGGCCTGCGTACTGGCATGGAGGGCAATGGGCGGCAGATCGTCCATTTCAAAAATCCCCATGTCCTGAATGATAATGGCATCCACGCCGATGTTGTATAAATCCCGGATGAGTTGCCGACAGGCATCTAATTCATTGTCATACAATATGGTATTGACCGTCACCAGCACCTTCGCTTTGAACAAGTGGGCATAGCGCACCATTTCGGCGATGTCTTCCACAGCGTTCGTGGCGTTTGTCCGGGCGCCGAACATATTCGCACCCATATATACGGCATCTGCGCCGGCATTGACGGCGGCCATACCTTGATACAGGTTTTTGGCCGGAGCCAGGATTTCTATTTTTTTTCTCATTCGATGCTGCTGCGTTTCTTTCGGCAATTTGTTGGTTCAAAGTGCAAAAATACTACAATTGGCGAAAGGAACTTAATACAACACTTCAATGTATACAAAGCGCCGCCTGAAAGGCAGTGTTTTTTGAGATACTAAGCGCTGGTTATCAAACATTTAGACCGATGGCCATACATGAAATTAAACAGCGCAAAGTATCGTATCGGAAATTGGTGTGGTCGTTGACTTTAAATCTCCACGGTTTCCTCCGCCGGTTGGTTTTCCGGACGAAGACTACGCACCACTTTCCCGGCTTGCCACATTTCGCTTTCGCGCAGTTCGGTCAGTTCTACTTCTAATTTTTCCCGGTAGTCGGGCTGGCTGTTGGAGGCGATGGAACGCGCTGATTCCTGGCCGGTAGCAACGGATTCATACAGTTCATTGAACACGGGCAGGGTAGCGTCGCGGAATTTTTTCCACCAGTCGAGGGCGCCGCGCTGGGCCGTGGTGGAGCAGTTGGCGTACATCCAGTCCATGCCGTTTTCAGCCACGAGGGGCATGAGCGATTGGGTAAGTTCTTCCACCGTTTCGTTGAATGCCTCGGAAGGGGAGTGGCCTTTGGCGCGTAAAACCTCGTACTGAGCCGCAAAAATGCCCTGGATTGCGCCCATAAGGGTACCGCGCTCGCCGGTAAGGTCGGAGTACACTTCTTTTTTGAAGTTGGTTTCAAACAAGTAGCCGCTGCCGATGGCAATGCCGAGCGCTGCTACGCGTTCAAATGCGCGGCCGGTGGCGTCCTGGAAAATGGCGTAACTGCTGTTGAGGCCGCGGCCTTGCAGGAACATACGGCGCAGGGAAGTGCCCGAACCTTTTGGCGCTACTAAGAACACATCCACATCTGCCGGCGGAACGATGCCGGTTTGGTGGTTGTAGGTGATGCCGAAGCCGTGGGAGAAATACAGGGCTTTGCCGGCCGTCAGGTATTTCTGCACCGTCGGCCAAAGTTGAATCTGGGCGGCGTCGCTAAGCAGGTAGCAAATAATGGTGCCGCGTTCAAGGGCTTCTTCAATGTTAAACAGGGTTTCGCCGGGTATAAAACCGTCGGCAATTGCCTTGTCCCAGGACTTTGAATTGGGGCGCTGGCCAATGATCACATTGATGCCGTTATCGCGCTGGTTGAGCGCCTGGCCCGGACCTTGTACGCCATAACCGATGACGGCTACGACTTCATTTTTAAGGATTTCCTGTGCTTTTGCAAGCGGGAATTCTTCGCGGGTGACGACGTTTTCTACGGTGCCGCCAAAGTTTAATTGTGCCATATTTTCGTTGAAATTGTTGAAATGATTGAATTATTGATCTCCCGTCGTAGGACAAAATGGAACGCAGATTACGCAGACCCCTGCGGGGCGCAGATTTAAAAGGATTTTCCCCGATTTAGAGGGGTATGGAACGCAGATTACGCAGATCCTGTCAGGACACAGATTTAAAAGGATTTTCCCGCTTGCGAGCGGATATGACACGGATTACACGGACTAAAACAAAGATTTAAAAGGATTTTTTATCATTTAAATCTGCGCCCCGCAGGGCAATGTCATTGACTTAAGGATTTGAGATTTAAGATTACATG
>JBAXTB010000281.1:0-7592 GCA_037130425.1 Bacteroidota bacterium
TCACCTTATAATTCGTCAAACTGATAAATATCTGGGCCTTTTTACCCGCCGTAGCTTTAGCGGAGGCGGGTCCCGCCGAACCATCCTTGGACGCAGGTGAACGGCCCCCCTGCGAGGGTCTATTCAAATCCGTCGCCACGCCTTTCGGAATCTTAAACTTCTTCACATCCACCGTAAACACCATATTATCAGGCAGTCCGTACTGTTGTTGCGTGCCGTAGGTGTACTCAATCAGCATGGTGCCGCTGGAACGCGTGGTGAGTTGTGATTTGAGTACCAGGCTGTTCGCAGCATCGATCCAAAGTTTTGCAAGAATCAGGTCGGATGTATCCTGGGATGGAATGACATTGAGCACCTGGGTCATGGTTTGGCCGATTTTTTCCTGGCCGGTAATGACTGCGGTGTAGGAATTCGTGTCGCGAATCACCTTTTGGAAATCGCTGAAACCTTGTTTGGGCAGCAGCACAATGCCTTTTGAATCTACTTTAAACTTGTCTTTTTGTTTGAAATAAACCTTCGCGCTGACGGGTAAAATTCGGATGGCCGGAATATCCGAACGAATTTTGGCGTCGGCCGAATAGTCCTTTACTTTATTCATTTTTTGCGAAATGCCGTTCAGGATTTGGTTCGGCGATTTTTGAGCAAAAACAGCGCTTGTGTTTAACAAAACAGCAAGAAAAAGCACAAAATGCAAGCGAAACATAGCGTTTATCATGATAAAATATCTTTTTTATTGAATTTGTATAAGGCGATGCCCAGCAATACGCCGATATGGGCCAACAAAATCAGCACGGATTGTTTGATGGTTTCCACCGGCAAGGGATCTTCAAAAAAACTGCGCCAGGCGACCATGTGGGTGGTAAACAAATAGGGCCGAATATGGTCGAAAACCGGAACATCGAGCGTGCCGATGATGGTGAAAAATATAATCACCGCCATGGTCATCACGATGGGGCCAATGGAATTATCGGAAAAACAAGACAGGGTGATGGACAAAGTTGCAACGGTGAGCAAAGCCAGGTAGGCGACGCCAAAACCGCAGGCAAAGCGCCAGGCAACGTCATTTTCCTGAAGAATTACCAAGCCGTCGCTGTTCAAGACCATTAAATCACCCACACCAAATAAGAGATGCCCCACCCCGATGGCCATGATACCAAGCCAAATCAGGATCACTAAGGTGTAAGCCCCGCCGGCAAAGAATTTGCTGAGCAACAAACTGCTGCGCGAAATAGGTTTTGTGGCCAACATCCGCAAACTGCCCATGGCCGCTTCGCCCGACACCAGGTCGCCCGTTACAAGCGCCACCAACAGGGGAATATGGATGATGAGCATTTGCAAAATGATAAAACCAATGAGGTTTCCGTTGAGGACATTGCCTTCAAATGTCAGTGTTTGTTCGAACGCAGTGGTGATGAAGCCGATGTAAGCCTTGCCGTCGACTTTCATGGCAAACAGGATGACGCTTACAAGGGCGGTAATGGCGGCCAGACTAATATAACTGCGCGGCTTGGCGGCGATCTTTAAAAATTCGTTGTACGTGCTTTTCCAGAACATTAGTTTTTCACGAGTTTTAAAAAATAGTCTTCCAGTTTACGCTTTGATTCAATGGCATATACGTTGATGCCGGCTGCTGATAACCAACGATTTACGAGCGGAATGGTCTCGTGCGCGAGGTGTATTTGCAGGATGTTGGGTGTGGTCATTTCCATGACGATTTCGGGTAAATGCGCGGCGATGACTTGCCTGGCTTTGGCGGCATCGTCTACTTCAAGGCTCACGATCAATTCCTCGTTGTTGAGCAATTCTGAAACACTGCCTTGCACCAAGGATTTGCCTTTGTTGATGATGACCATGCGGTTGGCGATCAATTCGATTTCCGAGAGGATGTGCGAGGAGAGTACAACCGTTTTGTTGCGCTCGTTTTTGAGCTGCAAAATCAGGTTGCGGATGTCGATGATGCCTTGTGGGTCGAGGCCGGTGGTGGGTTCGTCGAGGATGATGAGTTCGGGATCGTGCAGGAGGGTTTGGGCAATGCCGAGGCGTTGTTTCATACCGTGTGAAAAACCGGCCACCTTGTCTTTTTCGCGGCCTTTGAGGCCCACAAATTCGAGCATTTCTCCAACTTTAGACTTGCTCACATTGGCGCCGGAAATGCGACCGAAGATCTCTAAGTTCTTTTGGGCCGACAAATACTTGTAAAAATCGGGCTTTTCAACGATGCAACCGATTTTTGACAAAATGTAATTCCGATGATGCGCGAGGTCGCGGCCAAACAAGCGTATTTCACCGGAACTTGGCGAAATCAGCGAGAGCATGGTGCGAATGGTGGTGCTTTTGCCGGAACCGTTCGGGCCGAGGAATCCGAATACGTCGCCGGGATATACATCAAAACTGATGTCTTGAACCGCCTGAAAATGGCCGTAAGATTTGGCGAGTTGTTTTACTTCAACAATTTTGTCCGACATGTTTTTGTGTTGCTTGGACGATAGTTGGTCTTCAAACAAAGTATTGGGGGAGAAGTTTATGGGAGACGCGCATTTGGGAAAATTGTCTGAATCAGGATTTACAGGATTTTAGGAATACAGGATTTAAAATTTTGCGCCATCTTGAATCCGCAAATCATTAAATCCTGCAAATCCTGATTCAGACAATTTTCCGATCTTGTTCAAAATATTAAACCAGATGCAAAACGAATTTAATAAGTACTACAAGGGTTTGACCACGGCTTGTTTTTTCATGCTTTTCCTTGGCTGCAACAAGCCGAATGCTGAAGTATCCAAACCCTCCGACCTTTTACCGCCCGGTATCGAGATTGCGCCGCTTGAATTTGAAAAAAAGGCTGAAAATTCCATGCTGTTATGGTCCCAATTCAAATTTGACGAATGGGGAAAGATGTTGTCTGATTCCGTTGTGTTTGCCCTGCCGGACGGAAATTCTCAAACGCGCACTAAGATAAAAGGCCGTGACGCTGTGGTTAATTGGTGGAAAAACTGGCAACAAACATCAGGTATTCAGTCCATGACTTTGACGCCGTTTAATTCTGTGCCGATCAATACGTTTAAGCCTTTGCATGATGGTTATCCGTCGGGCGTTAGTGTGTTTTCGTATTTTGATAACACGCTTGTTTTTAAACATGACACGGCTTCCATGCGCATGAATTTTGTGGTGTTTTTTGACCAACAGAAGTTGGTGAGCGCGTATTTTACGTATTTTGATTATGGGTTGGTGAAGGAGGCGGAAGGGAAGTAGCAGTGACTATACAATCGATTTGGTTACGGCGTTTTGCGCGCCCAAACCCTGCTGGCGAACAATGGAAATCCGGCGCCGGAGTTTGAGTTTTCTTCGGTTGGGGTGAAGGTGACGATTAGAAAGAGAATGGATAAACTAAATTAACAACTTTTACCACCTTGGGGATAGTTCGCGAAATATTGTTTGGATAACCGAGCGTATTGTCGGTGTGACTGCGAGTCACACCGACAATTAGGCGCGATTTAAACTTTTTATTTGGTGAAAAAGTCTCAGGTTGCTTTATGACACCTCGTTTTTGGGTAAAATTTAAAGTAAAAAGCAAGATCAAATTCAAACCCAAAATCAAACCTACCGTTCCACCGTCACATCCCCTTTGTACAGCACCTCTTGGCCGTCAATAAACGCTACCACGGCGTAGTACACGTACACCGCAGGGTTTACTTCCTGGCCTTTGAAACGGCCGTTCCAGCCAAGGGCCGGGTCGTTTGGTTGGAAGTTGTAGCGTTCGAACACGCGCTCGCCCCAGCGGGAATAGATCTGGAAGGACTTGATGCTTTTTACCGAACGCGCATCCGCGTACACGGTAACGGTTTCATTCACCCCGTCGCCGTTGGGCGAGAACACATTGGGAATGAACACATTGAGGTCTTTTTTTACGCGCAGCAGCAGTTTGGCATCGTCGCTGCAACCTTCTTTGGTAACAACCAGGATCCGGTATGCCGTGCTCGTTAAGGGCGTATCAACCATCGTGGTGAGGCAGGTATCGCAACGAAGCCAGGTCGACGGCGTCCATTTTACAAGTGAAATTTCACTTGGCGGCACGTTTACGGTAGCCTCAATTTTATAACTTTCGCCGAGCGATACTACAATTTCCGGGTCTACGCTGACTTGGAACAAAGCGGGTTCCACAATCGTGGCGTCGATGCTGGTGGCACAACCGTTGGCATCTTCAATTGAAATGGTGTAATCGCCCGGAGCAAGATTGCTGATAAGATTGCCTGCTTGTCCGAAGGTTCCGCCGGTAACGGAATAAGTCAACGGTGGTTTGGCCCCTAACACCGTGTCTATCAATACGCTGCCTTTTAATCCCACGCAGGCCGGGTTGTGTATGGTGGCCACGGCGCGCGGTTCGTTGGGCGCAATAACAACCGGATCGGTGTCGGTGCAACCGTTGCCGGTGGCCGTTACGCTCAGGGTGTAGGTGCCGGGTTCACTGATGAGCGGGGTCAGGGTGTTGCCACCCGAAACGATGGCGCCGCCGGAGGTATTCCAGGCATATACAAGCGGTCCGCTACCACCGGTGGCAGTGCCGTTAAGGAGCTTGGTTTGGCCGTAACAGTCGATGCTGAACGGTGCGCCAGCATCGGCAACCGGGTAACTTTTGTCGGCGTTTACCGTAACAGAATCCGAGTTGGTGCAGCCGTTGTTCGGGTCTACGCCGATCAGGTAATAAGTGTTTGGCGTTGTGACATTTACGCTACCGCCGGAACCGACAACAGTGGTGTCTTGTCCAGCCACGGTAGCCCATTTAAACTGGATGCCGGGGAATGGAGAACCGCCGCTAATGGTTACAGAGCCAATGGAGCAAGTGAGCGTTCCAGGCGGGTTGATGAACAAGAGCGGGTAAAGTTGGTTTTCGCCGATGACCACTTTTGCCGTATCTGAACAGAAAGAAAGCGTATCGAGAATGACAAACTGGTAGGTTCCGGGATTGTTGATTTTCAGGATTGTACCGCCTGGATAAGTCACGCCGGCGCCGTCTACCCAAATGGCATTTGCGTTGATGGTGCCTTCCACTTTACCGGAAAGCACGATTTCATCAATGATACAATCCAGAATATCGTCCGGACTGGCTACAATGTTTGCTACCGGATTGTTTCGAATGTCATTTACCTGTACTTCTGTTGTATCGGCGCATCCGTTTGCATCTACAATGACCGTGTATTTGCCTTTTTTATCGACGGTAATAACGGATTGTGTGCCGGCACCTACGATGTGGCCGTTCACGCTCGACCATGCGTATGTCGGGTTCGCAAGGTTGCAGTAGCCCGCGATGTCTACCGCTAAGGTAACGCAGGTAATTGGCTCAGGCGTCGAGGTAGTTGCTACCGGTTTTTCATGGAACACAATGGGCGTTCCGACCGAAACGACGGTGCAGAAATGCGCAAGATTTACATTGCCGCTTGCGTCTTTGTTGCCTGCCACCGCTGAGATGTAGTAGGTTGTTTCATAACTCATTAAAGCGGGATTGAAACAGAATGTCGGCTGGCTGTTGCGTGCTATTTCACCTACAATCAGGGTGTCATTGCCTTTATGCAGGATAAATTGCAACAGGTCGTTGTTGTCGAGCACCTGGCCCGTAGCGTCGTAATTGGCTGTAATACAACCTGTTCCGCAATGCGCAATAGGCGCTGTGCCCATGTGGCCTACCACCGTGGAGCAGGAAGCAAGGATAATGTTGAAACCACAAACAGCTGTGCAACCTTTGGCATCTGTAACCGTAACATTGTAATTGCTAACGCCTAAGTTATTCAGCGTTAAAGTTCCCGCAGGCACATTGTTTTTGACGCTGCCGGGACTCCACAACACGGAATATGGCGCTGTGCCCCCGCTGATCTGAATGTCTGCATTGCCGTCGGTAAAGCCGGGTTGACTGACGGTATTTACTGCTGCACAGGAAATTTGAACCGCCGCATTCGGCTGTGTGATGACAAAATTGGTACTGGTCGTACAACCCACAGCGTCTGTTACCGTAACAGTATAAGTTCCCGCCGTAAGGCTGCCCGGATCTTCCACATTGCCGATGCTCGCCGGGGTCCATGCGTAATTAAACGGTTGTGTTCCGCCTGTGAGCGCAAGGTTTATCGCGCCGGTATTGTCGCCGAAGCAATCTACGTTCAGGTGTGTGCCAATGGCGTTAACGCCTGCGGTATTATTATTTACGACATAAGTTGCCGATGCAGTACATGCGCCGCCGCCGTAAACCGATACCGTGTAAGTGCCGGGTGTCAGATTATCAAGGTTTTGTGTCGTTGCGCTGGTTGACCAGTTGATGGTGTAGTTCAAGGTGCCGGGTGCAATACTGAGGTTGATGGCGCCATTCGGACCTACACAAGCAGTGTTTGGTTGCGTAATACCCGACAGGTTTGGTATCACCACATCTTCCGGCACGGTGAAATTCTTTTTTACCTGACATCCGTTGTTCCCGATGACCGTTACGGAATAGTTTCCTGACACGATATTATCCAAATCCTCTGTGCTTGCACCGGTGTTCCAGGTAAACGTGTAAGGTGATTCGCCGCCATTGATGGTTATGTTGACACCGCCGCTGCTTTGTCCGCAAAGCGCCTGGGTAATACTTTCCGAGATGGTCGGCGCGCCCGCGTCGTCGGCTACGGTAAAGGATGCGGTGTTGGTACAAGTCCCGCCGGCGCTTACCGTTACGGTGTAGGTTCCAGGCGCAATGGCATTCAAATCCTGGGTGAGTGGGCCGCTTGACCATTTGTAGGAATAACCCGGTCCGCCGCTTGGCGCGGCTGGATTTACATTCAGGTCGATGCTGCCGTTGAGCGATACACAGGAAGTATTGGCCACCGTCGTGCCCGCGAGCGCGAAACTGATGTCGTTTTCGGGCACTGTTATGGTAGCCGTTTCAGTGCAATTGTTTGCACCTGTTACAGTTACAGTATAAATGCCGCCGCCGATGCTGCTCAAATCTTCTGTTGTTTGACCGCTGTTCCATTTGTAGTTAAACGGCGCCAATCCACCTAAAACCGAGAGGTTGATTCCCGCATCCGACAGGTTACAAAGTTCGGGTGTTGTATTCTGATTGAGCGTCGGATAAGTGCGATCATCCGTGATAAAATACGTGGCCGAAGCGATACAACTGCCTGATTCTGTTACCTGGACGGTGTAAGTTCCTGCCGGAATATTGGTCAAATCCTGGGTTGTTTCACCCGTTGACCACAAATAGGTATAGGCAGATGCCGGTGTGACGGTCAAATCAATAGAACCATTTACCATCGCACAATTGTTGTAAGGCGATGCCACGCCGGACAGGGTAAATGTATTGGAGTTATTTGCTACGTTTAAGGTTGTATCCGAACTGCAACCATTGGCGTCAGTGACGGTAAATGAGTAGTTGCCGGGGAAAATATTGGCAATATTTTCCGTTGTAGCCCCATTCGACCAGGCAAATACATAGGGTTGCGTGCCGCTGGTTACGGTCATGTCAATACTGCCGTTGCTTTGGCTGCAAATGGCGGCAACAACAACGGCGTCCAATTTCGGATCAACTGTATTATTTGAAACAATATAGGTGCCTTCTGAAGTACAACCCACGC
>JBAXTB010000282.1:0-7571 GCA_037130425.1 Bacteroidota bacterium
AAATTATTTAGTTGGGTGGGCCGGAAGGGCGGTTTACGGTGCTTGTTCCGCAGGAAGTGACCCTAATTGTATACGGAGATTGCACCTGAACCTGGCAACCAGCATTAGAAAGGTTAATCCGGTAATTTATCGTTACGGAACCATCCGTGAAACTGCCGCATAGATTTGAGAAAAATGGTGTGCAAGGTTCGGCGGGCATTGGTGAAATCGGAGTGTCGCTGCAAGGGCCTTTTTTAGCGTATTTTATTGATAAAGCACCTGAGGTTGCGTTGAATTTATCAAGGTAGTTGGTTGCTACAATGGCGCCTGTACTGCTATTTTGGATTTCAATTTTGTAAAAAACTTCACCTGTAGACCAGTTGAAACTGTTGCCTGGAGCAGGCACCTGGGTGTTACATTCTCCAAACGGGCAGTTTTTAAGCGTCGGAATTACTTCGGCTATAATGATGTAATCTGTTGTTGCAGATATTGTTATCGGCGCAACACTGATGTCTGCTTTTACTGTTTTGTCTGCATTATACGTTAATTGACATACGGTGTACACATCCACGAAGTATTTTGTGCCTGGTTTCAAGTTTTTTAAAGTTGCCGTGTTGCCGTTTACCGCTTCCAGAGAATAAATGGAGTCAGGTAACAAGGAATCGCGTACGACAACCGTATAATAAAGTGCGCCGCTTGTTGGTGCATCCCAACTCACCGTCAGAGTAGAAATGTCTTTTTGGGCCAAACGAAGGTTTCGCGCTTTGGGACAACTTGAATTGAACACAAATGTGGTGAGCAAGTACCCGATTACGATACCGGCAAGCAGGAATCCGCCGGATTTTAACAGTGCATTTGATTGTTTTTCCATGTGTATGAATTTTAGAACAAAATTATGTTGTTAAAAAAAGTAAAATTTGCACAAAATCCGGATATACTTCCACATTGCCTTTTGTTCGCCATCGAAAAAATATGTTTAACAGTCCGCTTATAAAAACACTTCAGTTGCTCACACAAGAGGAAATTGAAGATTTACACCTGTTTGTTGCCTCTCCGATTTTTAATGAGGTGCATCGGCATCGGGATAAATTGAGGCTGTTTGAACTAATAAAAAAGTATTATCCTTCGTTTTCCGATCAGGAATTAAGCAAATTAAACGTTGGGAAATTGCTGTTCCCGGAACGAAGTAATCCCATTTCAGAATTGGAGCGAACGATGTCCTTGTTGTTGCCGATTGTACGACAATTTATCGCTGTAAATTATTTTGATGTGCGAAGCGTACGCATAAATCCCCCATCCTCTGAAGAAATAAAAGAAAGCCCCGCTAAGTTGATCAATTATATGCGACAGACGCTTGCTTTAATCCGATTTTATGGAGAACGGTTGGACGCAAGCAGGGAACAATCAATCATCGTAACCCAGGAAAATCTTGGTTCACAAAGACATAACTTTTTTACGAATCTGTACACTAATTTTTCAGATGTATTTACGCACAGATTGGACTTTAATGATTTTGATGAATATGCTTTTTCTGATTTGCATTATTTTATGTTTTCAGCGGAGAGTGAGCGCGCAAATTTTGAGAGTACACAACAAAATCAGCGATTGGGTGATTTTAATTTGTTGAATACTATAGAACAATTGGATAAGTTTTATTTGCTTACTAAACTTCATTTGATGAACAAATTGGAAATGTGTAGGCGAAATGCGAATTTGTTCGAAAATCAACCAAGTATGCGATTGCGTATGGAAGCGAATTTTGCGCTTACCAATAACATGGTTGAAAAAATACTTCGAGAGCATAAAAACCTTCGTACTCCTGGCATTTCGGTTTATTTAGCATTATTCGAGTTTTTAAACCAACCTGAAGCCGGAGATCGTTCTGATTTTTTGGCGGAACGCTTTAGTCGCTTGTTGAGAAGTTCCAAACACAAGACCTCGATACCTACATCCCGTTTAATGGATTTCAATTTGTTGTTGCGAAATTACTGGTCAACTCGATACAACGCCACCGGCAACCTAAAACTACTCGAACACACCCACCGCCTTCAATCTGAACAAATTGCCATGCTCGGCCCCGACCAGGGGCTTCCGACCACGCACCTGCAAAGTATCGTTTTTACGGCAATCAAATTGCGAAAGCTCACTTGGGTAGAGAAAGTGCTAAGCGAATTTAGTGCAAAACGCATCGTTGGAGAACCCAATGCCGAAATTGTCCTTGATATTTTGTTTGCCTGCTACCTCATTGCCGCCGGCGAGGCTAAAAAAGCGCAGCAAAAAATGCCGCATTATTTCAATTACGGCGTCATTGACGACGGACACCTATATTATGTAGCCGCTACCCATGATGTCAAAATACGCTTCGAACTCGGTATTTTGCAAGAGGAAGAAAGTGTAAACATGATTCGGGCCACCACCACCCGGATCAAAAGGTTTAAAACTTTGCCAACGACTGCCAAAGACCGCGCCCTTGTTTTTTTCACGTTTGCCAATAAAATTTACCGCCAAAAACAAAAAAGGAAACCGGATTTGGCGCAAATAACCGCTATGCGGGTTGAAATAAGCACCGCTAATATTGTTGAACGCGAATGGCTCCTCGCCAAATGCGACCAACTCCTACACCCTAAAACTGGAAATAAATAAACGGCTGCACATCCGCTGATTTTACCTGCATCACTAAGGCTGCGATCATTACGATCAGCAGGGCCTTCACGGGCAGGGGCATACGCGTAACAAACGCCTGCGCGCCCGACTCCACCTCGCGGGGCAGTAAATGCAGGATATAACCCAGCGCCATCCAGAAAATCACGGCAGAATAACCGTCTAAAAATTCCATAAAGATCTGTGGCTCAAAGTTATACCAGATCTGGCTTAGCATGGCGTACACCATATCCAGGTCGGCAGCGCGGAAAAAGATCCAGCAAAAACAAACGATGTGAAAAGTCAGAATAGCCCCCAAGGCTTTGCGAAAAGGTCCCGGCTTGTATGGCCATATTTCTTTGAACCCGCGTTCAATGGCCAACATGATGCCGTGCAAACCGCCCCAAATAATAAATCGGGTAGCCGCGCCGTGCCAAAGTCCGCCCAAAACCATGGTAACCATCAGGTTAAAATAGGTGCGAAACTTGCCTTTGCGGTTGCCGCCCAAGGGAATGTACAAATAGTCGCGCAGCCAGGTGGACAGGGAAATATGCCAGCGCCGCCAAAACTCGGTGATGCTTTTTGACTGGTATGGCGAATCAAAATTGATCGGAAAATGGAAGCCCATGAGCAAGGCCAAACCGATGGCCATATCCGAATAGCCGCTAAAATCGCAGTAAATCTGCAAAGCGTAACCATATATACTGAACAGATTTTCAAGGCCGCTGTATTGCAAGGGCGAATCAAAGACCCGATCTACAAAATTGGCGCTGATATAGTCCGAAATGACGGCTTTTTTAAACAAACCGGTGGCAATCAGGTAACTCGCGCGACCAAAATCTTCCCGACTCACGTAAGGAAAACGGTTGATTTGAGGCAAAAAATCGGCGGCGCGTACAATCGGACCGGCCACCATTTGCGGGAAAAACGTCACAAAAAAGGCGTAATCCAGCATACTATCCAGCGCTTTCAATTCGCCCCGGTACACATCTATCGTGTAACTCAGCGACTGAAAGGTAAAAAACGAAATCCCGGCCGGCAAAAATATGTCCCAAGGCCCTAAGTGTCCGCCTGCCACGCCGTTATACAACTCGGTAAAATAATTCGTGTACTTGAAATACACCAACATGCCTAAATTGAGTACCAGGCTTTGCACCAAAAGCCAGCGCTTTTCTCCCTTACTTTCCGCTTGTTCAATCCATTGCGCCAAATTAAAATCGACCACCACAATGACTACGTGCAGCAACCAGAAAATACCGGCGCATTTGTAGTAAAAATACAGGGAAAAAAAGATGACCCAAATAATCCGCAAACGATCCTGGCGCTTCAACAGGGTATAAACCGCCATAAAACCCAGGAAAATAAAAATAAAAAAGCCACTGGTAAAAAGCAGTGGCGCTTCCCGGTGATAAATAAACTCGTTGAGAATCTTGGTTAAGTCGAACTGGAACACGTTGTAGGATAAAAAGCGCGGCAAAGGTAAACGGTGTTCCCTATTTTCCGGTTATTGTTTCGGAAAATTCGCCTTGATGTTTTTTTGCGCAGCCTGTTCGACGGTTTGTTGAATGCGGTTGGCACGGGTTTCCGGGCGTTTGGCATTGTTGATCCATTCGAGGGTGACGCGTTTGTTGGTGCGTGAATAAGCATCCCAGTTTTGGCGCGCAAGCGGGATCGCATCCAAGGCTTGCGCGAGTGCTTCAGGCTCAAGCAGTTGTTCCACTTCATTTAAGGCATCCCAGGCGCCGTTTTGTTTGGCAATTTCTATTTTTTTAAGCCCTGACGGGTGCATAAGGCCTTGATTCAGCAGTCTTTCCACGCGCTCCTTGTTAAGTTTCGACCAATTGCTTTTGGGTTTTCGGGGGGAAAACAACTGTTTATAACTCAATTCATCTATTTTATTCGGCACGCTGTCGATCCAACCAAAACAGAGGGCTTCTTCCACGGCTTCATCATAAGGAACACGGGTTTTGCCACTTTCCTTTTTAAAATATATGAGCCATACGCCTGCGGCATGTTGGTGGTTTGCTTCCAACCAAGCGCGCCATTGGGCGCGGTCAGGCGCGTAGAAGTGTTCAAAATCGTCGGTTACTTTTTTAGCCATATTAAGGGAAAACTAAATCTGTCATTGCCATACTCTTGCCAAAAGCCGAGCGGTCGATGTGTACCTGTTCGCCAACTTCATCAAAGAAAAACATCATGTTTTCAGTAGCCATATTGCCGGTCAGGTCGTCTTTGGCCATCGGACAACCGCCAAAACCGCGCAGTGCCCCGTCATAACGGCGGCAGCCTTGAGTCCAGGCCGCTTGTATTTTTTCACGCCAGTTGTGCGGCTGCGTGTGCAGGTGTGCGCCAAATTCAATATCAGGATAGGACGGAATCAGGTTGCCGAATAAATAGGATATATTTTCCGGATTGGAGCAGCCGATGGTGTCGGACAAAGAAAAAATACGGATGCCATAAGGCACCAGCGCATCCACCCATTTCTGTACGATTTCAACATTCCAGGGGTCGCCGTAAGGATTGCCAAAGCCCATTGAAATGTACAAAACTAATTGTTTGTTATGTGTTTCGCAAAGATCCTGAATGGCTTTGGTGCGTTCCATACTTTCGGCAATGGTGGCATTGGTATTGCGCAACTGAAAGGTCTCGCTGATGCTGAACGGGTAGCCGAGGAACTGGATTTGCGGATACTGACAGGCTTCTTCCGCGCCGCGCTGATTGGCTACAATGGCCAATAGTTTGGTGTTGGTTGCGGAAAGGTCTAATTTTGCAAGCACTTCGGTGGTATCGCGGAGTTGGGGGATGGCTTTGGGGCTTACAAAAGAACCAAAGTCGATGGTGTCAAAACCGACCTGAAGCAGTTGGTTGATATAGGCTGCTTTTATATCGGTTTCGATAAAATCATGCAACCCCTGCATCGCGTCGCGCGGGCATTCAACTAATTTGATTGGGTTGGACGAATATGCGTGCAGGGCGTCTGGCAAAATTGATTTTTATTTTGGTTGGCGTGTAAACTCCGTCGCAATATGCTTTGTGCAAATTTTATGGAGTGTTTAAATCCAAATTCACAAAAACTATTGCTTTGGCGTCTAAACAAATTTACCCGCCCAAAGTTATGGGTGTACGCGTGGTTTGCGCAATGCGTACGTCATTTTAAATTCAAATTTTGATTTATGAAATATAAAGGACTTTGGCAGTTGCTCGGTTTTTCACTGATTGTGTTCGGTTTTACCGGCATGGTGCTGCAAATGGTGGGCACACAGTGGGTTTTTATGCAGTTTCTGGAAATTCCAGGACGTTTGTTTGCTTTTGTAGCAAAAGTATTGATGGTTATGTTCGGTTTTGTCATTACTTTCTTGGTGAATACGGATTGGGAGCGCGAGCGCCAGGAAAGCAGCGAATAGTTTGACCGGGCGGGAACTGATTGGCTGCGTTTGTTTGTTTGAACGACTTAAGCGTTTATATAGCACGCATTTTCAAACAATTTATGCAAAATCTGACCATTTTCGGCGAATCAATCATTGATACCAAGGCCATCGAGCAGATTAAACGTTGCCAGGCTTCTCCGGAAGACCGCGCCACTTTAACCGCCGATGCCCATTACGGCTATGGACATCCCATCGGTGGGGTAGTGGCCTATAAAGACAAAATCAGCCTTTCCGGCGTCGGTTTTGACATCGCCTGTGGCAACAAAGCCTGCCAGACCAATATCCGCGCGGCCGATGTTGATGTGGAAAAGGTAATGGACGAGATTTTTAAACAAATTGGTTTCGGCGTGGGGCGGCCAAACCCCAAACCGATTGACCATCCAGTGTTTGACCAAATTTCCAAGGCCGATTTTTCGCCCCAGCGTGCCATGATGAAAATGGCGATGGAACAACTCGGCACGGTCGGCAGCGGCAACCATTTTGTCGATTTGTTTGAAGACGAGGAGGGATGGCTCTGGATCGGCGTGCATTTTGGTTCGCGCGGCTTTGGGCACAGAACAACTACCGGTTTTATCGCGCTTTCCAAGGGTAAAACCTTTCAGGATCATGTGACCGAAGGCGGCATGGACGCTCCGCCAATTCTGTTTGAAGCAAGCGGCGCACTTGGCCAGGATTATTTAACCGCCATGCGCCTCGCGGGCGAGTATGCGTATGCGGGCCGCGATGTGGTGGTTGACAAAGTCTTGGACATTCTCAAAGGAAAATCGGTGTTTGAAGTGCATAACCACCACAATTTTTTGTGGGAGGAGCAGCATTTCGGCGAACATTTTTATGTGGTGCGCAAGGGTGCAACGCCTGCATTTCCAGGTCAATACGGTTTTGTCGGCGCTAATATGTCGGATATTTCGGTAATTGTGCGCGGGGTGGAATGCCCTGAAAACCAGGCGGGTTTGTATTCCACTGTACACGGCGCGGGCCGCCAGATGAGCCGCAACCAGGCCGCCGGTAAAAAACGCTGGAAAAATGGCAAAGTGGAATACCTGACCAAAGGCTTGGTAGATTGGAAAACCGTGAAAAAAACGGTGAAACAAAAAGGCGTCGTGCTGCGCGGCGGCGGCGCGGATGAAGCGCCGGAGTGTTACAAAAAACTCTATCAGGTACTTGAATTTCACAAAGGCACCATTGATATTATGCACCGACTGCGCCCAATCGGGGTGTCCATGGCCGCGCCGGATATGTATGATCCGTATAAAGACTAAATTCTTATTTTTTTGTTAAAACGGGGTCGTTTAGGCTTTGAAACTTGCATCTGGCTTGCAACTGTTTTTATTTTTGCAGCGTCATCATGTTTGAATCTATAAGTAAAAAAATCCCGAAGGGATTATATGTTTATAGATCAAACCCGGTAAAATGTCCCAATCCTGAAAGGATTGTATGTAAAAAAGCTATAAAATACATAAAATCCCTTCGGGATTTGGAAAAAACGAATCACCATCGTTGCTATAAACATATAATCCCTTCGGG
>JBAXTB010000283.1:0-7567 GCA_037130425.1 Bacteroidota bacterium
CCGTCCACCGTCCACCGTCCACCGTCCACCGTCTCCCGTCCACCGTCCACCGTCTCCCGATAGACAATACCGGGGATTTTTGAAAAGTCATCCTGCCCGGATTCCAAAGCCAAAATCAATTCCCGCAGCGTAATTTCCCCTTCGCCCAGCAAAATAAAATCGGCGCCTTTGTTCAAATATTGTTCGTAATGATCGGTGCTGTCGCTGCTATTTACGATGACGGTGCAGCCTTGTTCTTTGCCATAAGCCGCCATCTCAAAAGCCGCTTCCCGCATATTGGTCAGGCACATTTTGGTGAGGTAATTAAAACCATCGTCGTACAGCACCAGATAACGAGGCTGCAGTTTTTGCAACACGGGTACAATTTCTGCGGGCGACTGTTTCAAATTGGTATCAAATAACTGCACATCAAAGCCGCATGCGCGCATCACCGCCGCCGCGTACAGGGTGCCGTAGGGCGGGTAAGGCTGTTGGGCCGCCCATTGTTTGGAATCAAACCGATAGAAATAGGAATGGGTAAATAGAATGTCGGACATGCAGGTTGATCGTAATATTTCGGCGTCTTTCTAAAACCAAAAGTAGTGGAAAAGGTTGGGATGCCTGTAATTAGGTCTTGCCAAATAAAATTTCATTAAACTTCAAAAAACGCTCGCAGGCTTGAACTTTTATAAATTTAGCCTTGTTCATAAAACCGCAAGCGCTTTTTATTTGGTTTGCGTCGTATTATTTTCATGTTCGTGGAATTTTCTTTGCTTTTCGTCGAAAAACAAAATAAACACAGGAAACATTTTTTCGATTAATCGTTTCCTGCGTGTATCTTTGCGCCATGTTTAACGAACAACAGATAAAATGGCTGAAACGGGTGGAAGAACTTTTCCTCCGCTACGGGATAAAAAGTCTGAACATGGACGATATCGCGCGGGAACTTGGTATCTCCAAAAAAACGCTTTATCAATTTGTCGACAATAAAGACGACCTGGTGATTAAAGTGATGGAACGGCACATCGATGAGGATTGCTCAATGGCAGCGTCTCTTCGCGCTGAATCCAGCGACGCCGTCGACGAAATTTTTAAGGTTGTTCAATACAATGCCGCCGACTTAGGGCGCATGAAATCCAATATTGTCTTCGAACTTCAGCGCTACCACCCCGACGCCTGGGCTAAAATGCAAACCTATAACTGGAAACAGTTGTACCAAGTGGTATTAGATAACCTCACCTGGGGTATTCGCGACGGCCTTTACCGCGATGATTTTGACGCCGATATTGTTTCACGCCTGCACATTGCGACCATGTTGACCATGTTCGATGAAAATATATTTCCCCGTCCGCCGTATTCGCCTGAAAAATTATTCAAAGAATATATGTCGCACTATATGTACGGCATTTTATCGGAAAAAGGCTTGCAAAAATTGAAAGAAAAGCAACAATCCAGTGAAAAAGCCCTTTTTAGCCACTAATTATTCACTGCACGATAACAACTGAAACACTCTAAATATGATCCAAAAATTTTCACTAAACCTGCTTTTGATTTGCCTGTTGCTGTCGGCTGTGGGCGCCCGCGCGCAAGCACAGGAAGCCATGAGCCTGTCGGACTGCATCCTGTACGCATTGAGTAATAACCCGCAGATTAAGGTCGCTCAACTCCAAAATGCAGATGCCGAATGGCGTATTAAGGAGAACTTTGCAAGCGGATTGCCTCAATTGACCGGAGGCATCAATGCGCAGCGTTTCTTAAAACAGCCTTCCATCCCGGCCGAAGCCTTGGGTTTTTCCGCCCCGCCTGGTACCAAACTTACCTTCGCGCTCCAAAATACCATCAATTGGAATGTGCAGGCGAATCAGCTCATTTTCAGTAGCAGCTACCTCATGGCTGTTAAAGCCTCCAAGTTTTACAGCGAATACGTCAACGATCAGTTGTTGCAAACCAAACAAACCTTGCGCAACCAAGTCACCGACGCTTACCTGCCGGCCCTGTTGATCAGCGAAAACCTGGGTATTTTGGATAAAAATATCGCCAATCTCGAAAAGCTGTTCAATGATACCAAGGCTATCACGAAAGCCGGTTTCGCCGAACAATTGGATGTAGATCGTCTGGATTTATCGCTTGCCAACCTGCGCAGCGAACGCGGAAGTCTTGCCCGCCAACAGGAAATCGTAATCAATGCCCTCAAGTTTGTGATGGGCAAACCGATTGCAGATCCCTTGACGCTCAGCGACCAAGTCGACAAACTGCTCAGTCAAGTCGGCGATGTTGACCTGACTACTCAGATCAACTTTATGAAACGTCCGGAATACCTTACACTGTTAAAAGGCCGCGACCTTAGTTCCATCCAAGTGGATATTTACAAAAAATCCTGGTTGCCGACCGTGGCTGGTTTTATTCAATATCAGGGAAGCTGGCAAGGCAACAACAAACTGTACTGGATTCCGCAGTCGCTTGCCGGTATTTCCATTAATGTGCCAATTTGGGACGGCGGCGGCACCAAAGCCAAAAAAGAACGGGCCATCATCGGCGTGCAAACCATTGAGGCTCAAAAACAACAGCTCGAAAACGCGCTAACCCTTGAGTTGGACAATGCCCGCAAACAGTTCCTCAATGCACAGGAACGGGTGAAAAACCAGGAGAAAAACCTCAACCTCGCCAAACGTATTTACGATACCACCCAAACTAAATACAAGGCCGGCGTAGGCTCCAGTTTTGAACTCGTGTCCGCCGAACAAGCACTTTACAGCGCCCAACAAGCCCTCATGCAAGCACAATACGATTTGTTAACGGCCAAAACCGCCGTCAAACGCGCACTCGGCGAATAACAATCAACACTCAACCATTCATCAAGCATTATATAATAGGTTACGAATGAAAAATTTGACCCAACTCTTTGTCCTGTCTCTTGCCCTCATGCTTCCAATCGCATGTGGCAAACAAGCCCCGACTGATAAAAAAGCGCAATTGGCGGCTTTGAAAGACCAAAAAGCGCAAATTGAAACTCAAATCGCAGCACTTCAAAAGGAAATCTCCGCTGCTGATCCGACTGCAAATACCAGCAAGATTAAATCCGTTGGTATTTCAGAAATCACAAGCAGCGCATTCCGCCACTACATCGATTTGCAAGGCAAAATTGACGCCGACGAAAGCGTGATGGCTACCTCCAGAATGCCAGGCGCGCTCACCCGCGTACTCGTGAAAAACGGCGATGCGGTGCGCAAAGGTCAACTGCTTGCCGAAATAGATGACGCCGTGATGAACAAGAGCCTCGCCGAATTAGAAGGCCAATTGAAAGTGGCGGAAGATATTTACAACCGCCAAAAAGGTCTTTGGGATCAGAAAATTGGCACGGAAGTACAGTTTATCCAGGCTAAAAACAACAAAGAATCGCTCGAACGCAGCATCAATACCTTGAAAGAGCAAATGGGCATGACCAAAATTTACGCGCCAACTGCCGGCACGGTGGATATGGTAGTGCTCAAACAAGGACAAGCCATCGCGCCCGGTATGCCGCTTTGCAACATCCTGAATTTGAGCGGCCTCAAAATCAAGGGCGATGTTCCGGAAGTGTACGCGTCCAAAGTACGCCAGGGCGACCAGGTGGTGGTGATGTTCCCCGACCTGCAAAAAGAAATCACTACGCGCGTGACGTATGTGAGCAAAACCATCAATGCCGCCAGCCGTACTTTCAACGTGGAATGCGCCCTGCCAAACAACGCCGAATACCGCGCCAACATGGTAGCAGTGTTAAAAATTATTGATTACCAAAACCCGAATGCTGTTGTGGTACCGGTTAATCTGGTACAAACTGCTGAAGACGGCGACTTTGTTTTAACCGTTGAAAAAACCGGAGAAAAACAAGGTACCGTGAAAAAAGTCAGCGTGAAACAAGGCGGCAATTACAACGGTTCGGTAGAAATACTCAGCGGCTTGAAAAAAGGAGATACGGTCATTACCACCGGATTCCAAGACGCTAACAACGGCGAAACCGTAGCGTTTTAGGTTAAACCCAATCCCCGTCACGCATAAATCATGCATCCCTACAATGAAAGAATTTAAACCAACCAGTTGGTCAATCGATAACCGGACGAGCATCTTTATTATTACCATTATTATTACGCTCGCCGGTCTATTCTCCTACAACGCACTGCCCAAAGAGCAGTTCCCGGACGTTGTGGTGCCCCAAATTTTCGTGACAACCATCTATCCGGGAGCCTCGCCTTCCGACATGGAAAGCCTTGTCACAAAACACATTGAAAAACAAATCAAAGGTATCGCCCGGATCAAAAAGGTGACGTCGAACTCCGTACAGGATTTCTCCAACATCATCGCCGAATTCGATACCAACATGGACGTGGCCGAGGCCAAACAAAAGGTAAAAGACGCGGTCGACAAAGCCAAGCGCGACCTGCCGAACGATTTACCCTCCGACCCGATCATCTCGGAATTTGATATTTCCGAAGTCCCGATTATGAATGTCAATATTTCCGGCGATTTCAGCCTCAGCAAGTTGAAAGACTATGCCGACGCCTTGCAGGATCGCATCGAGGAAATGAAGGAAATCACCCGCGTCGACATGGTTGGCGCCTTGGAAAAAGAGGTGCAGGTCAACTTGGATAAATACAAAATGGCTGCGGCCAAACTTACCTTCCGCGACGTAGAAAACGCCATTTCTTTCGAAAACATGACGGTTTCGGCGGGTAATGTGGACATCGGCGGCATGACGCGTTCCATTTCTATCCGCGGCGATTTCAAAGACGCAGAACAAATTAAAAACATCATCGTCGGCTCGCAATCGGGCGCCATGGTGTACCTGAAAGACGTAGCCGAAGTAAAAATGGGCTACAAAGACCAGGAAAGTTTCAGCCGCCTCAACGGCAAAAACGTAATTTCGCTCAACGTCATCAAACGCAGCGGTGAAAACCTCATCAACGCTTCCGACAAGATTAAGGCAATCGTTGAAAAAATGAAGGTCAGCGATTTTCCGAAAAACCTTGACGTTGTTATTACGGGCGACCAAAGCCGCAACACCCGTGTTACCCTGCACGATTTGATTAATACCATCGTCATCGGTTTTATCCTTGTAACGCTGATTTTGATGTTCTTCATGGGCGCCACCAATGCCATTTTCGTGGCCATGTCGGTGCCTTTGTCGATGGCCATTGCGTTTTTGGTGTTGCCAGGTATCGGATTTACGCTCAATATGATCGTGTTATTCGCCTTCCTGCTTGGTTTGGGTATCGTGGTGGATGACGCCATTGTGGTAATCGAAAACACCCACCGGATTTACCATGAAGAAGATCACCACATTATCCCGGCGGCAAAAAAAGCGGCGGGTGAAGTATTCCTGCCTGTATTGGCTGGTACCGCTACCACCCTTGCGCCCTTCTTCCCGCTGGCTTTCTGGGGCGGTGTGATCGGGAAATTCATGCACTACATGCCGGTCACGCTGATCATAACCCTCTCGGCTTCCTTGGTGGTGGCATACATCATCAACCCGGTATTTGCTGTGCAGTTTATGCAAAAAGAAGGGGACGAAGTTTTGGCCGTGGATAAGAAAAAAGCCCGTCGCCGCACCATTGCCGGTTGGTCTTTATTCGGACTTGCGACCCTTGCGTTCTACCTCAACGGTTCCATCGGGATGGGTAATTTCTGCGTAACGATCATGTTGTTCATACTGTTATACAATGTTGCGCTGGAAAGAGCCGTCATTTGGTTTCAGACAAAAGCATGGCCTTCATTCCAGAATTTATACGCCCGTTTCCTTGGATTTGCGCTCAATAATCCCTGGAAAATCATGATTGGCATGGTAGGTTTATTTATCCTGTCTTTTGTAGTAACGGCCAACCGCAGTCCGAAAGTGATCTTTTTCCCGGTCTCCGATCCGAACTTTATTTTTGTGTACCTGACATTGCCTGTGGGCACCGATGTAAACGTAACCGATTCGCTCACGCGCATTTTGGAAAACAGGGTCACACAAATTGTAGGCAAAGACAATC
Organism: Bacteroidota bacterium; assembly: GCA_037130425.1. Taxonomy (GTDB): domain Bacteria; phylum Bacteroidota; class Bacteroidia; order Chitinophagales; family Saprospiraceae; genus M3007. The sequence goes on from JBAXTB010000283.1 coordinate 5,988, forward strand.
CCTTGGTGGAATCTATCATTTCCAACGTAGCACTTGGCGCATCCGAGGACCAATTTGACCGCTCTGCTATTTCCAATAAAGGAAAAGTTGGGATCGCATTTGTGGAATTTGCCAAACGCGGCGGCATCAGTACCGCCTTGTATAAAGACAAAATCCGACAAGGCGTAAAAGGTCTTATCCCGGCGGGCGAAATCGTAGTGGATCAGGAATCCAGCGGCCCGCCTACCGGCAAACCGATCTCGATTGAAGTACGCGGTGAAAAATTTGAAGACCTCATTGCGGTTTCCACGGCTGTAAAACGCCACCTCGACGCCCTCAACATCCCCGGCGTAGAAGAACTGCGCTCCGACTTGGTTGTATCCAAACCGGAAATCAACATCAAAGTCGACCGTGAGCGCGCCAACCGCGAAGGCATCTCCACCGTACAGATCGGCTCCGAATTCAGAACCGCCATCCTCGGTAAAGAAGCCAGTAAATTCAAGGACGGCAACGATGAAATTCCGATCAATATTCGCCTGCGAAAAGACCAGCGCGAAAACATCAATACCGTTGAAAATCTGGACATTACGTTCCGCGATATGAACATGGGCGGCATCCTCCGCTCCGTACCAATGGCAGCTTTTGCCGACGTAAAATACGGCAACACGTATGGCGGTATCCGTCGCAAAAACCAGGAGCGGATCGTCACCATCTCGTCCAACGTACTCGGCGACTACAATCCCAACGAGGTTGTAGCCAAAGTACAGGCCGCGATGGCAGATTTCAAATCGCCTGTTACAGAAGGCGTTACCGTCGGTTTTGGCGGCGAACAGGAAGATCAACAGGAAGCATCAGCGTTCCTGATTCGCTCGCTTGGAATTGCCATGATGATTATCATTTTGATCCTGATTACCCAGTTCAACTCCATCGGCAAAACCCTTATCATCCTCACCGAGGTAATCTTCTCTGTGGTGGGCGTGTTGTTAGGCCTGGCCATTTTCAACATGGACTTCTCCATTGTGATGATGGGTATCGGTATTGTGGCCCTTGCCGGGATTGTGGTGCGAAACGGGATTCTGCTTGTTGAATTCACCGACCTTTTGCGCAGCGAGGGCAAGCATGTACGCGAGGCTATCATTGAGGCCGGACGTATTCGTATGACGCCTGTATTGCTCACGGCTACGGCGACCATTCTCGGTCTTGTGCCGCTCGCGGTCGGTTTCAACATCGACTTTGAAAGCCTTTTCACCCACGGCAATCCAAAAATCTTCTTCGGCGGCGACTCCGTGGCGTTTTGGGGGCCACTGTCCTGGACCATCGTGTTCGGCTTAGGCTTTGCAACGTTTTTGACGTTGGTGGTGCTGCCGGTGATGTATTTGATTGGATGGCGGGTGAAGAATTGGTGGAATCGGGTGGCGTAGGGGTTAGATTGGTATATGAGAAAAAACGGCGTCCAAGGAGAGGGCGCCGTTTTTTTTGTGCCCTCTGTTTTGGTTTTCCCCAAAAAGTCTCTCAAATTTTCGCTCGAAACAGCGTGCCCCACGCCCTTATACTCATGGTATTCCGTCAAAACACCCAAACGGTCAAGCAATTGTTTGCCA
>JBAXTB010000284.1:0-7561 GCA_037130425.1 Bacteroidota bacterium
TTCGTGTCGTTTTCGCATCGGGCGTTGCGAATGTTGTGGATCGTTTTCGCATCGTGCGTTTCCGAATATTGTGGATCGTTTTCGTGTCGTTTTCGCATCGGGCGTTGCGAATGTTGTGGATCGTTTTCGCATCGTTTTCGCATCGTTTTCGCATCGGGCGTTTCCCGATGCTAATGATTACGCCCTTTCAGGGCTTTTCGTTGCACAATCGCTATCGTCCACCGTCCACCGTCCACCGTCTCCCGTCTCCCGTCTCCCGCCCCCTACCGCCGCGTCATCTTCTCCAACAACCAATCCCGCCCTGCCATGTACTCCTCGGCCCGGATCTGCTTTGCAAGCCGCGCCGCTTTATCCGACCTGAAATTCCCCGGTTTCATGGCCTTTCGAATGTATTTGATCAGGTTTAAAAATGTGGTACGGTGGTAACCAAGGTCTTTTTTTCGACGCAAATAGGTGTAAAAACTGTCGCACAACGACGCCAACGCCTGCCATTCCTCCAATTCAAAATAACTTTTGAGCAGCATCTCGCGCGCGTGCAGGTTCATGTACACGTCCGTGAACTCAAAAGCCTGCAACAAATCCGGCACCCGTCGGTAATCGCCCCGGAGGTAATGGTAAATGGCCAAATTGAAGCGATATACATTTTCCCGCTGGGCTGCCGGCAAAAAAGCTGCGTAATGTTCCAAAAAATTAAGGGCAAAATCCTGCTCCTCCAGCAAACCCGCCAAACGATTGATGTTGTTATAAGCCGCCGGCGGCAAACGCCCCGATTCAAACAAAAAGCCTTTTTCCAAAGCTTCCTGATACAAATGCAGCGCCTCGCTGGTATAATGCGGCCGTTCGCCCCGATTATGCCGCCGCAGCGCAAAATTGATGGCCGCCCGGTAAAAATCGCGGTACTCATCGGCGTCGAATAACTGTGTATGTCCGACCAGCAAGGTTTTGAGGCGCTGGAAATTTTGTTCGTCCTCCGGCGCGTGTTGGGCCTGAAAACTGCGCCATACGATTTCCAGCGAAACCCACTGCGCATCCGGCATGGAGCGTTCCGGGTCGGCAAACAAAGCCTCGGCTTCCTTCAGCGCTTCTTCCGACAGGGGTACTTGCAAGTCATTGCCAAACAAGGATTTACGCGACAAAGCCGTAGCGCTCAGGCGGATATTTTCCAACAAAAAAAACTGCGTCAGCGCATCCGTCACAGCGCCCAACTCGGCAGCGGCGTTATTTCCCTGCAGCGATTGGTAGGCTAATTTTTCATGCCTGATTTCATATTGTAGCAAGTGCCAGGCCGCATTGCGCTGCGATTTTTCGGCGTGCGATTTTTCCAAAGCGGCTATTTTGCGCTCAAATGCGGCTGTTACGCCGCGTTGGCGCAGGGCGCGGGCAATAAAAATCTCGTATTGCGTGTCTTCGTTTTTGGTGATTTCCTCCCAGGCAATAAATGCTTCAATTTGCTTGGTCAAAAAAGAATACACATAGTTGAGCGCGTCGTTGTCATACGCCTTGCCGGGAAACAAACGCTCGAATACCGCCGTTTTTGGCCACTGTTCCAGCTCTGCCTCCGTCAATTCATACATCAGGTTAAACAAAGCCAACGTATCTTCCCGCTGGTTATGCACGGGGCTTTGAAGCCATTTTCGGAGATGAATGCGCTCACGTTTGTTGAGCGAACACCATAATTGCAATAAAATGGAGTTTTGCACTTTTTGAGAGTTGCTGTTTTGTGGAACAAAAAACGAATGCAATATTATTGCTAATTGAAACAAAATTGTAACGGTTATGCACATTCAAAAAATTCCGAAGGGATTATCATTTTGAGAAACCGCAAAATCTGTTCAGGAACCGTGCCGGATACCGCCCGACATTTGTACCAACAAATCATAACGATCATGAAATATCTAGGAAAAAACACGCTAACTAACATCGGGATCCTGTTCCTGATTTCCGTCTTATTCGTCGGAAAAATATCCGCGCAAGGATTTATCAAAACATATCCGGTATCAAGCGCCGTCAATGCTGTAACGGTTGACCAAACGCCTACCGGCTATTGTGTAAACGCTTCGGACTGGAGCGACCAGGTTCACCTGCTCAATCAGCACCCTAAAAGCCTTCAAACAGACGTCGACGGCAACCAAACCAGTTTGATTCAATCCCTACTACCGGGCTACCACATTGCAAGCGGCATACTCGGCTGCGGTTATTTCGGCATAGCAGACTCCATCATTCTAGGAACCGGCAATGAACCTTTTTCCGTTCGGCGCCTTGATGCTAATGGGAATTTTCTCTTTAGCGATACCATCAGCGCCCTCGCACCCGGCTACTACCATGTGCCCATTTCTATTTGTGAAACAACCGACGGCAACATGATGGTTTCATGCTCGGCAACCAGCTGGCCGGACGTAAAAACCTTTCTCATCAAAATGACGCCGACCGGTCAAATTTTGTGGACACAGGAAATTGCGCCCAATATTCCCAACCAAGGTCGTTTTTATGCCTATATCATGCGTCCCACCATCGACAATGGCGTCATGTTGATCGGTTATGATAACACCCAAACGAATTGGGCCGTTAAAGTTTCGGATATCGGCGCAGTACAGTGGGCTTATGAATTCGGGCTGGGCGTAAACAATGCTCCAAGCGCAACTGCCGCTGATGGATCCACTTATTTGGCAACCAGCACCGGCGGCATCACGCCCCAATTACACAAATTAGATGCCGCAGGCGCCGAACTGTGGAACGTAAATTTGAGTACCCTGATCGGCCAATCCAATATCAGAGTCACTTACGTGCTTGAAACACCCGAAAACGGATGTATCGTTACCGGGTTTCACGGCGATCAAAACAACCTGAATACTTTTTTTGCCCGGATTAACCCGGACGGAACCTTAGCCTGGGAAAAAACGCTGTGGGGACAAGGCGCCATTCAGGTTTTAAACGGCGAACAAATTCCCGGCGGATTTATTTTCGGCGGCGGCAAAGGAAACAACATCGTGCTCATCAAAATGGACGGCGACGGGGTGATTTATCCCAACGCTGCAGCCGGAACGCTGGTCATTGACGCAAATAGCAACTGTGCCGCCGATGCAGGCGAAACCGGCCTCGCAGGCTGGATCGTGAAATTGACAACCGGCGGCCAAGACTATTACGCCACCACCAACGCAAGCGGCCACTTTGAACTGAGTAATTTGCCCGGCGGTCCTTCTTACACCGTTGTGGTCTCGGCTACTTCGCCTTCCTATCTTTGGTTGTCATGCCCGCCTGTAACCGCCACCATGCCCGCCGATGTAAACAACTATACGTTGCCGGTGAGCCTTGCCGTACAGCAATTGGCCGACTGCCCGATTATGACTTTGGACCTGGGCATGAACCCATTACGCAAATGCAATGCGAATAATTTGATCACAGCCCAATATTGTAATAATGGTACGGCATTGGCAGAAAACGTAGCCGTGGAGGTTTATCTCCCAACTGAAATGACGTTTAATTGGTCGGATATCCCGGCTATCGTTACCGGCCAAACGGTTCGTTTCGAAGTCGGCAACGTACTGCCGGGGCAATGCGGAACCGTATTGTTAAAAACAGCGGTAAACTGTAATACCAGCATCGGTCAGACCCTCTGTGTGGACGGCCATGTGTTCCCCGATTCATTTTGCATCCAATCGCCCAACTGGTCGGGCGCTTGCATCGAAGCGAATGCGAATTGCACCGGCGATTCCGTACACCTTTCCCTGAGAAATACCACCGCGATACCCACCACGCAAGCACTCGATTATGTTATCATCGACGACGACGTAGTAATGCTTCAGGGGACATTGCCCGCTGGATTTGCAGGTATGCGTCATATTGAAGTTCCAGCCAACGGCGGCACCATTCGCATTACCAGCCAACAGGAACCGAACCACCCGCTTCCAGGCGACGCGAGTGCGGGCGTAGAAGGCTGCCAAGGTTGGCATTTCGGGTTTATTAACCAGTTCCTCAATCAAAACGGCAATCCGTTCAGCGACGAAGTATGCCGTGAAATTGTTGGCTCTTATGACCCAAATGAAAAACAAGCCTACCCGCGCGGCGTTCATAATGAACACTTTATCGAACCAGGCACCCCGCTGACGTACCTCCTGCACTTCCAAAATACCGGTACCGACACGGCGTTCCGTGTGGTGTTGCGCGATACGCTGCCGTTCTGGCTTGATCCGAGCACTGTGCGTCCGGGCGCCGCGTCGCACGCCTATACCTGGGAACTGAAAGGCAAGGGCGAACTAATTTTCAAGTTTGATCCGATCGCGTTACCCGATTCCAATGCGAACTTGGATGCGTCCAACGGTTTTGTACAGTTTGCGGTGCAAATGAAAAAAGACATCCCGCTCGGTACCGTGCTGGAAAACCGCGCCGGTATTTATTTCGACCAAAATGCGGTAGTGCTTACCAATACGGTCTTCCACACGATTGGGGAAAATTTCCTTGAAATCGTACTGAATACCGACAACAACCCTTCTTCGGCGGCTCAATTGCTCACGATTTACCCGAATCCCGCTTCCGACCGCGTGACCGTCTCGACTAATGCACAATTGTCCGGCGCCACACAACTTGTGCTGACGAACACCTATGGCAAAACCGTGCTGTGCAAAACCATTGAACAAGGAAAAACCGAACTGCAACGCGGCGAATTACCGGCGGGGGTGTATTTCATTCAGGTGATTGACGGCAAACAGGTGGCTGCGAGCGGGAAGGTGATTTGGAGATAATTATGCTTAACCAGTGATCTTCGTAAAACAAAAAGCGAAAATCTCCCGGTGGAATGAGCGCACCTCCCCCTTTGAAGGCAGGGTTGATTGGTTCTGTGTTGAACAAGGAACATCCAACAAGGAACATCCAGCAAGGAACATCCAACAAGGAACATCCAGCATTATAAAATATTAAATTATGCGAATAATGGGTTGAATTTGAGTAATAACGTTCCATGAGTTGTAGCGAGCGTTGTTGGATGTTCCTTGTTCGTCGCTTCTTGTTGGATGTTCAATGCAGAACCAATCAACCCTGCTTTGAAGGGGGCTGGGGGGATGACCAAGCGAAGAGCAAGATCACACATTTGTAGAATATAATTTTTTTGGTGTAACAAATTGGGCGCTGACGGAAGTCATCGCCTTTTTTATTTCATAATCCATTATTTCCCCTGATCTGTCGAACAAAAAACAACTATTTCTCCTTTTCCTACACATTTGTCCAATCACACAACGCGATCCGACGAATGAAAAAAAACACCTACCTATCTGCCTTTTTTGCCCTGTTTTTGCTTCTGGGCGCCCAACTTCAAGCCCAAACCGATTATGCCGGCGACTGGAACGGCGCCATCGAACTGCCGGGTATAAAACTTGAAATCGCCGTTCAACTTAAATACGACAAACCCAACTGGACCGGCGCCCTCGATATCCCGCTGCAACACGCAAAAGGTCTAAAACTTGGAGATTTGCAAATTACCGGCAAAAAAATCCAGTTTAAACTGCCCGATGTACCCGGCGGCGCTTCCTTTGCCGGCGAATTCAACGATAGCGGCCAAAAAATAGAAGGCACGTTTTCCCAATCCGGCCAGTCCTTTCCCATGAAACTCACCCGCGCCGATGCGCTGGAAAAATTGGCTGCCGAAAAACGCCTGCAAGAAGCCGTCGCTACCATTAAAAAACTCTCCGATTCCTTGATGCAACTGCGGAATATGCCCGGTTTTGCTTTCGGAATTGTAAAAGACGGCCAAATACTCCTGTCAGAAGGATTCGGTTACCGCGATATTGAGAAAAAATTGCCAGTTACCCCGAATACCCAGTTTGCTATCGGCTCCTCCAGCAAAGCGTTCACCTCGCTTAGCTTGGCCATCCTCGCCGACCGCGGCGCCCTCGATTGGGAAAAACCCATCCTCAATTACCTGCCCGATTTCAAACTCTACGACGATTTCGCCACTAAGGAAATGACGGCCACCGACCTCGTTTGCCACCGTTCGGGTTTACCCCGCCACGACATGATGTGGTACGGTTCCGCCTACACGCGCAAGGACATATACGACCGCCTGCGCTACCTGCCGCCCAATAAAAGTTTTCGCACCACCTGGCAATACAACAACCTGATGTTTATGACCGCCGGCATTTTGGTCGAGCGGCTTTCCAACCAAAGCTGGGAAGATTTTATCAAAAGCAATATTTTCCAGCCGCTCGGCATGACGCACTCCAATTGTTCGATCAATGACCTTAAAAACTACGAAGAACCGGCCATCGGCTACAACCAGAAAGACAAGGTAAATACCCGCTTAGAATACCGTAACATCGAAGCCATAGGACCGGCTGGCAGCATCAATTCTACCCTGACCGACATGATGCAATGGGTAAAACTTCATTTAAACAAGGGAAAATTCGGCGATCAGCAAATTGTGAGCGAGGTGGAAATCCAGCACCTTCACACACCCCAAATGTTGATGTCCGCAAGCTTAAGTACCCAATCGCCTGAAATTACCGACCCTTCTTATGCCATGGGCTGGTTTGTGTACCGCCAAAAAGGCGTGGAAATTGTGGAACACGGCGGCAATATCGACGGGTTCACGGCGCTGGTGTACATGGCCCCGGAAAAAGATTTCGGCCTGGTGATCCTGAGTAATCTTAACGGAGCAGGCCTTCCATCTATCTTGGCGCATTACGCCACCGACCTGGTGCTCAACCTTGGCTACACCGACTGGTACAGCCTCGCCTACGCTGCAGCCGACAAAAAAGAGGACGCGCAAAAGGACGCGCAAAAAATGCAACCCAAAAGAATTGCCGATACCCAGCCCAGCCACCCGCTGGAGGCTTTTGTTGGCGAATACGAACACCCGGGTTATGGCAAGGCGACCATTTCTAAAGACGGTAAAAACCTCCGCATCCACTTCAATGCCTTTGACCTGACGATGGAACATTGGCACTACGATGTATTCCACGCCGCAGACAAAACCCTCGCCGCAGACCTGATGCTCAACTTCCAGTCCGACCTGAACGGCTCCGTCTTTCAATTCAGCGCCAGCCTCGATCCCTTAGCCGCCGACGTGGTGTTTACCAAAGCCGCCTCCGCCAACCTCTCAGATCCGGCATTTTTAGACAGACTTACAGGCAAATATGCATTTAATAAAGAAGCACTCAATATTACCATCGAGCGGCGCAACAAAACCCTGTACGCCACGGTGCCCGGCCAGCCGGTTTATACGCTCGAACCTTACCAGGGTACGGAGTTCAAATTCAAAGGCCTGAACGGTTTTAGTATAGAATTTACAATCCCCGAAAAAGGAAAGGTTATGGAGGCCTCGGTGATCCAGCCGAACGGGGTGTTCAAGGTCATGCGGGAGCAATAGAGACGGTGGACGGGAGACGGTGGACGGTGGACGGTTGACGGTGGACGGTGGACGGGGTGCTCCGCTTCTGGGATTCGGGATTAAATATGCCCCAAAATCCAGCCCGAAGCACCCCGTCTACCGTCTACCGTCCACCGTCTCCCGTCCACCCCAAAAAAAAAGCGCGATGCTCGTTTGCATCGCGCCGGTTTCCCGTATATAATC
>JBAXTB010000285.1:0-7522 GCA_037130425.1 Bacteroidota bacterium
TTTGGCAATGCTCCAAATTTCCCTGCCATATACCATTTATCAAAAGGAATATCCTCCCGAACGCCGTCAAAATGCTGCGCCGAATAAAGTTCCGTTTCCCCAAAATCATTCTTGTCTGTAAACCAGATTTGATCGGAACGAAACATTTCCTTTTCCATTAATAAAGGCTGATGGGTTGTAAAAATCAGTTGCGCGTTTTTAGTATTGATTTCAGGATTACTGAATAATTGGACCAAATAACGGGTAAGTTTGGGGTGAAGACTTGAATCCAGTTCATCAATTACCACCAAACCGCCATTTTGAAGTTTTTCATAAATCAAGCCGCCAAGTGCAACGAGGGTACGCGTGCCAATAGAGTCGCCTTTTTTCAAATCGAACTCAATTTCGTCAATTTTCTTTCCATCTTCAAATATGGATCGCCTGGTAAATATTTGAGTCTGCGCTACATCATTCAACGCTTTTACATCAGTTACTGAAATCCCGGCTATTTTAGTGTCTGCAGCGTTAACAAGGCTTTCAATTGATTTTTTTAAAGATTCATATCGAGGTTGTATGATTTTTCGGCCCAAATCATCCACTAATTGATCTACTTGAGTGCTACTATTTGCAACAACCTCTGTTTCCTGAAAAAAACGATAAACATCATTCAGTTGTTCATGCGGTTCCGTACCATAACGCGACAATAAGAGCTGGTTTTTTAAAACGCGTTTAACCAAACCAGTTTTTTTCAAATCTCCGCCAGGCACTAATTCATGAAAGCCTTCATCGGTTCGTTGCCTGCTAAAAAGTCGATTTTGTTGCCCTTTTGGATAAAAATCAAGGGTTTCAACAAAAACCTCTTTTCGCCCGAATTCGACTGTATAGATATACTTAACCTCGTCTTTGCCAATAAAACTCAACTCAAATCGCGTTGGTCGTTCTTTTGACCCAAGATCAAGCAAAAACGGTTCGTAACAGGGGATGTCGCTGTCAATTTTAAAACCATCTGAAAGTGTAACCAATTTACTCAGAGAAAACAGGGCTTTTATTACGTTGCTTTTACCGGAAGCATTCGGGCCATAAATAACAGCCGCATTGAGCAACCGTACCGTACCGTTTTTGGCAAGGCGGGCCTCAAAAACATTCCGGGGTTTGCTTTTTGTAGCCTCGGCAACCATCGAAATGGTTTGTTCCTGTTTTATGGAACGAAAATTAGAAACTGAAAACTCAAGCAGCACGGCGAATTGTTTAATTTTTTGAAAATATTCCGCAAATTACGGGATTATTTCTAAAAAACAATTGCCTGATTTCGCTTTTTTTACGTTTTTGCTAAAAATGCCACTCAATACAGCAGCCCCCAACCCGAAAACACCACATACACCCCCACCGTCGCCGCCAGCAACAACCCGTAAACCAACCATCTGCCGCGCCAGGGCTGAATATCCACCACGCTGCGGTCGATTTGTTGCCAGGGCGTTTCCAAAGGCCAAAACCGACCAATAAGCAGCATAAGCGCGGTGGTGATGACAAAAAGAATGGCTAAAACATGTAAAAAATGCAGCCCGGTGTCCCAAATTACCTGCGTAAATAGGTAGGCGCTCACGAAAAAAACCAACCCGATTTTGGCGGCAATGGGCGGCACGCGCCGCGTCACAAATCCGATAAACAGCACGGTGAAAATGGGCACGCTGAAGGCCCCGCCCACTTTTTGCAGCCAACTGTAAAACCCATGGTCGGCAAAGGCGATAAAAGGCGCGATGGACATACCGCACAAGGCCGCAAATATCTGAAATCGTTTCCCGATGCGGATCAGGGAGCGGTCGTCGGGAGAGGCGCCGCGTTTTTCCTTAAACGGTTTGTACAAATTCATGACGAATAAGGTACTCACGCTGCTCAAACCCGCATTAAAACCCGTGACAGTAGCGCCCAAAATCACGGCGGCAATCAAACCCGTGAGGGCCGGGGGCAGCACGTCGGCGGCTAAACGCGGGAACACCTCGGCGCTGTTGCCTAAGGTCGCGTATAAATGCACGCCGATGATGCCGGGAATGTTCAGCATCAAAGGCGAAATCAATTTCCCGACGGCCGCCAAAGCCAAGCCTTTTTGACTTTCGGCTAAGTTTTTAGAAACCAAGGTGCGTTGCACAATGTATTGCTCGGTGCCCCAATAATACAAATTGACCAGCAACATACCCGTAAAAAGGGTGCTGAACGGCACCGCATCCGTGGCTGATCCGATGGCGTTCAGGTGCTCTGTTTTGGAACTTAGTACGGTAGCCAAACCGGCTGAAAAACTGCCGCCGCCTAAGTATTTTAACCCGAAAAACGGCACGCACAAACCGGCGATAAACAAACTGCTGCCCAGCAAAACATCCGAAACGGCAACCACCCGAATGCCGCCGATAATGGTGTAAAAACTGCCGATGATGCCGATTGCCCAGATAATTAACCACAAAACCGCGTGGTTTCCAAGGCCGGTGATGTCGGAAAGGTGGAAAAGTCCGTTAAAAACCACCGCGCCGCCGTACAAGACCGACGGTAGCATGTTCACCAAGTAACTCAGCAAAAATATGATGGAAACGGTCCGTTTGGTGGAGGCATCGTAGCGTTGTTCCAGAAAATCGGGCGTAGTTACCACACGGCTGCGGAGGTAAATGGGCATAAAAAACTCGGCGACCAAAATCATGGCCGGTACCGAAGTAATGCCCCAGGCCATGACGCTCATGTTGTTGAGGTACACCGATTCGTTTTCCCCTACAAACTGCACCCCGTTTACGTTTGTCAAAAACAGCAGGCCGCCCACCATCACGAAGCCGAAACTCCGGTTGCCGAGAAAATGCGCCGCTGCGGTTTCGTTTTTGTCCGACCGACCCATTTTTCGCCATGAAAACAGGGCAACGAGGGTCGTGATAAACAAAAACCAAACAAGCGGATGCAATGCCATAAGTCAGAATGCGCTGCGACTACAACGAGTTTCGTTTGATTAAAACCGTCGGAATAATCTCTTGAATTTTTTCGCGGGTGAGCACAAAATGCGCCGCTTTTTTGCCCATCAAGGCGAAATCCGTGGAGTAGGTTGTGATGCCGTCGCCTACGATTTCCTTTACCGGCTCGTCGTTGTGGGAAAGCAGGCCCACATCTTTTCCAATGACCAAACCCTTTGATTTACAGTCTTTTATCATAGAAAAAAGTTCTCCGTTATCAAGCGTAAAATACACTTTTCCTTTTTCTATCGAACCCGGTTCGTAACCTGCCCGCGCCTCGCCTTTGATGTTAAAATCGCGTAAGAACTTTTTAAACGCCCGCAAAATTTCAATCGGAATGATGGAAGCCGGGTGGTAAAAAAAGATAAATTCGTCAAAACGTTTTATGCTTTCCGCTGCCTCGCAAAACGACCGGTAACTTGTGTCTTCAAATTCCTGGGTGACGTAATTAAAATCGCCTTCCATCGGTTCGAATCGGTCGAACATGAGGAACTTATTCATGGGAATTTGCTGCAACAAACCGGCTGTTTTCGGATGCGGAATCGGCGAAATGACGTACATGCCGTAACGCCCTTTGATATGCCCCAGGATGGTTTCAAAAACCTCTATGTTGCTGTGGTGAAAAAACACATCCAACTGCACTTTATCGCCCAGCGTTTTGCGAAAACTGTTGAAAAATATCTCCTGAAAGGTGTCGTACGCAAACATCATCAAGGCGACTTTCAGTTTTTGCCCGGTGTCTTCGTTGGCCACATAATAGCCCAAACGGTTGTGCGCCTCGATGATGCCGCGCTCTTTCAGTTCCCGGTATGCTTTCACGATGGTTTCCCGCGCAAACCCGAATTCCTTAATCATTTTGTTCACCGAGGGCAAAGGACTGCCGCGGCTAAGCAATTTTTCGTCAATCGCATTGATGACGCCTTGTACCAGTTGGTCGTTTTTCGAAAAACTCGGTATTTCCTGTAATTCGTGTATTTTCTCAAAAAGATCGCGCATGTATGCCTGCTTATTAGACTTGTTGGGGTGGAAAGTAGAAAATAACGCGTTTTGCCGTTTTACTTCCTACCGCAACAAGTCTATTAAATACCGACGAAGGTACGAATACTTTTTTTGTGCTGGAATCAGGCTTGTGCGCGCCCTTTGGGTAAAAATGCTACGCGTCCAGCAAACCCCGCAGCATCTCGGCCGCTTTTTCCGGCGTAATATCCCGCTGCGGATTGGCCAGCATTTCATAACCTACCATGAATTTTTTCACCGTCGCCGAACGCAGCAGCGGCGGGTAAAACACAAAGTGAAAATGCCATTCCTCATGCGGTTCCCCATCCGTCGGCGCCTGGTGGATGCCGGACGAATACGGGAAGGAGGTATCAAAAAGGCGGTCGTACAACGCAGTCAATCGGCGATAGGCATCGGCCAAACCGGTACGTTCCTCATCGGTCATGTCGGTAATGCGCGGCAGATGGCGTTTGGGCACAATCATCGCTTCAAAAGGCCAAACAGCCCAGAACGGCACGAGGGTTACAAAATGCTCGTTTTCAAACAAAATGCGCTCATTTAGCACCAATTCCTCCTTGATATAGTCCAAAAGCAAGGAAGAATTGTTTGTTCCCCAGTATTTTAACTGCGCTATTTGCTTTTTCATCGGCTCGTCGGGCACGCTTTCCTGCGCCCAGATTTGTCCGTGCGGGTGCGGGTTAGAGCAGCCCATAATGGCGCCTTTGTTTTCAAATATCTGAACGTAATTGATAAACGATTTGGCGCCGAGCGTGCGGTATTCGTCCACCCAGGCGTCTACCACTTTGCGGATGTCGGCGGTTTCCATTTGGGCCATGGTCAGGTCGTGTCGCGGGGAGAAACAGATGACACGGGCGATGCCGTGTTCGGGACGAGCGATGAAGAGTGTCTCGTGCGCGCTCAAGCCCCCCCCGGGCCCCCCTGAAGGGGGGGAGGGCTTCGGGTTTGATCCTTCAAGGGGATCAGTCGAATTGATTTCGTGGGGAATTAGTACATGATCTGCGTAAGTATCTAAACTTTGCGAGTCACTAATCAATTGGTCACTCGAAAGGGCCAATCCCGAAGCCTCCCCCCCTTCAGGGGGGGCCAGGGGGGGCAACAACGCCGCAAAGTCATTATCAAACACAAAAACATCCTCATAATCAGGTGTTTGTGCGCCATTTGCCCGCACATTGCCCGCACAGAGGTAACAATTCGGGTCGTGCGCCGGACGTGTGTCGGCGGGCAGTTTTTCCACTTGGCCCTGCCAGGGACGTTGCGCGCGGTGGGGCGAAACAAGCACCCAACTATCGGTGAGCGGGTTGTAGCGACGGTGCGGGGATGCGTTTAATTCCTTGGTCATTTCACTGCATTTATTTCTAAAATCACGCTGGTACGTTTCAGGTTCATATCGGGGTTAAAACCGACGTTCATCAGATATTCGCCCGAATATACGGCCGCCGCGTCGATGGTTGAGGTGGTTCCGGGGTAAACATTCAATTCTTTGATTCGGTATTTTTTGGCCGGGTCAAGGCCCGCAAATTTGATGGGCGCAATGGAGTACGAAAACTCGAAACGGTTGGTAACCACGTAGTTAAACGACACGGCCCGTTCCTTTTTTTCATCTACCATCATCACGCTCGCGTACGGGCGCTCCCACGGGTCGCTGATGCGGTAAAGATCGCCGTGCCACACCACATCGCTGATGGATTTGTAGTTTTTTACGGCATCCTGACAAAAACTTAACTCTTCGGGCTGGAGTTTGTCGACCACAATATCAAAACCCATTTTGCCCATCATAGCCACATCAGTGCGGTATTTGATGCCCACCTTGCTCCAGTCAGTGATGTGGTTGCAGGTGGCGATGGCAGGGTAAAAATAAGAGTATTCCCACTGGATAAACACGCGTTCGAGCGGATCGGTATTGTCGGACGGCCAGAACTCGGTGAAGTATTTTAGGGCTTCATAATCCACCCGGCCGCCGCCGCCGGAACAGAGCATCATGGGCACTTTCGGGTACTTGGCGCGTAAACGTTCGAGCACGGTGTACAGACCTTTGACATAATCAACGTACAACTGCGTTTGCGGTAGTTTTTTGCGCTCCAAATAAGGGGAAAACGCGTTGTAAATCACGGCGTTACAATCCCATTTAATGTAGGCAATTTCCGGATTTTTGGTAAAAAGGTTGTCCAAAACGCCAAAAACATGGTCTTGTACTTCGGGATTCGACAAATCGAGCACCAACTGGTTGCGGAAATAATGCTCCGGCCGCTCTGGTTCGCGGATCACCCAATCTAAGTGTTTTTCGTACAACTCGCTCTTGGGATTGACCATTTCCGGTTCTACCCAAATCCCGAATTTAACGCCCGCTTTGGTCGCCTCCCGCACGAGGTAGCCGACGCCGCTGGGCAGTTTTTTCTTGTTCTCCTGCCAATCGCCGAGGCCGGCAAAATCGTCGTTGCGGGGGTATTTGTTGGCAAACCAGCCGTCATCGAGCAAAAACATATCCACGCCCAATTTCTTGGCGCCGCCAAACAATCCCACGAGTTTGTTCTCGTCAAAATCGAAATACGTGGCTTCCCAGTTGTTCAGCAGGGTCAGGCGCTGACCGTTGCCGTCCATGAGGCGGTAATTGCGCGCCCAACGAGTCATGTTGCGGCTTGCCTCGCCCACGCCGTTTTCGGAGTAGCAATAAATCAGGGAGGGCGTTTTGAACTCCTGGCCCGCAGCCAATTGGTACTCCGAAGCCGCCGGGTTTATGCCGGCAATCAGGCGCAGGCCGTTGTAACTGTCTTTTTCAAAATCAATTTTAAAATTGCCGGTCCAGCCTAAGTTTGCCAGCAGCACTTTGCCGGAGGTTTCGGTAGCCTGTTGGTCAAACGAGAGCATAAAAGTGGGTGGCTGAAACAGGTCCGCCCGCGCGCCGAGTTTGCTGTCGAGCGTGTGAATCCCAAAGGGCAAACGCGTGATTTCGGGCTTCATTTCCCGTCCCCAAACCCCGTGGTAATGCCGCAGCCAGTAGTCGTTTGCATTAAAATACAGGTTCGCCGACGCGTATTTTTCAAGCAAAACGGCTTGTTTTTCAAGGTTTTTGATGCTTGTCCATTGTTCAAAAACATTCTGGTCGATGTATGTTTTGTAAAACAAATTTACCTCTGTTCCGTACACGGGATCGCGCAGCAACACAGTGGTCAAACTGACGCCCGCGCTTACTTTTTCGCTCCGGTGGCTCACGTATTTCAGTTCGGTCGACTGGTGGCCGTCGCCGTGTGTGATGCGCAGCGCGGGTTCCACCATGTTCCAGGAGCCGCTTGGCGTGTAGGCGGAATTGTAAATGCCCGCGTTGTTGTCGATGCGGCGTTCCTGGGTCAGAATGCTTTCGTACTCGGTCGCGTTCGACAGTTTTTTACCGAAATAAATGGTACCGAGGCGGTTGTCCTTATCGGTTTGCAATACCAGCGCGAAATCCCGGGTTTCGATGGGAATGGTGGTCGTTTTCTGGGCCGAAACGCCGAGTTGCAACAGCGTTAGACAGAGGAAGCAGAGTTGATATTTCATTGTCAAGT
>JBAXTB010000286.1:0-7498 GCA_037130425.1 Bacteroidota bacterium
GTCTGCGTCATCTGCGTCCCATTCCCTCGCAAGCGGAAAAAATAACGCCGGACGTGTCTTTCCACGCCCGGCGCCAAACCAAACCCTTACTGTGTTTATTTGTGTGTGGCCTTTGGGGCGGGGTTGTGAAAGAAATTTGAATCCCTGACACAACCCCGGGGGCATTAACGGGTGTTTAATGGCATTATACAGGGCCCTCTGTTTTTGGGGAACAGGGACTGGGGTACATAACGGATGTTTTTATATCTTTTTTTCATAACTAATTGAAATTTAGTCTTTTATCTTAATAAATAAATCATTTTAAAACTTTTGAGCCGTAGATTGTAAGTAATGTGCTCCCGTTACTCCGGGATATGTGTTGTTTTCATGGCTATTAACCGAAATACTGGCGCAGCGCTTCCAGAAATATATCTTTTTGTCCGGACGAAACGGTGAGCGTGACGCCGTTTTGCAGCACCACATAACCGCCTTTGCCACGCACGTATTTTTTAATATGCCGCAACTGGATCGTATGCGAACGATGGATACGGGCAAACAAATCTTCAGGCAGCATTTGCTCCACTTCGCGCAGGGTTTTGCATACCAATACCTGGCGGGCATCGGTGAAATGCAACACGGTATAGTTGCCGCTGGCTTCTAAGTAGGCGATATGTTTTACTTTTTCAAAACACAAACCTTCCATCGTAGGAAGCATGATTTTGCCGCCTTTAGAATTCGCCTGCGCTTTAGGTTCCTGTTGTACTTCCGGGCCGATGGAGACGGCGAGGGCGCCGGAGCGGGGCGCTGTAAAGGCAGGGCGACGTTGAATTGAAATTGCATTCATCATGTTTCAAAATTTAAAAGGTGTTGATGATTTTTTGCGTGATTGATGAAACAAAGGTACCGGCAGGGGTACGCCCCGGCAATCCAACTTTTAGCAATAAGTCAGGTTTCCGGGGCTAATAATAATTTTGGGGTTCTGTTAAAAAACCGACAATTTTGGGCCTTCAAATCTATTATGGCCAAAACTCCTTCCGATAAATTGTTCCGATTGATCCAGTCGCTCACACCGGCGGAGAAGCGCTATTTTCGTATTTTCGTGCGCGGAAAAACGGATCGGGAAAGCAAATACCTGCAATTGTTTGAGGCCGTGGAGGCCACTCATGTATTTGACGAAGCATCTTTACGGCAAAAAATCTACCGCGATCAGCCGATTGAAAGCAAAAAATATTCGGAATTAAAGTCTTACCTGTATGATTTGATCCTGAAATGCCTGCAAGCCTTTGACGAACAACAATCCGTCGACTACCGCTTAAATCAACTGTTGCAAGGTTTATCGGTGCTGTACAAGCGCGGGCATTACGACGATTGCCGGGAACAACTGCAAAAAGCCGTTAAAGTGGCGCGGCAATACGAATGTTTTACCCACTTGCTCGAAATTTTCAGGTGGCAAAAGCAATTGGCCTACACCCGCATGGATGTAGATTTTTTGTATAAACAATTGGAACAGTTGCAGTTTGAAGAAGACCATGCGCTGAAACAACTGCAAAATATCGCGGCCTATCGCAAAGTGTTTTTTCAAATGTATGCAGCCATTAAAAAAGAGGCGCAACACAGAGGCAAGGATCGCATCGCGCATTTGCGCAACATGCTTGATCCCGCACTTTTTGATAGCCCGGACGCGGCGACCTCGCACAAAGCGCGTATTTACTACTATCGAACCCTTAATTTATACCATTACGCAGCCCTTGAATACGACGCGTTTTATGAAACCGGCAAAACGCTTATCAACCTGCTCGAATCGCAGCCGCATTTTTTACGTGAAAACTTGTCTGACTATATCGCGGGTCTTAGCAATTTGATACTCTCTTGTGGTTTGCTTCGAAAATACGATGAAGTGCGGTTTTATTTGCAAAAAATGCTTGAAGTTGAGCCGATTACGGAGGATGATCGACACAAAAAGCACCGCCAGTATTATTCCAATATTTTTGCGTTGTACAATTTTACCGGCGAATTTGAAGAAGCGCGCCGCGAAATGCAGCGTTGCCAGCAAGAAGCAATGGCGTTTAACCAGCGGGATTATGAAACGGCAGGTTTTTTGGGAAACTATTGTTATATCAGTTTTGGCTGCGGCGATTATGACGCGGCGCTCGATTATTTAAACCAGTGGTTCTGCCATTCGCGCACCGTGGAACGGGAAGATTTGCAATGTATCGCCCGAATTATGTCATTAATTGTGCATTATGAAATGGGCAATATTGTGTTGTTGGAGTCTTTATTGCGTTCAACTACGCGTTTTATGCAAAAGAAAAACCGTTTGTACGACCTGGAGCGGCGCATTATTCAGTTTATGTCGGAACTCATGCGTTTGCCCGATGCGCGCACACGTTTAGGTGCTTTTTTGAAGGTCAAAGCAGATTTTCAAAGTGAAACCTTGCGGCCGGCGGTTAATGCGCTGTTGCAGGTGATGGATCTGGAAGCCTGGTTGGAAAGCAAGATACAAGGAAAGCCGTTTGCGGCGGTAGTGAAAGAGAAATTTGAGCGGGAAAACGCGTTAAGGGATTGATATTCAACTACATACAATGTCATTGACTTAAGGATTTTAAAGCCCTGAAAGGGCGAAATCGATAGAATTGGGCAACGCCCAATTTAAAATGGCCAAGGTTTTGAGAAGCCTTGAAAGAGCGGAATCCCACGCAGCGGAGGTTGATTTCGCCCTTTCAGGGCTTAGATCTCGCGTTGCTTCGAACAGCAGGGTGTTACCCTGCCTTGATGATTTCGCCCTTTCAGGGCTTTAAAATCCTTAAGTCAATGACATTACCCGAATCCTAACCGCCATTACCGGGTACCGATCCTGCGCCAATAATCTCGCTGTTCGAACGCGTGTCGATAAAAGTCCAACGAGTATTGTACGCAAACCGACGGCCTCTGACGACCATGTAGCCGCCTCTGACTTGGTTCATTTGAGCAGATTCAAGGGTAGTCACAAAGCTTTGTACTTTGAGTTCGCTCAGTGTAAGTTTTTCCTTTGCCATACGGGTCTGATTTAGAAAGTGATTTGGTTAAAAAAAACGGATTTTATACCCTAAAGTTAATTATAGCCCCCGAAGGCGCGTTTACCAAGTTTTTTAAAAAGTCAGGTTTCTGAAATGGTTTATTGGGCGATTATTTCTTGCCATTCATCGGTTATTTAGTCAAAGATATCGAAAATAGTGTTGCCGCGCAAGTCCCACAATTCTCCAAGCTCTTGAATACCGATTTACAATGTTCCTTAACTTGCAACCTTTTTTGCAGTTGATTCGTTTTCTGCTCCGCCCGAACATCATTTTCAAACCGGTAAACACAACATACAATGACTGCTCTTGAAACGGTACAACATTATTACGCCGCTTTTAACCGCCGCGACTGGGCGGGTATGCTTGCCTTACTCGATCCTGAAGTGCGCCACGATGCCAATCAGGGCGACAGTTATACCGGACTGGATCATTTCCGGTCTTTCCTTGCCCACATGGACAATTGTTATGAAGAAACCTTGACCGATATGGTTTTTATGATAAATGAAGCCGGAAATCGGGTTGCCTGCGAGTTCACAGTAAACGGCATTTATAAAACAACCGACAGCGATTTACCGCCTGCCACCGGCCAACACTATGTTTTACCGGCCGGCGCTTTCCTTGAAATCCGCAACGGAAAAATCAGCCGCGTGACGACGTATTATAATTTACCCCTTTGGCTGAAACTAATTGGCGCCTAACAATATGCCAAACGAACAAACAAGCATTCAAATCGCTCAAAACTGACCAATCCCTGTTAAAAAGCGCTACCTTTGCGCGGCTTTTCGGACATATTGCTCAAATCCGTTACTGTTTTTTCCCATGCGCACAAAAACGCTATTGCTGATGGCAGTTTTTTCTCTTGCTGCCCAACTCGAGGCCCAATCGACCTACAAGCGCCCATCCGATGATGTGGTGCGTATTGTAGAAGCCAAACCGACGCCAAATGTGGCCATCAACCCCACGCGGGACGCCATGTTGTTGATCGACTATAACCCCAATCCGAGCATTGCGGTGCTGGCCCAGCCTTTTTTGAAATTAGCCGGTTTGCGCATCAACCCGGATTTGAACGCCAAACAGCGCATCACGGAATACACCGGATTGAGCGTTTTGTCCTTAACGGATAATAAAAAAACAACCCTTGAAATCCCGACTACCGGCCACCTGAATGCCGCATATTGGTCGCCCGACGGCAAAAAAGTCGCTTTTTTGCTTGATACTGATAAAGGCGTACAACTTTGGGTAGCCGACGCCAAAACCGGAAAGTCCAAACGCGTAGGCGATTTTTATGTGAATGACATCCTCGGCGCTCCGGTGCGCTGGCTCGAAAACAGCGACCAGATATTGGTACGTCTGGTTCCGACCGGCCGCGGCCCGGCACCGCTTATCGCCGCTACGCCTACTGGGCCTACGGTAGATGAAACCGCCGGAAAACGCTCGCAGGTAATGACTTATCAAGACTTGCTGCGCAATGAAAACGACGCAAAATTGTTTGAATATTATGCTGCCAGCCAATTGGCTATCGTATCTTCTGCAACCGGCTCGACCCAAAATCTCGGCGCTCCGGGCCTGTACATGAGCAATACCTGGTCGCCCGACGAACAATATTTGCTGGTTACCACCTTGCACCGTCCTTTTTCCTACCGGGTTGAGTATTACAATTTTGCCCGTAAAACCGAAATCTGGGACAAAACCGGAAAAATGGTGCGCAGCATCGTAGAGAACCCGGTGACGGATGAAATTCCGCGTCAGGGTGTAGTGTCCGGCCCACGCGAATTTGAGTGGCAGCCGCTTTACAACGCTCGTTTAGTTTGGATTGAGGCTTTGGACGGCGGCGACCCCAAACGCAAGGCTGATTTCCGGGACAAAGCAATGGCCTTGGAGGCGCCATTTGTCGGCGACGCCAAAGAATTGCTCAAAACCCAGTACCGTTGCACCGGATTCGAGTGGATGAAAGATAAGGACTTAACCATGCTGAGTGAGTTCGACCGCGACCGTCGCTGGGTTACTTCCTACAAATTGAATTTGAACAGCCCTGCCGCAAAGGACACCTTGTTCGATTTGAGCGCCAACGACGATTACAACACACCCGGCGACCCGGTGTACGACCGCCTGCCAAACGGCGATTATGTATTGGCGCAAGACAGTAGCTGGATTTATTTCAACAGCAACGGCGCCACGCCGAAAGGCCAGTTTCCACGCCTTGATCGGTATAATTTGAAAACGAGAGAGCGCGAAACGCTTTTCATCTGCGCACAAAAATCGTATGAAGAGTTTATCGCATTTGCCGGAAACGACCGCACGCGCATCATTACCCGTTATCAGGATAAAACCACGCCGCCCAATTTTTTCCTGCGCAATTTAACCAAGCAGGACAAGCAGCAATTGACCGATTTTAAAGATCCGGCACCGCAACTTACCGGTATTCAAAAACAACTCGTGCAGTACAAACGCAAGGACGGCGTTCCGCTCAACGGCACCCTTTATTTGCCTTTGGATTATAAAAAAGGCCAGCGCGTGCCCCTGTTTATCTGGGCGTATCCGCTTGAATACTCGGACGCTTCCACGGCCGGCCAGGTGCGCGGCTCCGACAATACCTTTACGTATTACCGCAACGATTCGCCCTTGTTTTTTGTAACCCAGGGTTACGCCGTGCTGATGGATGCCACTATGCCCGTTGTCGGCGACCCGGAAACGATGAACAATACCTTCATTGAACAAATCACCAGTTCCGGACGCGCCGCCATCGACCATCTGGATTCTTTGGGCATCATCGACCGGAACCGCGTGGGCGTGGGCGGACACTCTTACGGCGCCTTTATGACGGCCAATTTGCTGGCACATTCCAACGACTATGCATTCGGCATCGCGCGCTCAGGCGCGTACAACCGCACGCTCACACCGTTCGGGTTTCAGAGCGAACGCCGCTCATTTTGGGAAGCCAAGGAAATATACATGAACCTTTCGCCGTTTGCTTATGCCGACAAGATCAAAACGCCCTTGCTGATGATCCACGGGGAAGCCGATAACAACCCCGGAACGTTTACCATGCAGTCGGAGCGCTTGTTTCAGGCCATTAAAGGCAACGGTGGTACCGCGCGTTTGGTGCTGCTGCCTTTTGAAAGCCACGGCTACCGCGCCCGCGAAAGCGTGCTGGATGTGCTGGCTGAAATGTTCGAATGGGCAAAAAAATACGGTACCCGCGAAACGCCGGCAGGCTCAGGGAAGTAATTGGACGATTAATTGTTGTAAATGACCGGTTAATTACAGTAACAACCTGCCGGGAATGAACCGAATCACTACTTTTGCACTCCACGAACAGTAAAAACCGCATAACTATACCAACCATAACAATCATGTCAAATTTTAAATCGGATAAAGAAGCGGTAGATGCGCTTGCTCAGGCTTATCAAGACCTTTCTGCAGAAATCGGGAAAGTGATCGTAGGGCAGGATGATGTCGTTCGCGCTGTGATTATTTCCTTGTTTTCCAACGGCCACTCGCTGTTGGTGGGTGTGCCGGGCCTCGCGAAAACCCTGCTTGTAAGTACCATCGCAGAGGTGCTCGACCTGGATTTCAAACGGATTCAGTTTACGCCCGACCTGATGCCTTCTGACATTACCGGTTCGGAAATCTTAGATGAAGACCGCAAGTTCCGCTTTGCCCGCGGCCCTGTATTCGCCAATATCGTATTAGCCGACGAGATCAACCGGACGCCGCCCAAAACGCAGGCTGCCTTGCTGGAAGCCATGCAGGAGCGCTCCGTAACGGTAAACGGGGTGCGTCACGCGCTACCTGCGCCTTTCTTCGTTTTGGCCACGCAAAACCCGATCGAACAAGAAGGTACCTACCCGCTGCCGGAAGCCCAGCTTGACCGTTTCATGCTGAATATTCCGCTCACCTACCCGACCTACGAGCAGGAAGTGGAAGTGGTAAAAAATACCACGTCGTCCCGTACCGTGCAGTTGAAGCATATCCTGAGCAGCGAACAAATTCTTGAATACCAAGGACTTATCCGCAAAATTCCCGTAACGGAAAACCTGCTGGAATACGCGGTGGGTCTGGTGTCAAAAACGCGTCCGGGAACACCGCGCGCCACGAAGGAAGCCGGTAACTACCTGACCTGGGGCGCTGGTCCGCGCGCGAGCCAGTACTTGGTGCTGGGCGCCAAATGCCATGCGGCCATCCGCGGCAAATACGCGCCGGACATTGAAGACGTAAAAGCCATTGCCAACCTCGTGCTGCGCCACCGTATTGTGCGCAACTACAAGGCAGAAGCAGAAGGTATCACAGAAGAGAATATCATTGAAACAATGCTGTAAAGGCTGCGTTTTTTTGAGGGGTTATATGAGCGCCCATTCGATGAGGAATCATGGAATGGGTGTTCTTTTGTCGTCAGAATCAGGATTTGCGGGATTTTAGGATTTGCAGGATTTTGCACCCATGTGAGCATTTTAAAAATCCTG
>JBAXTB010000287.1:0-7478 GCA_037130425.1 Bacteroidota bacterium
TTGGTGGAAGCGCAACAAAACGGCGCCACAGAAGCCCAGTTGCTGATGTCTTTTCCTTCGCTTCGGGCGGAAGATTTGACCAATGCCTGGGCGTATAAACGGGGGAATAAAGCGGAGATAGATTCGGAAATTCTTGAAAATGAAGCGGTTTAAATGATGGCGCGGCGGACGGCAGATTGCCTCTTTTGCGTATGTACTCAAATCTCTTATCTTTGTGTATCAAAAGCGTATGAAACACGCTATCTCTACAATATGCAACAGATTCTGCTTGAAATAGACGAACAACGTTATGCCTTGATGGTCCAATTCCTCAAGACCCTTGATTATGTAAAAATAATTCGGGTTGAAGCGGGACCAGGGCAAGCCAAAAAGACTTCAAAAAGTAAAGCCAGAAAGCCTGCACTGATTGCTTTTGAAAACTATAACCTTCCATTAAGTCCGGGAGAATCTTTTTCGCCCTTGTTGGCGTCCTCGCCAACAAGAAGCAGTGGAATGAGTGATTGGACTTGGGTACTCACGCTGCCGTTGCAGTTGGCGAGGACGCCAACTGCGGAAAAAAAATGAACCGCCTCTTGCGAAACGGTTCATCTTTTGCCGGTCAATAGCCGGGGTTATGTGATCGGGAAACGTTTTACCGCTTCTATTTACTCCACCAGCACAAAACCCGCCCAGAAGAACGGATCTTTAAATTTCAGCTGCATGGCTTGTTGCGCCGCGCGGAAAGCATCCGGAATGCTCATCTTATCCTGCAGCCAGTTGCGGTAGAAAGCAGACATCAGTTGCTGCGTCTGAAAATCAGGCACCTGCCACAAGGACATGATGAGGTATTTCGCTCCGGCAATTTTGAAGGCGCGTTGCAGGCCATACACGCCTTCATTGCCCTGGATATCGCCCAGGCCGGTCTCGCAGGCCGACAAGACGACCAGTTCAGTGTGCGACAGATCCATCTGGCTGATCTCGTAGGCCGTCAGGATGCCGTCTTCCGCCCCGGGTTTGAAGGGCTTTCCTTTCTCCCAGGCGTAGTTGCTGCCTGCCAGCAGCAGTCCGGAGCGGATCATCGGATGGTCCGACATTTTAAACACCGGCTCGTGCCCGTCCACCGTCCACCGTCCACCGTCCGCCGTTTTAGGGTCCGGAAAGAAAAAACCATGTGTGGCTAAGTGCAGGATGCGCGGTGAGGGCTGGCCAACGCCCTGGCTTTTGAATACTTCTTCGGATGCCTCGTAGTCTTTTCGCATGGTAGCCTTAATACCAGCCTTGGTAAGGATGCCGTACAGCGCCGTTACCTCCACTTTGGTCCAGGGAAGGTATTTCCACTTTCCGCCCCGTAGCATTGAGTCGGTGCCGGCAAAGTCCAGCCCTCTGTTGCGCGAAGCAACTGGACTGTTTTCCAGATCGGGCCTGGCCTGATCCAAGGCGGTGGTGTCCAGTTCGTATTGGATGCCGCCGAAAAGCATAGCATCGTTACCACTGTATGGGGCCTGCTGTCCGCTACTTGTTACCAATTGTCTGGTGCTACCCACTTCGATGAGCCGGTAACGTTCGCCGAGCGTGGTGGCTTCGGATGGACCGCGAAGCACAGGCGGTATGGCGATGGCGCCCAGGTTCAGCCGGTGCAGTTGGCCGCTGGGAGAGAAATAGATGGTCTGCACGCCTGCGAGCGCAGGTTCAAGGGGCCTCCAAAGCAGTTCGTACAGTGATGTTTGAGGATTACCGGTTTCTGCATAAAGTTGATTCACCCAATCCACCTTTTGTTTGCCAGTGGGTTTCAGCAGAGTATCGAGTTGTTTGGCTTCGAAAAGCGGGATGAACTGGGGTTGTTCGGCGCCGCCCTCCTTCGATAAACCTACGGCGGGCAAGGGTAGCAAAACCAGGGCAGCGTACATGATGCTGTCCGTCTTTTTAGGAAAGTCAATCTTAAAATCCACAAACTCGATGGCAGCTTCGCCAGCCTTTAGGGTTGCTTGCACGTCTTGCCATTTTACCTGCCGGATGGCCTCGGCGTACCCGGTTCCGAGAATTCGGGAGGCGAGTTCTTTTTCGGCGGCATCTGCTTTTTCTTCCAGAGCAGCTACCTCAATTCGTTCATTAATGGGTTTAACGTATTCGGCAGCAAGTCGACGGCGATAGTTTTTGAAGCGACTGTTGATTTCCGCCACTTCCGGATTATTGTCAGCCAAGTTGTGAAGCCTGCCTGAGGCATTGAGCAGAAATCCTTTGTAAAAAAGGGATTGGTTAAAGGCAACGGAAGGCAGTATTCCAGCCTGAATCTCTCCAGCTACCCTTGGGCGGGTAAAGAGGCAATTACCCATTGTTATCGCACTGTTTTGATAAGCATTCTTGTAAATGGCCAACTCGCGTTCTGAAAGGTAGGCATTAGATTTTACAAGTCGCGCCGCCCCTAGGGCAGCCCCCTCTGCCAATAAAGGTTGCGATAACGAATATTTTTTGAGTCTTTCATAAAGGAGTCCCAAAAGATTAAGGCTCATTTCATAGTTTGGATGCTCCGTGCCGAGTGTTTTTGCCCAGATATTTCGGGCCTCGAGCAGGAGTGTTTCGGCTTTTTCGTATTGACCTGTATTCTGATAAAACTCCCCCAGATTATACAGTTTCATGGCATAATCTGGATTCTCCTCACCCAACGATTTTTTTTGAGCGTCAATGGCTTGCAGGTAGAACATCTCAGCCTTCTCATTGTAGCCCTGTTGCCCGTATATCCTTGCAAGGTCAACCAGACAGTTCCCATAATAAGAATGATTTCGGTTATTTAATTTGACTTCAAAAAAATCTTTGGCTTCCAACAAAAACGCTTCAGCTTCTTTATCTTTATTACCTTCGTTTGTGTATAATTCACCTAAATTTATGAGGAGCCCTGCATATTCAACTCGTAAATTCTTGCCCTCGGTGTTTTCTCTAATGTATTTAGATTCAAGAAAAATTTCTTTCGCTTTTTGCGTATTACCATTCAAATTGTAATAAATTCCCAGCAGGTTTAGGGTGTTAGCACGTTCAGGGCTATTTTTGCCAAGTACATTTTCTTGTATTGCAAGTGCTTCGAGGTAAAGTGGTTCAACGCTTTCGTAGTTTCCGAGGCTCAAATAAAAAAGTCCCAGATTTGTCAGGCTTTGTGCATATAAAAGATGCCCTTTCCCATACTCTTTTTCTACGTGGCCTTTGATTTCAAGTAGCAATTGTTCAGATTTTTTGTATTCACCCTTTTTATTGTATAAATCCGCTAGAAGTCGCATGCAGTTCCAATAAAAAGGATGATTTCGGTCATTTAGTTTGGTTTCAAAAATATATTGGGCTTCCAACAAGAACGGTTCAGCTTCTTTAATTCTATTCATTTGAAGGTTCACGCTTCCGAGGTTTATTGCGATTCCAGCATAGTCAGGATGCTCCTTGCCGACTGTTTTTTCGCGGATGCCCAATGCCGCGAGGTAAAGTGGTTCAGCTTTATCGTATTTGCCAGTGACGAGATACACATTCCCAAGGTTGTTCAGACTAGAGCCATAGTCAGGGTGATCTTTGCCCAAAATTTTTCCCCGGATATCAATCGCTTCCAGGTACCATTTTTCAGCCTCCACAAAGTTTCTGGAAATTTGAAGCACCCGGCCATGGTTGTGGCAGGTTTTGCCATAGCTTGCCGATTCACGCCCAATTTTTTCCAAAACAATGGCTTCGGCGGCCGTATTAACTTCCAGGGCTTTATCGAATGCTCCCTGATCGGAGAGCGCACGGGAAACCTGCACCAGGCTATCCACCTGTTTGATGGCGGTGGAATCAGGGGTTTGAGCGGTAAGCAGGGCCGGGAAAATGGAGCAGAGGAAAATGAAAATTTTTTTCATCAATCGGATCGGTGTTTAATTATTTCAAAACCTCCAGCGCACGCAAACTCTGCTTCTGGAATGGGTGTCCGGGCGTGTCTGCTATTTTTCGAAGCTCCGGAAGCGCTTTTTGAGGTTCGCCGATGGCCAGCAGGGACAAGGCCCGGTGCCATTGCACATAAGTCTTCCACGCAGGTAGGCGGCCTTCCAATTGATTGAAGTAACGAAGCGCTTCGGCGCCTTCGCCCATTTCGAGCAGGCAATAAGCCTTCATCAGTCGGAGGGTGTCATTCGCAGGGTTTTGCAATTCCAGGGTTTCAAGTTCTACGAAGGCATTGGGGAAATCCCGGGTAGTCAGCAATTGGGCGGTGTTGGAAAAGGCTGGGCTGAAACGGGTGTTTTGCGGCGGGAACTGCGTGAACCAAAGTTGATCGAGTGCTTTTTGCCAGGCGGAGTTTCCGTCCTGTTGTCCGCGAATGTTTGGCGCCGGGTAATCGGGCGCGCGCAAGCCCGAGGGCCGGTTGGCTGCGATGGGCTGTGAAGGCCGGGATTGGGGGGGCGGCGCCGGATTGCCCGGCACATTTTCGGGCGCCGGGTTTCCAGGAGATGTGGGTTGAATTTCCTGTTTCGCCTCGCCGGGAACCGGAGTATCCTTCCTTGTTTGCGGAAACACCAAAAGGAACACAACCAACAGAAGCAGTAGTGTTCCTCCAAGCAGCCACCATTTTCGAGCTGGGCCTGTATGTGGCCGTTCCTTTAGTACGGCAGTCACATGCGCTCTAAGCAGTTGGTTACGAAGATGTTGGCTGATAATTCGTTGCTGTTCCACCGCGCGGGCAAATGCAGGGTTTTCCTGCATTTCCTGTTGGAATACTTTCAGTTCGTCGTCACTCAACTGTCCGTCTAAGTAAGATTCTATGTCAAAATTATTCATTGAACTTATATGTTGTGCCTGTTTTTGAGTCAAATACCATCCAACAGGCCAGTTTCTTTTGCTATTTCAATCAGCTTGTTCATACACTGATTTCGCTTGCTTTTGAGCGATGTCGTGGAGGAATAGGACGTCAGATTTTGCTCCACGATCTCCTTGTCGCGCAAATTTTCAAAGTATTTCAAGCGGAGCAGTTGCCGGCAGTTTTCCTCCAGTTTGCCCAAAAGTTTACCCACCAATTGCTCCAGTTCTTTGTTGTTCAGATAGGCCTCCGGGTTAATATCTGAGGTCATTTCGAAGTCTTCCAGCGCCTCATGCCTTGGTTTTTTGGTACGCACCTTGTTGGCAACCAGCTTCCGCACCACGCCTTTTGCGTATGCGACCGGACTAAAATCCGAATATAAAAAGCGTTGGTTTTGGATGTTGGTGATGGTGATCATCACGGCATCATTCACCAGTTCCTCGGCATCTTCGGCGCTAAGGGCTGCGTGCAGGGTTGCCTGTTTCACGTCGTAGACAATTTTTCCTGCCAATACCCGGATCGCTGCCGGATCCGCCCGACCAAGCGCATTGTAAAATGCCTGCTTGTCAGAGAGTAGATTTCGTTCTTCCTTTTTCGGGAATATTGAAATACTAAATGCCATATGTAAGCCCTTAATAAGAGGTAAACGAAAATGAATGGTTATTTTCAGTGGGTAACAAAAAACTTGCCCGTACCGCCCGGGCTTGATCCAAGATCCAGCTTTATAAAAGCTAATATAGAGGTTTAAAAAACAACCTTGCTTTTCAATAGTGTTTTGTTAAAAGCCGAAGAAAATCAATTGGTTATGACCAATGCCTGGGCGTATAAACGGGGGAATCCTGATGCTGACAAATAACCGTACGCGGCACACTGTCTGAACCGCGATGATGGGGATTTGGGGATTTTAGGATTTACGACCCGATTCTCCCCCTTTTGAATATGTACTCAAATCTCTTATCTTTGTGTATCAGAAGCGCATGAAAGCCGCTTCTCTACAATATGCAACAGATTCTGCTTGAAATAGACGAACAACGTTATGCCTTGATGGTCCAATTCCTCAAGACCCTTGATTATGTAAAAATAATTCGGGTTGAAGCGGGACCAGGGCAAGCCAAAAAGACTTCAAAAAGTAAAGCCAGAAAGCCTGCACTGATTGCTTTTGAAAACTATAACCTTCCATTAAGTCCGGGAGAATCTTTCCGTCGGGATGATATTTACTAAGCATTTACCATGATTACTTCAAAAATATACGAAGAACTTGCCGTTTTTTTGGCGGAAGCAGCGCCTACGCAAATTATGGCGTATAAACCTTCTGATGATACCCAGAAACGGTATGATTTGCTTGTTTCTAAAAAGAAAGCGGGAAGTTTAAATACCGAAGAAACTTCCGAATTGGAGCACTATTTCATGCTTGAGCATATTTTCCGGCTGGCAAAAATCAGGGCTGCAATGCGGTTAGAGTCATGAGTGAGTACATTTCTAAAAAGGATCGAGAATTTGTTGCACAACGGGCAAAGTATTGTTGTGAATACTGCCGGATGCCCCAAAGATTCTCTCTTTTTGCCTTTCATGTCGATCATATTACAAGTCTTAAACACGGCGGGAAAACTGCGTTGTCAAATTTGGCTTTCGCTTGCGGCTTTTGTAACGGCAATAAAGGAACTGATTTGGGTACCTTTCTGTTAAACGAACAAACAATTATCCGGTTCTTCAATCCGCGTGTAGATAACTGGAGTTTGCATTTTGAAATGGTTGATGGTGTCATTTATGGAAAATCTCCGATTGGAGAAGCAACGATCAAAATCTTCCAATTCAATGAAATTGAACGCGTTTTGGAGCGAAAACTGTTGATTGAAGGTGGGTATATTTAAACACATACTGTTGACCAAGTATGGGCAATACTCGATGCTAAGTTATTCACAATCAATACAAGGCTTAGCCGCTCACGTAAGTTGCGCTTGATCATCAGACACAAGCGCGGGGAGGTGGAGGATTAAGCGTAGGGGAGCGAAGACCACGCGCGTAGAAAATTGTTCACGTATTACATCGGGAACATCACGCGAGGCGGAAAGGTCAGAATCAGGATTCACCGGATTTCAGGATTTACAGGATAAAAAATCGTGTAACGCCAGATTTCTTGCGATCATCAATCCTGTAAATCCTAAAATCCTGTGAATCCTGATTCTGACAAATACCCGCACGCGGCACACTGTCTGAACCGCGATGATAGGGATTTGGGGATTTTAGGATTTATTGCTCTTGGTATTTTCGCAAATGGATGGATTGTGCGGTGAATCCTGAAATTCGGTGAATTTTAGTGCTGGCAAAGTCCTGTAAATCCTAAAATCCTGTGAATCCTGATTCTGACAAATACCCGCACGCGGCACACTGTCTGAACCGCGATGATAGGGATTTGGGGATTTTAGGATTTATTGCTCTTGGTATTTTCGCAAATGGATGGATTGTGCGGTGAATCCTGAAATTCGGTGAATTTTAGTGCTGGCAAAGTCCTGTAAATCCTAAAATCCTGTGAATCCTGATTCTGACAAATACCCGCACGCGGCACACTGTCTGAACCGCGATGATAGGGATTTGGGGATTTTAGGATTTACGACCCTTGGTATTTTCGCAAATGGATGCATTGTCCTGTAAATCCTAAAATCCTGTAAATCCTGATTCTGACAGTGTCCCGTAAAGG
>JBAXTB010000288.1:0-7470 GCA_037130425.1 Bacteroidota bacterium
GGGGCGGAATCATTAACACAGGGTAACACCCTGTGCCTTTGAAGCCATGCGAGATCTAAGCCCTGAAAGGGCGGAATCATCCGGCGCTACGCATGATTCCGCCCTTTCAGGGCTTCTCAAAAACCTTGGCCATTTTAAATTGGGCGTTGCCCAATTCTAATGATTTCGCCCCTTTAGGGCTGTGGTAACCCTTAAGTCAATGACATTGCCCCGAAGGGGTCTGAGTCATCCGTGTCCCATCCCCTCTCAATCGGCATTACAACTTCCGCAAAGTCCCCGAACCCGAAATCGATTTCGTCACCTGCGGGCTGCCCTGGTACTCCACATCGCCGCTTCCGCTGATCATGACATCCAGCGATTCGCTTGCTTTTACCCGCACATCACCGCTTCCACTTATCGTCACTTTGGCCGTTCATGCCTAATTGTCGGTGTGACTATCAGTCACCCCGACAATACGCGCGGCCACCAGAATAATATTTTGCGAACGATCTTCAAGTTGCTTAAAACACTACTTACGAGACAGCCTCTTTTTTTAAAACCGAATCCGCACCGCTGCTGTCGCCCCTACCCACATAGGCAGGTAAGCATCATTGTCAAGCACCGTTTGCGGGAATCCTGCCGGTACAACGCGCGGAATAATATCCGTTTCGCCAAGCTTGTTTTTTTTCAGGATAAACAAATTGGCGCTTGGGCCGAACGCCAGACTTACATGCTGTCCAAGTCGAATGTCAAGACCCAGGGCGATTTGTTCCCATTCCTGCACCTCCACATCGGGGGCGTCCTGATTGACATGTCGATGGATCAAATCAATATTCAAACCCGTATGACGGCTTAAAGGAATCAGCGTGCCCACTCCAGCGCCGTAGCTCCATAAGCGATTGTTTCGCGGCGTTTCGGGCGATAAACCGGCCGTAAAGATGGTGTATAAATGGTGGGTACCTGATTTGAAAGCAATATTACTCCAATGCACTTCATTGGCGCCTAATTCCAACACAATATATCCGCCCCGCCGGGAAAAATTGAGCAGCCCGATTTGCATACCGTCAATTTCTTTTGCGCGGTTCACAATGCCGACTTGCACGCCTTTTACTTTCTGGGCGCGGTTGACAAAACCCGCAACCTGAACCCCTTTAATTGTATCTGCTACATTTGTAAAGCCGGCGATTTGCACCCGCACAATTCCTTTTCCGGCGTAGTTCAAAAATCCGGCTGCCTGAACGGCTGTGTTTCCTTTCATGGCAAAATTGAACATGCCTGCCGCCTGTACGCCCCGGGCAAATTTTGCAATATTGATCAAACCGGCCGCTTGTAAAATCTTTATGGTATCGCAATAATTGGCAAACCCGGACGACTGGGCCAGGTATTGACCATGAAGCCCTAAATTGAGCGAGCCTGCAACCTGCACACTTGAGCCGTCTGAATGTCGTGCAACGTTGACCGTCCCGGCCGCTTGAACACCTGTTAAATTATTCCCGATGTTGTTGTACGTGCCTGCCACTTGAATCCCGTTTACATCGCCTTTCACTTCATTGAACAAGCCGGCCGCCTGAATTCCGTCTACATGGCCGCGCGTGATATTGCCCAAACCGGCCAATTCTGCAATATGATTTCCTTTGGAATAACCGGCTAAGAGATTGATAGATAAGTCGTTCTCGACATTGCCGCTCATCATAAAATTGGTGCCGATTTTTGGGAGCAGCGATATTTGGAAGCGCCTGTGAATAGAATCCTGCACATTCAGGCCGTTGAGCCGTTGGGCTGAAGTCACGAAAAAACGCTCAATTTTATTACTGGTTTCTACTACACTGCTTTGCATACGTTCCCAAGGGTCATTCTTTTCCGGCACAGTATCCAAATGGATTTCCAATGCAAGAAAACGCGGTGTTTGGGATGTCACCTGTAAAATCGTGTCGCGGTATGCCAATTTGGACACCACGATTTCAGAACGCTTCGTTACTGAAAGTTCGTAATATCCGCTGCTATCGGTCGTGGTGGAACGCAGGGTTTGACGGTCGTACACGGTTGCATTGGCGATTTTTTTGCCTGTGCGCGGGTCGGTTACGAACCCTGTCAGACGTTGATCCGGTTTTTTAACTTTTTTTAGAATCAAATACTCGCCGCTTTGCTTAAAACTGTAATCCGTTCCGAGCATTTCAATCAATATTTCGCGCACGGTGCGGTCTTTTACCGCCAGGTTTACTTTTTTATTTGGGTCGAGTATGTTTGCGTTATAGGACCATTCGAATCCTCCTTTTTTGGCCACTTCCCGGAGCGCCTCTTTCATCGGGGTTTGATAAAACGACACATCAATCCGGCGTTCGAGCACATCCGTTGCATGTAATTGCGGCAGACAAAGCAGCCCCCAGATCGCAAGCAGAAATATGTAGTGTATGCTATTCAAAATCAATATATTAAACAGGTTTATCGCTTTTTTATTCTAAACATGTTCTATTCCCCGCAACCGGCGCCTATAATAACAATGGTTCCATCGGGTTGATGATCTATTTGCAACGAAAAAGAAGTCGCAATAAGATCCAACACCCGATTGAGCGCCAGGTTGTTGTACGTGGCCGTAAGCGGGCAATTTTCAAGCACCGGATTTTGGAGTTTGATGTGGACGCCATACACCGTATTGAGTTGCTTAACCACCTTTCCAAGCGGAGTCGCATCGAACTGGAAAACGCGGTTTTTATACGCCAGCGTATTCGGATTTTGGGCGCCGGAGTAGCGGCTTAAAGTGTGGGTTATGCGGTTATACACGGCCTGTTCGCCCGCTGTGAGCATAATTTGCTGGTTTTGATCGTGTACCAGCACTTTCCCGTGCGTAACCGTCACAATTACTTCATCGGGATTGCTGGTGTTATCCACGTTGAAGGCCGTTCCCACTACTTTTATTTCCAATTCCTGCACTTCGACCACAAAAGGCCGCTCCGGGTTACTCGTTACTTCGAAATATGCTTCGCCGCGCAGTTTCATCCGCCGTTCTTTTTTGTTAAAAGCGGAAGCCACCGTCAGGCCCGAATTGCGGTTCAACGTTACCACGGATCCGTCGTTCAGGGTATCCGTCAGCACGGATTCGGTATTGGCGGCAATCTCCAAGGGCCTTGCTTTGGGGCGCAGCAGGAAAAACGCGCCTGCTACCACAATCAACGCTGCCGCCGCGCGCATCCAAAATCCCATAGAGATGGTTCGTCCGCGCGGGGTTGCGCCCGTTTGCGTATAAATTTGTGTTTTTAACTTTTTCAGCGCCGCCTCTGTGTCAATCGGCCGTGACGCCTGAGGTTTGGCCTGAGCGGCAGCATCCCAAACCTGCTGCAACTGCTCAAAATATTGCCGGTTTTCATCCGATTCCGATTTCCAAGCCAGGAGCATGGATGCTTCCTCGGCATCGGTTTCGCCGGCCAAATGTTTGGCGATGATTTCTTCGATATGTTCGTAACCTTCCTTCATGTATCGTTAAAATTGTAACATGGTAAAGCATAAGCCCAAAAAAGTAACCAAATAATCGGCCAACTGCAAACGCAGCACGCGCAAAGCCTTCCCCATTTGGGTTTCCACCGTTTTAATTGAAATATTGAGCAATTCGGCGATTTCACGGTATTTTAACTCCTCAAAACGGCTTAACTCAAAAATATTTCGGCATTGTGGCGGCAAATTATCCATCGCCTCTTGCAGGCGCGCGCGCAATTCGGCGCTGGATTCATCTTGAAAGCTGTGGTTGTTTTCCAATTGACCGGCATTAAATTGTTGATACCTGTTTTTGGTTTGCTGATGTCGGATGCGATTCAAACAAGCATTGTGTACAGCTTTGTACAAATAGCTTTTAATCGACCAGGTAATGTCGAGCGCGGCATGTTTTTCCCAGAGTTTTACAAAACACTGTTGCACAATGTCTTCCGCTTCATCCAGATCGCCGTCGCAAAACTTGGCGGCATAATGGCAAAGCGGCTCGTAATACCTGCGAAAAACGGTGTCGAACACCGATTCATCACCCTGGCGAATCGCCTCCAGTTCGTTGTTTTCGTTGTGATGCTCCAAAACTTTACGGGTTTGTCTGTAATGGTGACACGCAAAGGAGGGTTTACCCTGATGCGGTATGCAAAATTAGTGAAAAAAGGTGGAGGGTTGTGGTAGAGGGTGGAGGGCAATATCCTTGAGTTAAGAATTTAAGATTACATGATTTAAGATTACATGATTTAAGATGTAGTCGCGTATTTCTGGCTATTGTGGTTGCTTTATTCGTATTTGTAACGGAAATGGGCGCTTGTGGGAAAGGATTGGCCTTTCGAAATGCTAAGCGTTACCGCACCATCTAAAATTTTAAATCATGTAATCTTAAATCTCAAATCCTTAAGTCAATGACATTGGAGTGGAGGGTAGAAGGTGGGGTTTGGGTTTGGTTTTGTTTTTGAACTTGTTTTTGAACTTGATTTCGAATTTGAACTTAAATTTGATTTTGATTTTTGATTTTGACCTTATTTTTAAACTTGCGCTCGTTTGAGAATTGGAAAAAGGTCTTAAACCTGCTTGTATTTTGCTTAAAACCCTAACGAGCAAGTTCGTTTGGTCTGGGCCACGAGGGTGTATCATCAGTCGTTTTTTTAGCACCTTAGGGATCGTTCGCAAAATATTATTCTGATGACCGAGCGTATTGTCGGGTTGACTGGGAGTCAACCCGACAATTAGGCGCGATCTCAACTTTTTATTTGGCGAAAAAACGCACGTTACCTTATGCAGCCGCGGTTGCCAAGCCAACCGGTGATTTGCGATGCCCTTCCGCGTTTGCGAAACCTTTTTCGGGTTTCGTAAACGTAGCCCAGCCGCGAAGTCCAAATCCGATCAAGCCTCATGCGCAACAAATTAACCTCCCCCGGCGTTTTCAAGGTCAAATTAACCAAACCGTCCGCCGTCCACCGTCCACCGTCTCCCGTCCACCGTCTCCCGTCATGCTCCTCCTCGCACTCAACCTCATCATCAGTCACATCACCCATACCACCGGACAGATCAACATCGCCATCTACGACCGCCAGGATGCATTTATGAATCATCAAAAAGCCCGCGTATTGCGCGCGGTTGCGGTTGAAAAGGTTGGCAGCCTGCAAATTTCAGTACCCGATTTACCAGTCGGCAATTATGCTGTGAGTTGTTACCACGATATAAACGGCAACGGCAAATTAGACACAAACTGGCTCGGCATCCCTACCGAACCGTATGGATTTTCAAACAACGTCAGGCCAAAGTTCCGGGCGCCCAATTGGGACGAAGCAAAGATTTACTGGAACGGGAGCGATCCCATAAACATCCGTTTGGATACCTGGTAAAATATATACCTTTACGGCGCAAAAAAACTACGATCCCCAAAAAGACCAAGACTCAAGGTCAACCGCCACGCCATGATCCGCGCAGAGAACATTATCAAAACTTACGGTGAGCAACAAGTGCTCAAAGGCATCAATTTTACATTCGAAGCCGGCAAAAACAACCTGATTATCGGCCGCTCCGGCGCTGGTAAGACCGTGTTGCTCAAGATATTAGTGGGACTGCAGATCCCTACTTCGGGTACGATTTGGTACGATAATGTCAATTTTACCGACCTTGATAAAGAAGGTATGCGCCTCGTGCGCATGAAAATCGGGATGCTGTTTCAAGGCTCTGCGCTGTTTGATTCGCTTTCCGTTGAAGAAAATATCCGTTTCCCGCTGGATATGTTTACCCAAATGAATCCGAAGGAAAAACTCGATAAAGTGAACAATTGCCTTGAACGGGTGAACCTGGCCGGCAACAATAAAAAATACCCGTCTGAACTTTCGGGCGGGATGCAAAAACGCGTCGGCATCGCCCGCGCCATTGTGTTGAATCCGCAATACCTCTTTTGCGACGAGCCGAATTCGGGCCTTGATCCAAGAACCTCCATCCTGATTGACGAACTGATTTCCGGCATCACAGAGGAAATGAACATCACCACCATCATCAACACCCACGATATGAACTCGGTGATGGAGATCGGCGACAATATTTGTTTCCTGCACGAAGGCCGTTTGGAATGGAGCGGCAACAAGGATCAGGTATTGGCCAGTGAAAACGAAAACCTGCAATCCTTCATTTTTGCATCGCCATTTTTACAGCGCTTGCGGAAAAGCGCGCTTTAATTACGCACCCGTTTGCAAAACTTTCAACGTTCGTAAACGTATTCCCTTTATTTCCTGCCAAAACAAAAAAGGCCGCGACACGCTTTTGCGTCACTGCCTTTTATATGTTTCATGAATGTAATCCTGGTTGGGATGGCCTTGCCTGCTGGATGATGATGTCTTTAAAAGATTACTTTCCGGAACCCGGAATTTTTAGATGTCATTCTGCGATTAACTTCCCGGTGGCCACCGGCTTACCTTGGGCGGTAAGCCGGTAAAAAATAATGCCTGCCGGAATTTGATGTCGGTACAATCGGAATGTGGGTTGGGAGTAAACTTGATTAGAAAGCAATCGGCCTTGGGTGTCGTACAGCGACAATTCAAACGAGTTGGATTGTACGCCTTGCACCTCGATTAATGCGCTCTCTTCGAAAGGATTGGGATAAATTCGAAGGTTTGCGCCCTGCCATTGCAAATCTTTGGTAGCGAGAACCAGGAACGAATCCGGATTGCACACCGTGTGGAAAGTCTCGTTTGTAAATTTCGGCGCATTGAAATCAAACGTGATCTCCGCAGTGTTCAGGATGTCAGTATGGCATGGAAAGTTCGGTCTTTGAGCCACGCGAAACTTGACAAACCCTTCGCTTTCAGGGCCTTGCGGCAACAGATTTGCATTGGTAATAATGAACTCGACGATGTTGCTGCCATGCACAGAAAACTGGTATGGGTGGCTCGATGCGCCGGGTTCGATACTGGCCGGATTGAGTGCAGCAGAAAGCGTATCGCGTACGATGATCTGCTGCACAGTATCCATGCCGGTATTTCGGAACTGGATTAAAAAGTCCAAATCGGTTTGTGGACTGACGTAATGGGGTACGTCGTAGCCTTTAGGATGGCCTCTTTTGAATAATATTGGATTGAAATCGGATTCTACGCTTTCCTGACAGTTGGCGGAGACGAATGCGTCTTTATCGTCTTCCGGAAACATGGTGTAAAAGCCCAGAGATGGATTAGAACTTGTATCGCTTAAGCAACCTTCCACTGCGGCGGTTGGTCGGCTAAAGCCCGGATAACCCGGTGTTTGGGTCGCTATAATGCGGTAAGTAGAGCCTGTTTTGGCGTGCGCCCATACGGGAGCAATTTGACCTACGCCTAATTTTGGAGATTTCAATGGGTTGTCGGGGCGCACCAGCATAATCACGTCTTCCGCAATGACGAAGTCAGACTCGACAGACATCGGGCCGATACCCCTGTTTTTCAGGTACATACGCACCGAGTCGCCGTCGCATTTGCCGATGGCCTCCACAATGGAACGATCCCAGGTACCGATGTTGCAAAACGT
>JBAXTB010000289.1:0-7461 GCA_037130425.1 Bacteroidota bacterium
ATCACAGCCCGGCTCCAGACAACCGAGTGAGTCTACGCGGATAACCCAGCCGTTTGCGTAGGTGCTATCAGCAATAGGGCCATAAGCTCCGCCGCAAAGCACAAAACCTTTGTCGGGCATCATAGCGCCTTCATAAAAAATTTCATGGACAAGCGATTCGGGCGGACTAACCCGATATTCCCGTTTCCAGAGGACTTTCAAATCGGGACTGATTTTCATGATAAGCCCGGTATTGCCTGTGGTAGCGGAATCGCGCTCCGCACCGATGGCCCAAAAATTGCCGTCGCCGGAAGGCTTTAAACGGGTAACACGAAAAAAGTAATAATTGTTGGGCAAGGTGACGGAGTCGATGATTTCGCCTTGAGCGTTGTATTTACAAAAAAAATATCGGCCATTAAAACTGTAACCCGGCAGTAAAGGAGCATATCCCTTTACGCCACTTACGATAAACTCATTGTTGGGTAAAGGCTGAATATCGGTCCCATAAAATAAGTTTTGTTTCCATTCCGAAGGGGGGGTTGCTTTAATCCATTGCATATTTCCAAGTGCATCAGTTTTAATTAACACCCAGTCTATTTTATTTATATCACCGAAACCTCCGAGATAAGGCCCGTTGTAACTTCGATAAGCTAAAATCAAAAAACCGCCGTCTGATGTTTGTAGAAGTGAAAAAACATGGTGGTATTTATCGGAATCTGAAGTAAATTCTTTTCGGAATATCTGGTTCCCTAAACTATCAACTTTAAGAAAGAGCACCTTGGATTTTTGCGAATTATCCACAGGAAAAGCAAGACCCGTAATTGCAAATCCTCCATCAGAGGTTGTAATTATTTTGTTGCCACCTTCCTGGCTATTATTATCGCCGATTTCTTTTTGCCAAATTATCTCGCCTGTTTCATTTCGAATTTTAAATAAAAAAAGTTGATAATTATCGGGGCTTGCATTTAACAAATCTGCATTGCCAAAAACAAGCGAAAATTGTTCATCTAGCTTCAGTAAGTTCATCGTATTACCCGAGGCATCCGGGTATGGCAAAAAAGATTTCTTCCATTGAATATCTCCTAACGGGCTGATTTTTGATAAAAAAAAATTGTCAAAATAAGAAGTAGCAGGCGAATTGCCTCCAGCCAACAAAACTTCGGTTGAATTATTAAAAAGAACACAGCCTGAGTAGAATTCAAAATTATGTTCAAAGTCTACCTGTTCATTAAAATAAACTTGGGCATTGCCCACCCAAACCTGGGTGAGCAATGCCAATGTTAAAAAAGATCTAAATAAGTTCATTATTGTTTCATTTGAATCAGTTTCCCCTGCATGACTTTGCCTGAGGAAAGGTAAGCTTGGTAAAAATATACTCCTTCCGAATTTCGTTTGTTTTCCCAAGAGAGCGTTGAAGATCCTTTTGCCTCTTTCCAGTCATAGATTGTATTCCCGGCAATATCGTAAATCCGTAAAGCAATAAGGTTCGTTCCATCAGGCGCAACAAACTGAATGACGTTACTGAACGGGTTCGGGTATACTTTAAACGATCCGGGAGTGGTTTTCGCTTCTTCGGCGGGTTGTTGTTGTTCATATCTGCCATTTGATGCCATTTCCGCGTGTAAAGGGTGGTAGCGTTTATTTAAAATATGGTCTAACACGCGTACTTGTTCGCTTGCGGCCGTAGTGTGGGTCAGTTGCCCTGAGACTGCTGAAAAGTCTTGCGCATTCAGGTGGTAAACATCCCTGCCGTTTTGACCTGCGGCAATCAGCATGTTGTATAGCTGTATAAAATCGACACTTTCCGCATCGGTACCGCTCACCAATTGAGACCAGCTTTGAGCGCTTGCGTAATTGCCCAAGGCAGTTTGGGTTGCAGCAAGAATTCGTTTGTCAGCCTGCTGGTTGCGGGTAGTAAGCAGTGCAATCCCTTTTTGCGTGGCGGGCAAATAGTTGGAATCCGGGGCGGTACTCCAATCCCATCCGTTGTACGCATAGAGCATTTGATTACGATAGCGTAAATCTTTACTGCTTCCATCGTATTTAGTTGCCAGGGTTGTACAACGGGGTGGATCGGGACACGGATCTTCAATGACACATTGAGCTTGACTTGGTAATCCTGTACCTGGGATTCGTGTTACGTTTGTCGTATAGCATTGCAATGTTGTATTATTAATACCCTGCGGTAACAAATTTACGCGTTCGTAATAACTAAACGAAGGGTCGCTTTTAATGTCGGTCAGCGCCACATTATCGCATACCGATAAGAATTTGTTATCCGGGAAGTATGTCGGATCCAGAAAATCAATTTGATCCCTAAAACTTCCGCTTACATTCCATGATTTTTGTACATCATTATTATAGGTGTTGCAATGGGTGAGCAGGGAGGTATTGTCCGCTTCAAAGCGGTTCGCAATATCAAAGCTGCCAAAGGTATTGAACTGTATTTCGGCCCCGCCCGTGCCGAGGGAGTTGTTGATCAGCGCGCCATAGCTGTCATCATAAGCAGGGTTGCTGTAGAACTGGTTGTTGGTCAGCCCGATACCTTGGGTCCCTTTGGAAAATACGCCTGCGGGGTCGCCGTCGTCGCTGTCTACTTTGTCGGGAATCTGGTTAAAGACACTTCCAGTAATAGTGGGGGCAATATCGCCGCGCACAACTACGCCCTGATACACTTGGTT
Source organism: Bacteroidota bacterium (assembly GCA_037130425.1). Classification (GTDB taxonomy): domain Bacteria; phylum Bacteroidota; class Bacteroidia; order Chitinophagales; family Saprospiraceae; genus M3007. The sequence goes on from JBAXTB010000289.1 coordinate 2,661, forward strand.
GAATTTTCCATTTGCATACAGGGTTGCAGTAAGGCCGCCGGCTGCGCCATTGGAAGAAATTCCGTTGTACAGGTTATCGAAATTCACGGCTGCAGCGCCTCCACCAAAAGATATTTTAGAGTCGACGGCGAAAATGCCGGTGGGTTTGTTGCGCCAGGATTGGAAGAGGTTGCCGGGGGCGGTGTTGAGGAAAGTGCAATTGCTGAAAGTCAAACTTGGAATATTACGCAATTGACAGCCAACTTCACTTTCTGAAGGCGCACCCGGTATCTCCCCGGAAGACCTATAATCGGGATCAGAAAGCGCAGCGCTGAATTCAAAATGCACATTGGAAATCGGCGGGGTACTATTGGTGTAATATTTTGGATTCCAGACGATGCCTTTGCCACAATTGGTGAAATAAGCGCCGGTACTATAAAAAAGTCCGCCGCCAAAGCCTAGATTATCATCATAGGTTCGAGTATTGACTGTGCTTGTTGAGCCACCAATATTTACTAAGGTGGCTGCTTCATGCCAATTAGCTCGGCCTACTACGATTCCACGTAACGCATTCTCGATACGCGCATTTCCGGACATATATACAAAGCCTCTTTTTGAAGGGTTAAAATTGAAGGGGTCGCCTTCAACTGTGATTCCATCCCACATGCCGCGGTTGCAAACATCAACGTTTGTGAGTTTGGCTCCGTTTATCAAATTTAACCTGCCTCCTTGCTCAACGGTTATTCCGGAGCGAATCGCATTGTATTTAGTTGAAGCAAATCGTACCTCAATTCCGTCTATTTCCAATGTTTTTCCCGCTGGAATAATAATTTGACTACGGATGTAATATATACCGGGCTTGTTGCTAGCATTCCATATTTCCTTGTTAGGATTGGAGCTGGAGGGATCCTGCGGTACGATGTATTCTGATGGTAATTTAGCGTATTGAATACCGGATTTAGATTCGCAATCATTGGATAATTTAACTATGTTGAAGGTTTCTGACCCTACATTCGACAATGCATTATTGCCAATCAATAAATACCCGCCATCCGAGGTTTGGGTGATACCAAAAGTACAATTTCCAATACCATAGCCCAAGTATGTTTCTTGCCAGATGGGTTGCAGGTTATCGGGATTAACTTTCAAGATCATATTTACCTCATCAATACAATTTCCTTTTGGCGGCAAACCGTTGCAAAATACATCATCTGCGGTATTGCCTCCGATTACTAGAGAACCGTCTGCATCAAGAATCATGGGTGCTGCAAAGTCCCCACCACTAAAGTGGGTAATATTGGCACTCGAAACACTAAATTGATTTCCAGATGTTGGAACCAATTTAATAATATGGATAAAAGCATCTCTATAATCAGGGTATGATTGATCGTGTTCATCATCATCACAAATTCCTTTTAGTTTTACACCCGGGAAATTACCTAAATTATTTGCATCGGTACCATACTGTAGGCCACTATATCTGCCTTGTAATTCAACGCAATTCATCTCTGCCGAAATATAATATGTGCCTGCCTTTACGACAATACTTACTCCTCGATCCCATGAGTTATTTTTAAGGTATTTATCAATTACAGGAGAGCCATTTTTCTCCGGTGGCGCATATTGCCATTTAGCAACACTGTAGCCGGGAGTACAAGGACCTACTTGGGTGCTGCAGCTAGGGTTTTGCCAAACTGAAGGATTAGGGTTTGGGGTTGATGGTGAGTCCGAAAATTGATAATCAAATTGTTTGCCATTAAATTTTAAGATGTTTGTACCTGATAAATCAGAAAGGTTGACTTTCCCAAACAAAACATCGGTATCGTTAATTGGAAATGATTTGCCATCTAAAGAGGTGCCGTCTGAGTTGCGATCATCATCTGACCCCAATGTCTTATGAACTGTGAATTCCAAACTTGTGGAGTTAGCACCTCCAAGATAGGATGTAGTACCTGTAAATACAAGGAAATTTCCATCAATCTTGCTATCGGATATAGTACCGTTAATATCTGAAAAAACCTTTTCATTTGCGTTTCCGGATAGTTTTTGTCCGGTATTACCATTGATTTTTACAACGAAGCCGTTTCCTGTTTCACCAAAGCCTGGTTGTTTTCTAAACCCTCCTAATGCAATAATTAAACCACCTGCATAATTAATATCAGGCTGAATTTTGATAGAACCTATTCTTGGTCCCCCACCAGTATATCCGGGAACAGCGTCTAGTAAAAAAGCATTAGACCAACTTTGTACTAATAACCCGTTAGACATATTAAGTCTAGATATAAATGCTTTGCCCACATCCCCAACTACCACAAATCCAGACATAACATATCCACCGTCCGGTGTTTTTACTACCTTGCTGAAAGAGCCATCATCCTCATAATAATGAGTTTGAACTAGGCCGCCATCTTTATCAATTACAGCGTAGCCGGGACGGCGTCTTGTCTCTGCTGTAACATATCCGACAATTAAAAAATTTCCATTGGGCAATTCAACTCCATCAAATGCCCAACTGTCTTCGTACGAGCCGTTCGCATTGAAATTCACACCGGAAGTCCAAACAGGGCCTGGACCATCTCCTGATTGTCCAAAGGTGAAACCTTCCAGATATGTTAAAAACACCAATAACAGAAGCATCTGTCTAAGTTTGGTTATTGGAGTGCCTTGTTTTGATTGCCTTTCATATCGAAAGGTCGACTCATTAAAAATTTGTTTCATGATCTATTTAAGTTTTTGGTGAAGAAAAATACACGGTTAACAATTAAATATTTATTCGGCTGAGGGCCAAATAAAAGGTATTACAATTAATTACTGCTACAAATTTACCTGTAAGAAAACGTTAAAGTCCACCCCAATTCTGAGGTCTTACCTTACAATATTGCTATATTTGCTATGCATATTTGAAGTGTAGTTTAATCCATTATATAGTCCGCTAATTTGATAGTTTTACTATCGTGGTAATAATTTCAAAAAACACTATACCGCATGTCTAATTATGCAATGATCTTGCGTTCAATACGCAAAAAATTTAATCTTACACAAGAACAATCAGCTGAGGCTTTTGTGATTTCCCTCTCAAGTATTCAAAGAATTGAAGCCAATAAACGGGAATTGAGCATCAAGGAGTTGGAAAGGATAGCGACGTATTGTAATCTGAGCATGCAGGATGTATTGCATCTTGGAGAGGAAGATACAAAATCAATAGCGTCAAAGGCTAAGGAACCTTCTCAAAATGAAGATAATCTCACCCTTGGAAAAATTATTCAACAGCAGCAGCATCACATCTCCGCCCTATTGGAAGAAAATAAGGGATTGCTTGGTTTGCTTAAGAAATTATTAGATGATAAGGAGTCTGAGACCTAAAAACTCAATTTCCCCCTACCGCTTAAACCTCTTGAAAAAATCCCAAACCAACCCGGTATAAGCCACCGCATTATTCTTCCCGTCCGCATACGCGTGCGCGAGGTCTTTCACAACAACAAACTGATATTCAGCAGATTGTGATCCATTGCTTTGTTTGTAAACAGCCGTTCCCGTTTGTGCGGATTCCGTATAGGTATGCGTCGTATTCAAATGCATCTTTTTCAACGTGCGGTTGATGATCGGCGCAACAAATGGGTGGGAAAGTACGCTCTCATCCGTCGGCAGCGGCCCGCCCATCACAGCCGATTCGTCGAGTGCGCCGTATGTTTGCATAAATGGAATCACTTCCGAAGGTGCGCGCGTCGTGTCCTGCGAGGTACCGGCCGAGGCGGCAATGGCGGCAAACAAATTAGGTGCGTCGGTTGCCAATTTAGCGCACAGGTTTCCGCCGCCTGCAAAGCCGGTTGCATAAATCCGCTTGTTATCAATTGGATATTGCCCAAGCAGGTACGTAATCATATTGCGAACGAACAACACATCGTTGCTCAAAGTATCCGTTGCGCCGGGGCACAAGCTTACATTGTCGTCGTTCCATTTGGTGATATTGTTTTTAGGGCTGCCGTATTCCGCAAAACAACTGTATTTCCAGGCAGTCGGGCATACGAGGATAAAATGTTCGGCATCGGCTTTTGCTTGCCAGCCGGAACTAGTGAGGAACGCATCGCCTGTGCTTCCGGTGTTGTGAAACACAAAAACGAGGGGCAGACTTTCCGTAACATTTACATTTTCAGGTATGTATGTGACGAATTCACGTTGGCGGTCATTGATAACCAAACGATCCGTTTGTTTACCTGCTTCAACGAGGTCGGGCGTGTTGTCTGTTTTCTTGCAAGCGCTGGTCAGAATGGTACAAACGACAAGGCAACCGAAGAGGTATTTTAAGTTCATCATATTAACGTGGTATTGTTTTGATTTCAAAATCGTTCTACAAAGGACGGCACTTTTTGGCGTTTCATCAATTTGAAACCGATTTTAACGAATTATTGACGGAAACAAAACAATTTACAGGTGATATATCACGGTGCAATAGGTTTTGTGTAAATTGGCTCGACCATTCAAATCCGTAAAGTCGATTGCTTTGGCGTATAAATAATGCAATTGTCAATTTTGTGTCATCGTATATGCTCTTGTGCATGTCGTGTTTCTTCTTGTATTCGTCCGCAATAATTTGCGGGTATAGTGAAATACGGCTTCATTTGAGGGTATGAAAATTAATACATACATAAACGTAAATCAAACTTTCAAACTTCACACACCATGGAATCTTCCCATTTAATCATCACCATTTTCGGTTGTTTTGCCGCTATTATGGCTTTGGTTTTTTACCGTTACATTTTTCAATTATTGGGGATCGTTATTGTGCCCGAAGACAAAATCGGGTTGGTCACTAAAAAATTCG
>JBAXTB010000029.1:0-26010 GCA_037130425.1 Bacteroidota bacterium
GCAATTTCCTGAAAATAACTGTCCTCAAATAAATTTGAATAAAAATCAGAAGGTAAGGCCAGCCAAAGAACTCGTTCAGGGTCATTTTTTTGTAATGCCGGGCGATAAAGCAGAAACTGCCCCAAAGCATCTTCAAATTGGTCGACCTCTGAAATTCCAAGGAAACTTTTTATTTCAACGGCAATCTTGAGATTACCTTTTTCTGCACCCAAAATTATTCTTTCCGCTCCCAAATCGACAAACCCCTTTCTTTTACCCAATCGAATAAAATACGGATCATGTGATATTGTCCACCCATCCTGTTCTAAAAGATCTCTTACAATAAAATGGTATTTGTCTCTAGCCATTAGGAAGCGGATTTATTTGTACAAAGATAAGTAGGATAAATAAAAATACAAAAGGGTACGCGATCGGCGTACCCCTTTGTAACAAACAAAACCAACTAAAAAAACCTGCTAAGTTAAACTTGCGCGCCGATCTTACTGCATCAACCGGCGGCTCGGGTGTTTTTCTTACAAAAACAATAATAAAACGGAAGCCGTAGGTAAAACGCTGCTAAGCAGACAAAAAATTTATTGGTTCCGTCCGATGCAGTTCAAATCGTCAAACGCCTGTTTGAGGCGGGTCACAAATGTCTTTTCGCCTTCGCGCAACCATACGCGCGGGTCATAGAATTTTTTATTGGGTTTGTCGGCGCCGTCCGGGTTGCCGATCTGGCCTTGCAGGTATCCTTTTTTCGCTTCATAAAAGCCGCGGATACCATCCCAAAACGCCCATTGCATATCGGTATCAATGTTCATTTTCACCGCGCCATAAGAAATGGCCTCGCGAATTTCTTCCTGGGAAGAGCCGGAACCGCCGTGGAATACGAAATTTACGGGCGTTGCCGCGCTGATACCATATTTTTCACGAATGAAATCCTGGCTGTTTTTCAAAATCACCGGTTGTAATTTCACATTGCCAGGTTTGTACACCCCGTGTACGTTACCGAAAGCGGCGGCAATGGTAAAACGGTGGCTCACTTTGCTGAGTTCTTCATAAGAATAGGCTACTTCCTGCGGTTGGGTGTATAAGCGGGATGAATCGACCCCAGAATTATCCACACCGTCTTCTTCACCGCCGGTCACACCGAGTTCGATTTCGAGGGTCATGCCCATTTTAGCCATGCGGGCTAAGTAACGCGCCGAAATTTCGATGTTTTCATGCAACGGCTCTTCAGACAGGTCGAGCATGTGGCTGCTGTAAAGCGGGTAGCCGTTTTTTTCATAAAACTTTTCGCCTTCCGTCAACAAACCATCCACCCAATCAATGATGCCGAGCGCGCAGTGGTCGGTGTGCAAAATAACCGGTACCCCGTAAGCCTCAGCCAGATTATGTACATGCATGGCGCCAGAAATACCGCCAAGGATAGAAGCGCGTTGCCCGTCGTTGGACAAACCTTTGCCTGCGAAAAAAGCGGCGCCGCCATGGGAAAACTGAATGATGACCGGGCTGTTGACCGCTGCGGCTGTTTCCAGCACGGCATTTACGGTATTCGTGCCGGTAACATTGACAGCCGGAAGGGCAAAATTTTGTTCGTTGGCGTAGTTCAAGAGTTCGGTGACTTCCTCGCCATGGAGCACACCTGGGCGGAAACGCTTCATTTTTTTTAAGTTAAATATTGCAAAACATTGATTTGCAATAGGTTAAAAATAATAGGACATAATTACCCGGTTTGGTTGGTTTCGCGTATGACATCATCACGCGCAGGCAGGCGGGCAAAGATAACCAAACTTAAATTTTACGCAGCAGCAATTTGGCCTTTGGCAACTTTGCTTTTTGAAGCGTTTTGGCCAATGCCGTTTGTTGTGATTGCGCCGTTGCAAAAATGGTTTGAATATCACCCAACCATACAATATAACCGGTTTTTCCCGGCGTCAGGCAAGCCTGGCTGGTCCAGTTACAGGTTATTTTGTTGGCGCGCAACAGTTTCACATGTTCGATAGCCGATTCCGGTGTGGAAAAGGCATTTTCCTGCACAATCCACCCTGCCCGACCTTTGAGCAAGGAACAACCGTCCGGTTCCTGCGGTTTGGGCTTGGGTTTAGGGGTTGGGTCTTTGGGTTTGACTTTTATCGCCGTCGTTTTGGACTTTTCCTTCCTTGTTTTGCCGCCTGATAAGTCGATCGTCGGCGCATCGTCATTTGAGGCCGTCAAATCAATCGTTTGCACCTTGTCTTCAGCCACCGGGTACTGTTTGGGCACACCGGGCGCTTTGCCGTCGTAAGGAATTGGTTCGCTACCGGGCGGCAACTTACCGGGTTGGTCTTCAGGGTTGTGTTCAGAACGCCAGTTGCGCAGTTCCTCCACATCCACGGTATCTTCTGCCCGGTAACTGAGCACCTTGTTTGCCAAAAAAATACAAGAAAACAAACTGAATACAAAAAACATTTTCTGCAAATACCTGCCAGTCATAAAGCGGCTGTACACGGAAATATCGCCCCCAAATGGTTTGGCCAAGGCTGCAATCAATTGTTTTTGAACAGGATCCCATAAATAATAGCGCAAGGAACGAATTACCTTGTTCCAAACTACCGTCCAGGCATTGGGCATGGAAAATGAAACCCCGCTAAAACCCTCCGATACCGATTGGTACCATTGCGCGCGCGTCACCCAATGCAGCATTTTTCGACCTTCGCCGTAAATACGCAAACGGGATGGCGCCGCCAGCACCCTGGGCGCCGTATCGGCCGAAACAAGCGCAAGTCCGAAGCCGCTGAACACGCATTGGTTGCGCAATTCCAATAGATAAGGGTCTGTCGGAGAAGGAAATACGTCATCGGCCAATGCGATCCACTGTTCATCGGCAGCATATTGTTTAAACTGCTGAATGGCATAGATGTAGCGGTATTTTTTCCATTTAGGCATGGTGAAATACCAACTAAAAAACGCGATCATCCAGGTACCGATCAAAAAGCCGAAGTTTCCGGCCCAGCGCAAACCGATCAACCAGACGCGGTTTGTTTCATAAGCAAAAAAATACGCAATCGCCGTGCAGACCATTGCAAATGCCGCGCAATCCCAAAGAAAATAGACTAAGTTCAGGGCAAATTTGACCTCTTCGGCCTTGTCGCGCGAGGTCGCTTCATAAGTACAAACAAAAGAAGAACCGTCGCTTTTTCTGAACTGCATCATGCCATCGGCCACAATACCGCCTTCCCCAACATTGTCCAAACTTGTTTGCACGGAATTGGGCATCGGTTCATAACGCTCCCGGTAAAACTCGCGCAAAAACGAAGCAAACCTGCGTTTTACTTCATCTTCTGAAAGCCCGGTAGCGGTACTCGACGGGTTGTATGCTGATGAGGATGCCATTGACGGCTATACCTTTTTATTGTTCATCTGTCCTTCCACCTTGCGCACATCATTTTGCCGCATCCGCAGGGCGTCGATATAGCCGAGGGCTTGTTTGTTTCCAAACTTGGTCCAGGCTTTTTGGGCCCATTCCATCGCAAGTTCCAGTTCGCCTTTCATTTCACAGGCAACGGCCATATTATAAGCGGCTTTTCCGGCTGATTTTCGAGTTACATCCGGACGGTCGGCTATTTTCTGCCAAACGCCGGCGGCGCCATTCCAGTTGCCAGCCTGGGCAAATCGGGCGCCTTGTTTCATTTCATCTTTTACGCCTTTTGCTTTGGGGTAATAACTGCGGCTGATATTTACATACACCGGTGCAATGCGCGCGCCGTATTCCATGCCGCCGTTAAATGCAACCGAACGCGAAACGGAAACCGGGGAAGGCAGGTTGCTCAACGCCGCCCGTTCGGTATTACCACTGGCTGTACGTTCTAAATAATCATCTGTAACAAATTCATCTACAATAACTTGCGTTTTTGGATCGTACATGCGCCAACCCATACGCACGCTTGTGCGCTGGCGCGCGTCGTAAGTTATATCAATATGTTCCTTGCCGTTTTTGTCTTTACTCTTTGATTCGGAACGCTTTGTGCTTGCGCCGTTGTCAGAATCGAAGGACTCGATGGTAACGACGGCGTTTGCCCCATAATCGGCGCAAATACGCTCGACTTCCGACCATTCCAAGGGTGCAGGAAGGTTATGGCCTGCCTTGCTGCCGGTCATTTCTATACCGGTTGGTTTTACCACAAAACGCGGGGTGCGTTCCAGCGATTGTGTAAGTCCGCGCACCGCCTCAGCCCTGCTCTGTTTGTCCTGCCCGATGGCTTCTCCAGTCAACACGCCTTCGAGTACATTGAGCCACCCGTTGGAAGGTTTGCTGCGATCCACTACTGCAACAGTGGAAATATGCGCCGGGAGTGTCATTTGAGCCGGTTGCAGCACCGTCAAACTGGCTGAGCGCATGCAACTGGTAAAAAGTAAACCTGACAAAAGCAGGTACGCCGCAAATTGAATTGTTTTTTTCATAAGAAGCAGTTTAGGTGTTATTCAACCGGCACAAAGCCATACCGATCAAATTTAAGTATATGTATATATTTGTCTTCGAGGTAATCATAACGGTTTGAATTATCGTCTATTGCACCGGTGCTGAATACTTTTTTAAACTTGAAAGGGCCTTGTAAGCCTCGAAATGCCGTGCCCGTTAATTTACCGGGAAAAGATAAACCATAGTTATTCAGCATGTTGCAAACCAAACGCGTCACATCGTAGCCGTTGAATCCGTCCTCATCCGGAATGGCGCCGGTTGCATCATAAAATGATTGCTGGTAGGCTTGCACATCGGGCAAAGCACTATTCAAATAGGCGGCGGATGAAATATGCACATTGAGCGCGGTAAGAAATTCAGGTTCAATGCTTTCAAAACCTTTCCATTGGGGCATTCCGAAAACAGCAACCGGCGTGTTTCCTTTTACGGCCTTTAATTTCCGTAAAAAAGCGTTTACAAAATCCTGGTTGGCCCAGGTTGGAAGGATAAATACAGCCGTTTTGCCTGATTTTAAATAAGGTTTAAAATCAAACTTTTCAAAATTGGCCGTTTCATCGGGAACCACCCACTCTGTAAACGGCGTTTGGCCGCGCCCCTTTCGGTAATCCTGAAAATAGGGCAAACGATCCGATTCTTTTGTTTTACAAACCAAGGTGACTGTTGCGTCTTTGTAGTGATCTTCAACGAATTGCGTAATGCCCTCGCAATGTGCGCGCAATGAAGGGTTTATTTGAATAAAATCCGGATTCAAAACGGCCAAACCAGCGTTCGGCGATTCCGGAGACACCAAAATTTTGCGATTTTGCTTGGCCCATGCGGCAGCCAGTTGTACCTGCGTACTGCGCACCGGACCGATGATCACCTGTGCCTTGCCCAAGTTTCGATCGTTCAACAAGTTTTGAAAATCCGCATCGTTCAAGGGGGCGTCATACACATCCAAAATGATATTGGCCGCGCCTTTTTCTTTGGTTTGCTGCTCCAGCGCGATTTTGGCACCGCTATAATACTGAAGGGCAAGACGGCTTTTTTCCGGAACGGTCGTTTCTTCTGATGCGTTGGTCAAGAACGGCAATAATAAGGCGATTCGGTAGGTTTCACCGCTATGGTTGCCTATTTGCCCATTGCTTTCTTGCGGACGAGCAGGGTCATTCTTGATCGGTGGTTTTGGGTTTGTCGGCGTCGACCAGCGCACGGTGTCCATCGGCTCGTATTTACCGGGTTTAGAATTTGGTTTTGTACCCACAGGCGGACGGTTGCCGCCCGCGCCAGGTCGGGCGGTGGTACACTGGTACAAGCCAAATGCAGGCAAACAGAGTAGAAATATAAAAAGGCTTCGGTTGATGTTCATTGTGGAGGAAAACAGCCGGGATCTTAGCCGCCTGCTTTTTTTGTGTTTTTATATCCTAAATTAATCAACAAGGTCAACACTTTATCGCGGTGATCGCCCTGAATCAGGATAATCCCGTCTTTGGCATTGCCGCCGGATGCGCATTTGTTTTTCAGGAGTTTAGCCAAGTCTTCCAGATCGGCGTCGGGGCCGACAAAACCCTTGATGACGGTGGCTTCCTTGCCGCCTTTGACGCGTTCGAGCCAGATGCGCAGGACTTGTTTATCGGCTGGGAGCGCATCGCTCGTGTCGTCTTCCTGTTCTATTTGGAAGTTCGGGTCGGTGGAAAAAACAAATCCGCCGGAAGATGTTTTTTGCTTTTTTGACATATTAGTCTTTTCGTTTAGGTACTAATATTTTAAGCGCGTTCGGTTTCATTTCAAAGTTCATGTCGCCGACCATTTTCAAGCCTTCACCATCCAAATGAATATAATTTTCGCCATTTGAAGTGATGCGCACATGTTTGGATTTAAAATGCGCTACAAACTCGGCATCATATATTTTTCCATTTAAAGTAGAAGGAACGGCGGCAAAATACTGCCATTTGGGCGCATCCTTCAGAATTACCACATTAAACATGCCATCATCCAATAAAGCGTCCGGCGCAATCGTAACGTTATAGCCGTACATCGGTCCGTTCGCCACGGTAATGGCAAAACATTTTTCCGTAATGGTTTGGTCGTCTAATTCAATGGTGCATTCCTGCGCAGTGTACACTAACCCGGCTTCTACTGATTTTAAAAAATAGGGGATAAACCCGCGCCAATTGCTGCCCTTCATTAAATTTGAAACCAAACCGTCGAAGCCGATGCCCGCCAGGTTGATAAACGGCCGACCGTTGAACAGGCCGACATCAATCGTGTGTACCACTGCGGTATTCAGTTTTTTAATCGCTTGATCCATGTTTCGGCCATAACCAAGGTGCATGGCCAATCCGTTGCCTGAACCGGCTGGTACAATTCCCAGAATCAACTCAGTACCCAGCATTGCCGAACCAATTTCATTGATCGAGCCATCGCCACCCACCGCTACGACAATGTCATAAGCCTCTTCCTGTGCTTTTTTCACCAGTTCTGCCGCATGGCCCGCTTTTTCGGTAAACCAGATGCCGTATTCAAACTTGCGGTGATCTAAACAACGATCCACGCGTTCCCGAATGTGTCTTTGCGCGCTGGTTCCGGCTTTGGGGTTCACGATAAAAACAACCCTCTTCGGCTTTAGCAATTCCGCCAGGAACGCATTTTTTATAACTGGTTGAGACTGATTCATAGTATTAAACTTCCAGGTCTTTTCTTGCCTGAACGTAGGTGCGCCATTTATCAATTACACTGAGCAAATCATCGGGCAAATCAGATTCAAACCGAATATGCTCGCCCGTGCGCGGGTGCGTGAACCCAAGGACTTTGGCATGTAAGGCTTGACGGGGCAGTAAATGAAGGCAATTTTCCACAAACTGCTTGTATTTTGAATATAAAGTTCCTTTTAAGATTTGGTTGCCCCCATAACGCGGATCGCCGAACAAAGTATGACCGATGGATTTCATGTGTACCCTGATTTGGTGGGTTCGACCGGTTTCCAACTGGCATTCCACCAAAGTACAGTAGTAAAAACGTTCGATCACGCGCCAATGCGTAACGGAGTATTTACCGTCTTCTCCATCCTGAAAAACCATAAACAAACGGCGGTCATTTGGGTTGCGGCCAATATTCCCGCGCACCGTACCGCTATCGCCTTCCATATCGCCCCAAACCAATGCCTGATATTTTCGTTCGATGGTATGTTTGAAAAACTGATTGGCCAAATGAACCATCGCGTAATCGTTTTTGGCAATCACCATCAAGCCCGTGGTGTCTTTGTCAATCCGGTGTACGATGCCTGCGCGGTACGATTCATTTCCGTCTTTAACAGGCAATTGCGCAAGTTGTTCTTGTAAATGCCAGGCAACAGCGTTCACAATGGTGCCGCTCGGAATGCCTACGCCGGGATGCACGGCAATATTGTAAGGTTTGTTAATCACCAGCACGTCTTCGTCTTCATACACGACATTCAGCGGGATTGGCTGGGCAGAAATATCGTACATTTCCTCCAGCGAACGGGGGAGCACGATGGTAATGGTATTACCGGGTTTAACCTTATAATTTGGCTTTATTTCTTTATCATCTACGCGGACGGAGCCTGCCCGAATGGCATTTTGAAGCCTGTTCCGGGTACGGTTACTCAAGCGATCCATCAGGAACTTATCAATCCGCACAGGGCCTTGTTTGGGATCGGCTACAATTTCGTGGCGCTCAAAATAATCTTCATTGACAACCGGTTCTTCCGGCTCAATGGCTGTATTTTCTGGCGCCTGTTCTGCTACCTGTTCTATTTCCGGCGGCGTTGGTGGCGGCGTATTGTCCTGAATCGGTTGTTCCTGAATCATGTAAGGATTTAATTGGTCGGTGGGAAAACAAGGCAAAAGTACGGTATTTCAACATGACGGCGAAGTTTCCTTTAAGCTTGTGTTGCAATACTGTTTAAAGCGGACAATTGAAACTGTCTATACAAGAAAATTTCGAAGTTAAGACTGATTTACATTGCAAAAAATTTAAATTTTATCATTGTTCGGTATGTCGGATTTGCCGTTATTTGGCCTGCCAAACCCCATTCACTTTTAAAACAACTCAATGATGGAAAAAAGAACATTTTTAAAAACAAGTTTATTCCTTGGCGTAGCTGCCGCTTCCGCTTCTTTTCTGGCGGCCTGCAAAACAGCTGCTAAAGTGGCAACCGGCTCAACGGCCGGACCTGCTTTACCGGCACCCAAAGTAAAACGCACCAAACCGTTTGAATTGCCTGCCTTGGCTTACGAAACCGGCGCGCTGGAACCGCATATCGACAAAATGACGATGGAAATCCACCACGGCAAACACCATCAGGCATACGTAACGAACCTGAACGATGCTGTAAAAGACACCGTGTATGCTGATTATGAACTCGACGATATCATTGCGCGCATCACAAGCAATGACGCCGATAAAAAAATCAGAAATAACGCGGGTGGGCACTGGAACCACAGTTTTTTCTGGCAAACCCTGACGCCAGGCGGCGGCGGCGCACCAAGTGGAAACCTTGCAACTGCCATCAATACGGCTTTTGGCTCGTATGATAAATTTAAAGAGCAGTTTACGACTTCCGCTAAAAGCGTATTCGGTTCAGGCTGGGTTTGGCTTTGCGTCGGTAAGGACAAAGGACTTTTCATTGTCACAACGCCTAATCAGGATAACCCTTTGATGCTGCAAATTGCCAAGCAACAAGGTACGCCCCTGATTGCGTTGGACGTGTGGGAACATGCATACTACCTGAAATATCAAAACAAACGTCCGGATTATATCGGCGCATTTTACAACCTCATCAATTGGAAAGAGGTAAGCGCGCGGTACGAGAAGGCGATGTTTGGGTAGACGGGGGACGGGGGACGGTAGACGGTGGACGGGGGACGGTGGACGGTGGACGGTAGACGGGGGGCTTCGGGTTTGAGTTTGGTTTTGAATTTGGTTTTGAATTTTTTCTTTTTAATTTAACTTCTTGAAATTAAAGTCTTTAAAAAGATAAAAACCCAAGACCAAAACCACATTCAATGTTAATTTCAGAATCAAAACCAAGATCAAATTCAAATCCAAGACCAAACTCAAATCCAAATTCAAATCCAAATCCAAGGTCAAACTCAAAACCAAACTCAAACCCGAAGCCCCCGTCAACCGTCCACCGTCCACCGTCAACCGTCCACCGTCAACCGCTCCCTAATAAACCAACGGCTCGTGCCCCAAACCGAATTGCCACAGCAGCGTAAAGGCCGCGAGGAAAATGTAGATCCAGAATCGAACTACTTTCCGAACGGCGGCCCGGTTGAAATGGAAGCCCATGAGTTCGAGTAAATGCGCATAAAAGGTGTCTTCGCCGTCGTCGTTCAGATCATGTACCTTATTGAGGATGCAGCGGTTGAGCACTACGAACTGCAACAACACTAAGCAATAGACCCCGATGGCTATTTTCCAGTCGAATAATATTGGTAAAAACCAGGATCCGATTGTGATAAACAAATGGAACCAGAAAATGGCATTGTACTTGGTGTGAATTGCGTTCATTGTAGAAAAGAAAGATTTTTATTGTGTAACGGAACGTTTCATAAGCCAATCAGGTTGCGGGTCGGAGCCTACCATAAACGTTTCAACGCCGAATATTTCAAAACCGTTTTTTTTGTAAAAAGCAATGCTGCGCGGCGATTTTTGCCACACACTTAGCCAGATCCACACGGCCCCGATTTCCTGCGCTTTTTGAACTGCAAATGCAAGCAATCGCGCGCCTAAACCGGCGCTTTGATTAGATTGAAGTACGTAAATACGTTCGATTTGGAGGCAAATATCGTTTTCTAAGGTTTCGGCTCTGCGGTCGGCAATTAATTTGAGGTATGCAAGCGCCACCCCTGATTCATCTTCAACAAGATAGAATGTAGCGCCGGGTGTCAGCATTTCATCCCTGAATTGATCAATCGTAAACGAGGTGATACAATATTGTTCAAACTCAACAGGATCATTATCGGCCTGCCAGGCATCCCGAAAAGTGCGTTCAGCGAGCGCTACCAATACTGGAAGATCATCAAAGTTGGCAATTCTAATTTCAGGCATAAAAAAGCAAAAAAAAAGCTGCCTAAACAGGGTTAGACAGCCTAAATTGGTAGTCCCGAGTGGAATCGAACCACTATCAAAGGTTCCGGAAACCTCCATTCTATCCGTTGAACTACGGGACCGGGCAGGTTTGTTTTGCGGCTTTTTTAAGCGGTCGCAAAGATAATTAATGTTTTGAGAATTAAAACGAATTTCGAACTTTCGTAAGTTCCGTGTCGATCCAGTTTTTTACCAAAAACAGGAGTTGCTCTGGATCATCGTTTTTTATCGCAGATCCGTAACTTACGTACACATCCATATTTTTTTTGCCAAAACGGCGCACATAATGCGATAAAAACGAGTCATTTCCAATCCAATAATCTTCCGGATCGCTGTATTCCAGCATCACCGGCATGATCGGAAATCCGGCTTCGGCAGCGAGGTTGAAAATAGCCGGGCGAAACGGCGCGGTGATCGGTTCGTCATGGGTAGTGCCTTCGGGGAACAACAAAACAGGAAAACCCTCCCGTACCTTTTGCTCCACCGCAAGGCGCGTTTGTTTGCGGCTTTCCGTTTTTTCTCTTTTGACAAACAACACACCTGATAGTTTTACGGCGTACCCTACAATTGGCCAATTGGCCACTTCCGCCTTGGAAACAGGCATAAAAAACGTGTCGCAGGCTAATATTGCCGGATCGAGGTACGAACGGTGGTTGCACATAATGATGCCAGCCGCTTCGGGCGCGCGCCCCTGCACGTGTATGCGCACGCCAATTTTGGGCAGAAACCAGCGGGTCCAATCCTGGCGAATTTTGATTCCCCGGCGGATATCGCGCCCATAAAGCAGGCCTGAAATCAGCAAATTGCCAATCATCAACAAGGCGTATAAAATAAAAAAGAGTAGGCGAAGTACGCCTCGAACGCTGTTCATAACACTTTTACCGGCCCTCATGCGTGGTATGATTATGGTTTTCACGAAGCCGCGCTTCAATCCAGTCTTTGCAATCGCTCATCAGCTGACTGGCGTCGTCATAATTGCTCAATATAGGGCCATAACAGAGTTTCACCCGAATGGTTCGATCCCGAAAGCGGCGTGATGCGTGCGCGATAAACGATTCATCGCCAACCCAGAAATCCCGTTGATCGGGGAAATAAATTGAAACGGGCACGACCTGAATACCTTCTTTTACGGCCAATCGAAATCCGCCGGTTTTGAATGGCACGGTTCCAATTGGGTCGTCGCAGGTAGTACCTTCCGGAAACAGGATGACCGGGAATCCTTTGGCAACGGTTTCAGCAATTTTTGTCAGCACCAGGGAGCGCTGTTGGGCATGTTCCCTGCGTACATAAAGAATGCCCGCCATATCGGCGCCTTTGCCAATCACCGGCCAACTGGCAATTTCAGCCTTGGCTACCGGCCATGCATCTAAATCGCGTAACATCAAAATCGGATCCATGTAGGATCGATGATTTGATACTAATAAACAAGGGATATTCGGTGGCGTACCTTCCGTTTCTATCACAACGCCGAGTCCTTTGAACAAGTTGTTGGCCCAGCGGCGACGAACTTTCATAGATCG
This sequence comes from Bacteroidota bacterium, assembly GCA_037130425.1. Lineage (GTDB taxonomy): Bacteria > Bacteroidota > Bacteroidia > Chitinophagales > Saprospiraceae > M3007. The sequence continues at coordinate 12,055 of JBAXTB010000029.1, forward strand.
TCGGATGTCTTCGCCCTGGATTAGGTTGCGCATCCATATTTCACCGACAATTCGGAAAGTATAAACTGCAAAGAACAGCAGGCGCCAATAAAGTCTGATCGTTTTCACAAGTAATTTCCTTGAATCAGGGTCTGGTGCGGCAAATACCGATTTATGCGGTACATTTTTTCTTTCATTTCAACGGGTATCGGGGCGGATTTGCTACAAAATGCTTGACGCGCCTACCTTAATCAGGCAGCAGCCGTCCCCAGCGCTTCCGCAATCTCATCCGCCCTGATATCCAGATGCGATGCATCGTAAATACATTCCCCGTTCACAATCAGCAATACCTGTGGGGATTCATGATGCACCTGAAATGTATCGGCAACAAAATTTGATACATCGCGGTGACGAATCAAATCAAGGAAACAAGCCTCAAGGGTTTGAGGGGCAAATGACCAATCGCTTTCCAGCCTGTATTTGGCAATGGCGCTGATCTCACAGCGCGTGCTGTGTTTAAACAACAGACACGGCACTTCATACGAACGGGATTTTAGCCGGTCGATGCCTTCAATATCATTGATCTCGTTCCAGTTCATCCGTGACAATTTTTACAGATCGGCGCCTGGGCAGCCATAACCGCGGTGACAGGCTTCGAGCATCATTACAGCAACCATAAATACAAGAGCGAGAACTTTTTGCCAATTTTTCATGTGACAGATTTTTGATCTTTTTTAGATGACTATGTGCAGTTAATTATTTGAAAAACGGAAAACCGTATAGGTTATTGTTTGCAAATGGCGTGCCAGCACATATTTTCGCGGCAAAATTACCCTTTTTAGGGCATACGCTCGAAATTTTTTTGAAAAATAACGTTAATATTATATTCTTTTCGAAATAATATTCGCTTTAACCAACATACATGCGTATTCACTTGATTGCAATTGGCGGTGCGGCCATGCACAATATCGCCCTGGCGCTTCACCAAAACGGACACCAGGTCAGCGGTTCCGATGATGAAATCTACAATCCCGCCAAAGCGCGTTTAGCCGCTGCCGGGCTGCTGCCGGAAACCGAAGGCTGGCATCCGGAAAGGATTCATTCAGATATTGACATTGTAATTTTAGGTATGCACGCCCGCGCTGACAACCCGGAATTAAAACGCGCGCTGGACCTTGGTTTAAAAGTCCGCTCCTACCCTGCCTTCATGTACGAACACGCGCGCAACAAAACGCGGATGGTCATTGCCGGCAGCCATGGCAAAACCACCACGACCGCTATGACCATGCACGTGCTGCGCAAGTTGGGGATTGATTTTGATTATTTGGTCGGCGCGCAGTTGGAGGGCTTTGAAACGATGGTTCGCCTGAGCGATGCGCCGGTGTTGATTGTGGAGGGCGACGAATACTTGTCTTCCTGTTTAGAACCTGTTTCCAAAATGGTGCAATATCGTCCGCATTATGCCGTGATTACGGGCATTGCCTGGGATCATGTGAACGTTTTCCCTAAGTTTGAAGACTATTGCGCACAATTCGGCATGTTTATGGACCATATTGAGCCGGGTGGAAACCTGTTTTGGTACGGCCGGGATCAGGAAATTCAAAAACTGCTCGACGCGCGCAAAGGCTCCAAACAATTTGAAGATCAGGCATTTACAGGCTTTGAGGCAAGTGTGGAAAACGGTCAAATGTTTATTCATTTACCGAATCAATCGCCTGTGCCGGTGCAGTTCTTTGGGGCGCATAACTTATTGAATGCCAAGGCGGCCTTTCATCTTTGCAACCAACTGGGCGTGACGGCAACTGATTTTGTGGCGCAAATCGCCGATTTTAAAGGCGCCGCCAAACGATTGCAACAACTTGCCCAAACCGAACACAGCATTACCTGGCTCGACTTCGCGCACGCGCCCTCCAAAGCCCGCGCGACAGTAGTGGCGGTAAAAGCCTTGTACCCGACGCGTAAACTGACCGCCTGCTTGGAATTGCACACGTTTAGCAGCCTGAACAAGGCTTTTTTACCTCAATATCAAGGCGCTTTAAACGGCGCAGACCAGGCTTTTGTGTTTTACAGCCCCCATACGCTGGAAATGAAACGGATGCCGCCGATTTCTGCGGAGGAGATTCGGCAGGCGTTTGGCCATCCGAATCTGGAGGTTATCACTGAGACTGATGGGCTTCAAGCCCGGTTGAAGGCACAGAACTGGCTGGACCGCAACCTGCTTTTGATGAGTTCTGGAACGTTTGGAGGAATGGATTTGAAGAAAATTATTTAAAACACGCCTTATTATAAGGCAAACTATGGTCGCCTTGTCCATTGCCATTGTTTTGCACTGGGAAAAAGCAATTCGGTAGACGCTTTTCGGGTCATCACACCATTGTCAAGAAACCCAGCCTAACGCTTGTCATGTCGCAGTATACGGAGACAACTACACAAACCCGGCTTTTTCGGATGTTTCTCAAGGCATCTCGTCGTAATCCGGCTTGTGTAGTTGTCTGCACTGCGTTCCGACATGACAAGCGTTTAGCTGGGTTTTACAAGTAGCAATGGAAATATTGAGCAAAAACAAATCCTTTGTACACCCCTAATTGAGGATGCCGTATTTAAGTTAAAAACATATTTTATTATCTGATTTATTAGGATTTCCCTGGCTTTCAATTTTATCTATCGCCCCAACATCAACCCTTCTCCTGGTTCTAACGCGCAAATTACCTGCCCTTCAAACCGTCCCGCCGGCGCTGTTTCATGATGGGTTGAAAACCGGATTTCCCAGGCATTATGATCCGGTAATTCAAAGGTAATGTTTGAAATACTGTTTTCAGTATCAAGGTTTGCAATAAATATATAGGTCGGGTTTTCACGCTGCGTCCAGGCGATGACTTTTTGTTGTCCGCTTGGGTCGGGCGCAATCAACCAGCGAATCGGGGCGTTTTCGATTTGGGGCATGATGGCTTGGGCCAATTGTTTTTGCCTGCTCAGGCGCGCGTACAAGGTGGTGTTTGCGCCCCAATGAAAAGGGCCGTTTGTCATTTTCGGGCCTTCTTTTACTTGAAACACGTACAATTTCGTGTAATGTTCATTCGGCGCAGGCACGGGATGCGGGTCGCGGCATTCAAAACCGAGGCCCATGTAGGACGGCATATCGGTCAGAAAAAGCGCTATAAAATAACGCAACTCATTGCCTTTCAGGTAAAACGCATCAAAACGCGGATCATCTTTATCGGCGGTCATGATCGTGAAATTCGGGGCGCAATGGCCTGCTTCCAGCCAGGCGCGGTATTGGGCAAAATCCTGCACAAACTTCTGTGTTCCAAGCGGTTCTGACTGCAAGTCGCCCAAGGTGGAATCGGCAAAAGAAGCTTCGAGGTGTTCCAATTCATTGCCATAAGCCATTTCTCCGGGAGGCGCCAGGAAACTCTCGGCGAAGTAGCCGAAATAAGGTTTTTCCTTCAAAACTGTCTGTTTTACAGCACCCAACAGGTCGTACCAGGCATCCGGTTGGGCGGGAACGCCGTCGGGACGCATTTGCACGTGCGACATATCGCCCCGCATAAAGTCAAAATTGAATTCGGCCTGAATATCGCGGTAATGCTTACATACATATTCCCAGGCAGGTATATTGGGCTTACTAAAATCGAGTTCCCAGTTGCGGTTATCGTCTTTGGATTCGTACAGTTTGTAACGCGCCAGCGGGCCAAACACGCGCGAGAATTTTTCCGGTTTTGTAATGCGGTAGTCGCGCCAGATGCGGCCTTCTTCATCAATCACCTTGGCGTCGGGATTGGGGTCAACTTCGATTCCTCGGTAGGGCGGCCCCATGGTGGCAGGTACCGTTTCATAACCGAGTTCGTAGAGGTATTGAACGAATGTTTTTCGACGATTTAGTCGTCCCCAATAGTCGGAAGCCTCGCCAAAAAGAATACGAAGGCGGTCAAATTCCGAAATTTCGTCGAAAAATACATGTTCATGTAACGGAATTGTAATTTCGGTGCTTGCACTACCCATTTGTTTCAGGCAATTCCATACATTTGCCCGAACTTCGGAAAGTATGTAGTTTTCATGCAGCACGATCCTTAGGTCATCGCGTTTCAGCCATTCAAAACAGGAAGGATTTGCGATCACCATTTCAGCATAGCGATCTGTATGCGGCACGACATCCATACCGACGGCCTTGCCAAGCAGGTGTAGCAGGTTAAGTACCACTTTTAGTTGTTTTTCTACGGTATTGAGGTGTGGAAATGCCGTTTCAAGGTCTCGACTGAAAAACTCAGGATTGATGTTCCAACTTGAGGGGCCGTATAAACTGGCTACAACTCCAGGCTCCCAAATCGGCAGGATATGAATTGCATTTTGTGCGGCAGGCAGGGTCAGGGTGTACGGAATTATATTCCAGAAGTTCTGAATGGTGCGCACATTGATCCCCACGGTTTTGGCCGTTTTAACCCAAGTGGTATCAAGGTGTTTGCTTACGGGGCTTTCAACCTTGAAATCAGGATCAAACGCAGGATAAAGTTCATTCCCAAACTGTTGTTCGAGTAAAAACACGATTTCTTCGACCGTTTTTTGCAACATTTCTGTTGGTAAACAGATCAAAAAAGGATCCAAGTGCTGATTATTTGCTTTTGTCACGGTAAAACAGCTTGTCAAAAAATAAATTAGAAAATACTTAATGCCTTGGATTTCAGTATTGTAATTGTTGAAAAATCAAACTAAACCCTTACATTTGCTACTGCGAAGATATTATTGGAATGCAGATAATCAAGCATGTTATCCAATTCTGTTCTTATGTCGTTTGGTTAATGTTCTGTTTAATACACAAATAACAAAAAACTAAACCAAAGGATATTTGTTAAATTTAATCCAAATGAATACTGACTACCCTAACCCAGTATTCTTCCTGAAAACTTGAAAAACAATCTTAAGAAGAAGTGATCTACAAAGTTAAACTGAAAAATGCCGAAGATATGGTGTTGATTAACGACCATGTCTATGAATGGCTAACGACTGACCCCTACCTCAGCAAAGTTGACTTTATCAATAATTTGCGGAAGCACTCAAGCGGTTGTGCCGTTTTCCAGAAGACCTGGAAAAAGGCGGAAGGGGGTTACAAAACCGAGACAATTTACCTTCATAAATTGATCGCTGAGCGTTTTATGGCCGATTTCAAAAAGGGATCGCAGCGACTCGTCGGCGCAAAAAATGGCGATAAATTAGACTGCCGCGTGGAAAATATCGTTTACCGATCGCGCTCCGTGGCCAGTCGGCAGCGAAAGACAAGCAGTAAAACCGGCTACACAGGCGTTTACAAAGAGCATAATCGTTTTCGTGCTGTCATTTCGATTCACGGTAAATCCGTGCATATTGGTATGTTCGACACGGCTGAAGAAGCCGCTGCGGCGTACAACAAACTTTCCAAGGAAATGTATGGCGAAGAGGGTAAAATCAACAAGGTAAAAGGCTGGGCGTGAGGTTGAAGTGGTTGAAGTGGTTAAATTGGTTGAAAAAGTTAAATTGATTGGACACACGAGGTTTACCAATTCAACTTTTTCAACAACTACTTCAACCGATTCAACGCTTTTTAGTGCATCCGATCGCCTCGTATTTCCAAATTCTTCATAATATCCGCCTCATGTAGCAGGTATTCCTGCCAGCGCGACCAAGTTTTTTCTTGTCCGAAGTATTGCGCTGCCAGGTCGAGAAAAAGTCGGTAATGCAGCGCTTCGGCCACCATAAATTTGTGGTACCAATCACGCAAGTCTACTTCTGCGCAGCCTAAGGACAGAAGTCGGAATCGCTCGGCGCTGCGCGCTTCAATCAGGGCGCAGGTGATGAGCCGTTCCAACAGATTTTCTTCGCGCGAAACGCCTTTTTTCTGGAATGCAAGCAGCGCATTCACGTATTCGTCTTTGCGCTGACGACCTAAAACCAGCTTGCGTTTTTTCATTTCTGCCAATACCATTCTGAAATGCCCCCATTCTTCCGTAACAATGGGCGCTAAAGCTTCTACCAGTTCAATCCGATCAGGATGTGCCTGAATAAGCGTGATGCAGGAGGTTGCGGCTTTTTGCTCGCAATAGGCATGGTCGGTGAGAATTTCGGCCAAATCCATTTCGGCTAAGTTTACCCAACGCGGGTCTGTCGGCAGTTTGAGACCCAATTTTGTATTTTGCAACGGTTCCATGACGCAAAAATAACACAGATCGGTATAATTTTGCCCAATGGAAAAGTTAAGCATGGACGCCCTAAACCGTATGTCGGTTTCTGATTTTAAAAATACGGAAAAACTCCCCCTGATTTTAGTGCTCGATCAGATTCGCTCGGCCCTAAATGTTGGTTCCATGTTCCGCACCGCCGATGCATTTGCCTTGAAAGAAGTGGTTTTATGCGGTATTACCGCACAACCGCCGCACCGCGAAATTTTAAAAACAGCCCTTGGCAGCACGGAGTCGGTCGACTGGCGCTATGTGCCGGACACTTGCGATGCGATTCGGGAGTTAAAAAACCAAGGCGTTCAAGTGCTTGCTGTGGAACAAACCAGCGATAAAACCTGGCTTCATTTGTTTGAACCGGCTGCGAATCAGACCTACGCCCTGGTGCTGGGTAATGAAGTAGACGGCGTGGATGAAGCCGCGCTTGCCTTGTGCGACGGGGTGCTGGAAATCCCGCAATTCGGCACCAAACACTCCTTGAATGTAGCAGTGGCAACGGGGATTGTGGTGTGGGAACTTTTTAAAAGAATGTCGAATATCGAATAACGAATATCGAATAACGAACGGGAGCGTTGCGCTGAATATCCGAAGATACCAAGCGCAACGCCCCCGTTCGAAATTCGATATTCCTCTGTTAGGCGTGTACGAAGGATTTAATTAAACCGAGATACCCGACCTCGGAGAGGTCAAATATTGGTAGAAATCATTGATATATAGCGGATTTTGACCTCGGAGAGGTCAAATGTTGGTAAAACATATACATTGAATAAAACCAATGTTAGACCTCTCCGAGGTCTTTATAAATACTTGATTATCAATTGCTACCAATGTTGAACCTCTCCGAGGTTCAAGCATTATCCATTCATTTCCGAATCCTTCGTACACTCCTGATTCCCCCGTTCGATATTCGATATTCCTCTGTTCGTTATTCGATATTCAATATTCTCTTGGTGCGGTTTTTCACGCGCCCGCACAAGAGCGCATCTTCCGACAAATGTTGTCCGAAAGAGGGGATCATTTCTATCATTTTTTTCTTCCAGGATGTTGTGGTCATTGATTTATGGAAACAGAATTCCAGCACATCCAACATAATGGCAACGGCTGTGGACGCGCCAGGCGAAGCGCCCATAAGCGCCGCCAGGGAACCATCAACAGAATGCACGACCTCCGTGCCGAATTCCAGTACGCCGCCCTTTTCTTCATCGTCACGGATGACTTGTACGCGCTGGCCGGCGATTTTTAGTTCCCAATCTTCCATACGGGCTTCCGGAAAGAATTCCTGTAGGTTGTGCAAGCGATCTTCGGGCGACAGGGTAATTTGTTTGATCAGGTATTTTGTCAGGGGAATATTTCGATAACCCGCTTCCAGCAGGGGCACAAAATTATCTGCATCAATGGATTTGAGGAGGTCTAACCAAGAGCCATTTTTTAAAAATTTGGTTGAAAAACCCGCAAAAGGGCCAAAAAGTAGTTCTTTTTTGCCGTCAATGATACGGGTATCCAAATGCGGAACCGACATGGGCGGAGTGCCAACGGAGGCTTTGCCGTACACTTTGGCGTGGTGTCGGCTTATAACTTCTTCATTTGTGCAGCGCAACCATTGGCCGCTCACCGGAAAACCGCCGTAACCATCCGCTTCAGGAATACCGGATTTGTTCAGCAGTTCGAGTGCGCCGCCGCCGGCTCCGATAAAGACAAAATTGGCGCGCACCGAATAGCGCTCATCGTTGGATAAATCACGCACGACCACCTCCCAATAGGATTCGTCTTCGGCGCGTTTAAGGTCGACAACTTCGTGCTCCAATAGTATTTCTGTATCCGTCTGTGTGCTTAAATATTGGAACAGTTTGCGGGTGAGCGCGCCAAAATTCACGTCTGTGCCCGTGCGCATGTGCGTGGCGGCTACGGGGACATCCAAATTCCGCCCCTTCATCATCAAGGGAATCCATTCCTGTAACTGTGCCTGGTCAGTGCTGAATTCCATGCCCTTGAACAACTGGTTTTGGGTAAGCGCGGCATGTCTTTTTTTCAAAAAATCAATATCCTCCTCGCCATGCACAAAACTCAGGTGCGGTATGGCATGGATAAATCCGTCTGGAGATTCGATCAATCCTTGCTCAATCAGATATGCCCAAAACTGCTTGGAAATTTCGAATTGCTCGTTGATTTTGAAGGCTTTAGAACAATCAACACTGCCATCGGGGCGCAGGTTTGTGTAATTAAGTTCACAGTAAGCGGCATGGCCGGTACCGGCGTTGTTCCAGGCATCGGAACTTTCAGCGGCGATTTCGGGCAAGCGTTCAAAAACCGCCATCTTACTGCCAGGTTTAAGTTGCTGCAACATGGCGCCAAGCGTGGCACTCATGATTCCTGCACCGATTAACACTACGTCAATCGGTTTTTCTGTATATTTTTGCTTCATGGACAAGCACAGGTTTCATTGATTTTGAAATCGGGATCAAACATACAGCACTATTTTCAGCCATGCCAGCAAACACCCGTAAAAGTATTCAAGGATTGGTTCAAAACGTTCGTAATCAATCAATTAAAGATCTTGCGCTAAAGGTCAGGTCGTATATTTCAGCCGTATCGAAAATCGTGCTCGGCGTTTCTATTTCTATATGGTTGAACAATTTGAACGAATCCTGGGGTCAACGAGACATTGCCCGAAATTTCCTAAAAGGCGTGAAGGCCGATTTGGTCAATGACCAGCTTGAAATGCGCGATGATTCAACTTCTATTGACAAACAATTTGCCTGCGCTAAATTTATGAGCGAAGTTTCCAATTCTACACAAATCAGCGACGACAGTCTGAAGCGTTTTTTAAGGAAAAACATCAGTATATTCACTACAAATACCATCTTGGCGCCCAATAATGGCCGGTATGAAGGGGCAAAAAGCGCGGGCCAACTTCGATATCTCAAGAATGATTCATTAGCGAATAAAATCTTTGATTTATATGAAGAACGCCTGCCCTGGCTTATTATGAATGAAAATGATTATGTTAAATTTCGAGAGGATTTTTTGACGGAATGTTTTGTAAAACAAGGCATTACATTGTTAAATGCCAATATCGCCTATCTAAGAAACCCAAAATTAGCGGGATATTATACCTACCTGCGTGATAAACTTTCGGTCATCCACGATAATTACGCGCGTTGTCTGCATGATACGGAATTGGTGCTAAAACTGGTAGAAGAAGAACTGGGGGAATAGGGAATATCGAATATCGAACAGATGAATCTCGAATGTCGAATGTCGAAGGGGGGCGTTGAGTTTAATATCCGAAGATACTAAGCGCAACGCCCGTCCTTCGATATTCGATATTCATCTGTTCGATATTCGATATTCAATACCGCATTCCCCAAAACCAAGGCTCTTCGTTTTCCTTTTTTTCCGCCATTTGCTTGCGGATTATATCTTGGTAGGCAAGTTCAGTGATTTTTTTAGCCTTTATTTTTTTGGGTAAATCCAGTTCGTGTTCCAATTTTTTCATCTCAATTTTATCGGCAACAATGGAAAGTGCGCCATCGTTGTAATTTGCTTCGAGGATGATGCCGGGCAGGCCGCAAAGGCGTTCCGGGCCGGCGCTTAGCGGCATGTCGAGGGCAAACCAGACCGAAATTTTCTCCTGTTTCAGGGTATCTTCCCAAAAGGCGTTCATACAAATATGGCCCGCTACTTCTTTCATGTCATTCTTGATTTTCCAGTCGGGCGCAACCAAGGAGTCTTCTATGAGGTAAGTTTTACCTAATAATTGTATGAGGTCTATCGTTTTATTTTGGGCAAAATCGCGGCGGATCACGTACACATCTTTGCGCCAGGAATAACCCTGGTCGTCGGCCTCGGCGCGTTCGTCAGAGTCCTCATATTTGGAACCGGCCGCGTTGAAATACAGATTTGCGTATTGTTTCCACTCAGATTCATTTCCCCACATGTAAGAGACTTTGTCCTTCTGTTGTTTACTCAGATAATCCACGGCTGCCATTTTTTTGGCCCAGTTATGGAGCAGCAAATAGCGGATGGAGCCTTCCATTTCCTGAGCGAAACTTTGGGTGGAAGCAGTCAGGAAGATAAGGAGTAAGTATGAATATTGAAACCGGTTTTTGAAACCGATTTTAATGCTTTTATCATTCATATAAAATTGATTTTGAGTATTTTGTGTGGGTAGATGATGGTTTTTTTTTAATCTTGTTTTTGAATTTGTTTCTGTTTTTGATCTTATTTTTGATCGCGGGTTCGCATTTGTTCTAAATAAAAGTTCAAGTTCAAGTTCAAAAACAAACTCAAAAAACCTACCACCAGTCGTTCTTCTTCAGTTTGTTTTCATAACCGCGCACATTATAACTCACGCTAAACATGTAGTAACGCGCCAGGGTTTTAGCAATACTATTGCTGACGTAGTTCTGAGAACCGGACTGATTGATGCTCAGGCTTCTGTTGAGCAAATCAAAAGCGGCCAGGCGCAATTCGAAACGGTTGGTTTTGCCGAGCAGGCGCCGCACGGAGGCATTCCAGATGGGGATGTCCTGATTGAAATTGAAGCGGTCATTGCGGTAAATATGGTAATTAAAATTGCTCTCTATAAAGAATTTTTCGGCAAACTGCCATTTGATAGAAGCCGCAATAGTGTGGTTTTGGATGTTTTGGTTTTGCTCCTTTTGGATCGAATAATTGATTTTATTAAAACCAATTGCACCTGAAAGTTCAAAAAACAACTTTGCAGTCGGGGTGCCGTTCAAGGACATATTAACGTTGAAGCCGTTTGTTTGGGTTTTATTTTCAATGCCGTTTACATAAGATGGGGCTTCTCCTCCGTTCAAACCGCCGTTGATGCCCATCGTCAGTTTGGTTTTTATGATCGGGAAGTTCGACCAAAAATAAGTATCGTACTGGTAACCGCCGGAAGCATTGGCCGGGCGTGTGGTGGTGCGCACGCCTACGCTGTCAACCAGTTCGACGGTTTGGTTATACACAATGCGGTTTTCGTAAAAGGTGGCATTGGAGCCGATGCCGATGCTGGAAAAAGAAGCAGGATTCCAACTATTGAAATTAAAGTTCACGTAATGCGCGCGTTCGGGGTCGAGATTTGGGTTGCCTTGGATGATGAACGCCGGGTTATTTACATTCTGAACTGGTTGTAAATCATTGAATTGCGGTTCTTTGATGCCATAACTATACCCCGCCGACAACCATTTGTTGTTCGGGAATTCGTAGTTAAAATCGACATTGGGCGTCAGGTTGTTGAAATCGCGTTTGATCGGGTCTTTGCTGGAGGGTACATTGCGGTCCAGCGCCGAACGCCCGTCGAGGCTGATTTGTTGGGCGGCTAAACCGGCCGTTACGTTCATGCCGTTGGCGGAGTACCGAATGCTACTACCAATGCGCCCGTAGGTGGTTTTGTTGTCGAAAAATACGCTCAGGGCCGTATCGCGCTGGTTTTGCAGATCCGGTCTATTCACCTGGCGATTTACCTGGTTATCGTTTTGGCTGAAATTCGCAAACGTTTCCCAGAACCATTTTTTTGCAAGTGGTTCTGTAAACAAGGTACTCGCTTTCAACAGGTTACCACGATTGGCGTTGTTATTTAATTGGCGCACCTGCTCGGTAAAATCATTGGCTTTGAAAAACCGGTTCAAGGAGAACAGCTGATCCGTTCCGTCAGAATTATTGCCATTATAGGCAGTACTCAATGCCCAGGAGCGGCCTTTTTTCTTAAATCGGTGGCGGAAAATAGCGGCCGTATTCAAGCGCCAGGCATTGAGGTCGGAGCCGTTGTTGACATTCAAACTGTTGCTGGGCTGGCTATCGGCGCCGGTGAACAATTGGGATTGTTTGTAGCTGGAATTTGAATTACTAAAACGCGCATTCGCCTTGACAATCAATATGTTATTCGAATCTAAATCCCGTTGCAGGCGGGTATTAATGTTGTGGTTGCCCCGGAATTCGTATTTAGAACTGGTGTCCGTATTGGCAATAATCCCTTCTGCCACGAAATTTTGCCGCGCCGCAATCTGGTCGAGCGTGAGGGCCGACTGGTTGTAAAAATAGCTGGCGTTGTACTTCGTTTTTTTGTTGTCGTAGTTGTAGTTCAGACCTGCGCCGGCATTTTTGGTAAAGCCGCGTCCGTCAAAATCGTTCATTGGAACGTCATCGCCGCCCATCATATAATAACGTCCGCCGCCACTGGAGAAGCCGAAATCGCCGTTATCAAAATCGCTGTAGGAGTTTTGGCCTTTGAATTCGCCGTAATCTTCCCAGTTTACGCCGGTTTGGTTGATGTTGTTGCCATAGCCGATGAAGGAAAATTGCTGGGTTTTGGTGAAGCGGTTGTAGCTGGCGCGTCCGGCCCAGCGTTCGGAACTACCGGCCGCTGCGGTGATTTTGCCAAAGGAACCTTTTTTGTACTCGTCCTTGAGTTCCAGGTTCATGGCCTTTTCCTTTTTGCCATCGTCCACGCCGGTTAGTTTGGCCTGTTCGGATTTTTCATTGTACACCTGCACCTTGGAAATGGTTTCGGCGCCGAGGTTTTTGGTCGCGCTTTTCGGGTCGTCGCCGAAGAAGGTTTTGCCATCCACGTACATGCGTTTGATGTCTTTACCCTGGGCTTTGATGTTGCCGTCTGCGTCGACTTCAATGCCGGGCAAGCGGCGCAGCAGGTCTTCCACCGTAGAGCCGGGCGGCACTTTGAAGGTAGAGGCGTCGTACTCTATCGTGTCGCCCCGGATTTGCAGCGGCGCCTTGGCCGTGCGGATGACGACCTCCATCAATTCCTTGGAAATGGGTTTGATGTCGATGGCGCCGAGGTCATTGGTTTCCTTATCGAATGCAGGCAGATATTGCTGGTGTGGCAGGTACCCAATGTAGGATATTTTGAGCAAATAAGGCACATTTCGAACGTTTTTGAAGGCAAAAGCGCCTTTATCGTCGCTGCGCGTAAAGTTTACAAGGGTGGTGTCTTTGGGGCTGAGCAGCATGACCGTGGCGAAACTCATTTCGGCGCCCACGGTGTCTTTGATGCTGCCTTTGATGGTGATTTTGGAGGGCGCCTGGGCAGATAAATTAAGGGCAAAAAACAGCAATAGCAGGGCGGACAGCAGGATATTTCTTCTTTTCATAAGGGCTTGATTTGTTTTTGTTTCCGGAATAAACGCAATAACGCTTTTGAGGGACTGATAATTAGTTGGTTTTAACATCGGCAGGCAAGGTAAGTACGAACGATACGCCGCCGCAATGGATTTTGTACAAGTGAAATTTAAGCTTCAAATATAATCACACAAAATCTATTGCTATGGGGTATGAAAGGGGATAGACAAGTTATTAGATGGAAGGTTGTTTTCTTTCCATGTTGGTACATAAACTAAAATAATTGCTGCACATGGTGTTAAAAAAATATTAGGAAACAAGAGCCTGGAGGGCGCAGCGGCTTTTGGTGCAACGGGTGTTGTGGTAGATTTTTAGCATGGGAGGGCGGTATCGCTTATGGATGCTGCAGCAAAGGCCAATGACTCAAAAATGTCTTCTTGTTCCAAAAACGGAAAATCAGCCAAGATTTGCACTACCGACATTCCACTCGCCAAATAGGATAAAAGGCTTACCACTTGAAAACGCATTCCGCGAATACAAGGCTTGCCTGAACACAAGTTCGGGTCAATGGTAATGCGTGGAAATTGCGGGTTGGGTATTTGCATCGCAGCATTTTGAATGCAAAAGTAGTGATTGTCCTTGTTCCCTTGCGATCAAATATCCTGTAAATCATAAAATCCCTAAA
>JBAXTB010000290.1:0-7434 GCA_037130425.1 Bacteroidota bacterium
AGAACTTTCATTAGATTAATAGAAGCCGTCCCGGAATGCCGGGGCGGCTTTTTTTATTGGCCAAATTTTTAGGAAGTTGAACCGCCTAAAAGGTTGTTTCCCGGCTTTACACCCTCAAATTCATGTAATAAATTACAGTTTTATGTAAATATCAGTCAAGCCCCTGCATCTTTGTAATAAAATGACAGACCGACAACAGATTGTCGTCATCGATGAAGATATTGCGTTGAGAGCCGAAATGGTTAAATACATATCCAAAAACCCTGACTATAACATTACAAATTTTGACAGTATCGGTAGCTTTATTGATGACCTCAGAATCGAAACCCACGTAGATCTTGTTCTTTTGGAACTCATCTTCAACGGGCAAAATATCCTCGACCACTTCTACAAAATACAAAGGCTGGTTCCATCCGTAAAAATCCTGATTACAACTGAAAACGCTTCTGAAAGCACCCTCATGCGTTCCATCCGGGAAGGCGCCGCAGGATATTTTGTCAAGAGCGGGGATTGGAGCCCCCTGACCTTGGCCGTTCAGCATATTTTGGCCGACGATGCTTATGTATCGCCCGAAGTAACGAAATACTTACTCAAGCACTTGGCGATAAACGTTCCTGTACCTCAGGATAACAGATATGGCTTAACCCAACGCGAAGCGGAAATGCTCAGCGGTCTGCTGGAGGGGCTGCGCTACAAAGAAATGGCGGTCAAGTATTTTGTGAGCATCAACACGGTGCGGCATTATGTGCTTCGATTGTATCGAAAAATGGGCGTAAACAGCCGCAAGCAACTCCTAAGTAAGATGAAGAAATGATCCCCGGTACCTTGGACAGGGTTGAATGGTTCTGCGTTTAACAAGGAACATTCAGCAAGGAATGTCCAACAAGGAACATTCAGCAAGGAACCAATCAACCCTGCACCTTTGGGGTTTCGGTGCGCATGGCGAAATTTTATTTGGGAATTTCATGTAATTATCATGTAAACATAGTCTCCGTAGATATATTGTTATATAAATCCAAGGCTGATTTACTACATTTGTATGTAGTACTTATGTCATCGTACTCAATAATTCTACTCTTAAACAGGAAAAGTAGTTTGAATTTCTGGGTGAAAAGACAAATATTTGCAAAACTTTAACAAAAAAAATAATAGTCAATGCACATTGTGATTATTGAGGATGATCCCGAATTGAGGGCGGATATGGCTGTTTTTTTAAGATTAGAACCATCTTTTCGGGTTTCACCATTCGAATCAATCGGGGCATTTATTAATGATTATACAACAGAAGACAAGATCGATTTGATCTTGTTGGATGTAATGCTATATGAGCAAAACTCTCTGAATCACCTGTTTAAAATACGACGCCTCATTCCGCAGGTGAAAATTCTGATCGTTACCGGCAGCAACACGGAAGCGTTTCTGATGAAAGCCCTTTCGGAAGGGGCCGATGGCTATTATTTGAAAGGATCAAATCTGGAACTTTTGCTGGGCGCCATTCGGGCCGTAAGCGCCAACCAGGCTTACATTGATCCGGCAATGACAAAGTTTTTATTCAACTACTATAAAGCGAATGTGGTCGAACAGAAGCCCGTATCTCCGGAATTGAGTTACATGACCCGGGAATTTGATTTAAACAAGCGGGAAACGGAGGTTCTGACCGGCCTGATGAACGGCCTGCGTTACAAAGAAATTGCAGAGCGCTATCATGTGAGTATCAACACGATACGTCATTATGTGCTTTCGCTATACCGGAAAACTGATGTAAACAACAAAAAAGCATTGTTGAAAAAAGTAAGGGCTTTGGCTTAAGCCTGTTGGATATTTTTCCATTTTAAAGTTAAATCTGCTTCAGATGTTAAATTCCATCATCGTTGATGATTGCCCCTTTGCCCAAGCCAGTTTAGCAAATCTTTGCAAGAAAAATCAGTCGCTAAACTTAGTCAAGACCTTTCTTTGCCCGGAGGCTGCGCTGCAATTTTTAGCGCAAAATGAGGCGCCCATTGATCTTCTATTTCTGGATATAGAGATGCCTGTTATGAACGGACTGCAATTTTTAGATAAATTGACGGCCCCGCCCATGGTGATTATTACCACATCCAACCAACTTTATGCTTTTGATGCCTTTGAGTATCAAGCCGTTGATTTTTTGAAAAAACCAATCTCTTTCGCCCGCTTTGAACAAGCGGTTGGAAAAGCAATAAGGGCAAGCACAATTGAGAATAAAGTCAACGAAATCATTGCGTCTGCTCGAAAATTACAAGAGGATAAAAGGAGTTTGGTCAGCCTTTTGGCGCACGACCTCCGAAATCCTTTGTTTTCCCTGCAAGTCAAAGCGGCTCAGTTGAAGCGGAATCAGCCGCAGGATAATATAGCCGCGGAAATTGAAACGGCCATCAACCGAATTCAACATTTAACCTCGTTGATCCTGAAAGTGGAGGAAAATGAAGACCTGGAAATACACAAAATCTTAACCCCCATTCCCATTAAATCGTTGATTGACAAAGTTTTGGAGAATCTGGAAGTACTCTCATCCTCTAAAAAACTAAAGATCGGGATCAATGAAGTCGTACCCGATGCAATGGTTTTGGCGGAGTCTACGCTGTTGGAGCATATCCTGGAAAACATCCTGTCAAATGCGATCAAATTCTCTCCCATGTACGGGATGATCGAAATATACATTGAGGAAATCGAGCATGACCTTATTAAAGTACGGATCATAGACGACGGGCCGGGTATTGCCCCGGAAAAAAAAGCAGGACTGTTTGATAAAAAGAGCCTGAACCTCAATGCCGTCAATAATAGTATTGGAATCGGCTTGAGCCTGAGCAAAAAATTTGCAGATTTAATGAACATGCAATTAGGCGTGTACAACTCCGACACCTTTGGAACAACGGCGTATTTGAATATCAAACAAAGCCGTATCTGATTGAATCCATCAAAGTAAAGTAATTTTTGAGATGTTAAACGCGCCGAACACAGTTCTCAACTGTATAATCATTGATAAAAGTCAGGCTGTTAGAAATGATTTGGCCCGCTTTTGTAACAAAAACGATCAACTTTCTCTTTGCGGAACTTATGAGAGCCTAAACAGCGCACAGAAGGAATGTAATTACGCTGTTGACCTCGTTTTGTTGGATTGGGATGATGATAATGCCAATGATTTGGGCTTTTTTTCTCAACAACTTGGAGAACCCGCATTCATTTTCACCGGAAAAAACAAGGATACCGCCATTGCTGCATTTGAATATAGCGCTATTGATTTTTTAAAAAAACCGATTGGTTTAGTTCGCTTTGAACAGGCAATTGCAAAGGTACTCAAATATAAAAAAAGCGCTTCTAACCATGCCGAATTATCGCAGAGCAAGGCATCGGATCATACACAACTGCATTGGAATATTATTCAGTTGTTGCTCACCAAATCCAATAGACTCACCTACCAGATATTTGAATATGCGAATCAGGTAATGCATGAGACGGAGCGTACGCGTATAACAAATACGGCCTTACTTCAACTCTACAACAATCAGCAATTAGCCCTGGCGCTCAAACATAACAATGCGTATTTTACAAAAATTAGTATGGTCAATATCGAACTTGTCATGCAAGATGCAATGACGGAGTTGGAGTGGTTCGCTTATCAAAAAGGGATAAAATTTCAATATTTAAATAAATGTCCTGAAGCCACAACGCCCGCCAACCCAAAGATATTTAGTCTTTTGCTGGCGCAAATAATGGCCATTATGATCCGCGCTGCGCCTACGGAAAGCGACATAAATATTGACATACAAATGGCGCACCATGACCTGACCATCGGTTTTCACAACAGCGGATTGACATTGGATGAAGTCGCAATGGAAAAGATAAATGGCGCTATATCTCCCTTCGAATCCAATGATCTCAACGCTTTTGAACATATTAAGGAAGGCGCCTTAATTCACTACTTTTTGGAACGTATGGATGCTGAGGTATTTACTGAGTCAGTGGTCGGGAAAGGAATTTCAATTCAACTTTCCTTTGAGGGGAGGATTTAAAAAAAAATCCGCGCACACCACTTTTGGTGCGCGCAGATTACAAGTAGCTGAAAGCCCCATAGGCTTGCACATCCTTACCTTTATGAATTGTAAATGTAAGTTGAGGCATTACCAGTAGCGTTCTCTTAAAATTCCCAAAAAAGAGGTTTGAATGTATAAAAATAGTGTTTATACAGTTAACTGAATTATGTCGTGTTCTTATAGGTGTATATTTAGAGTTATTTAGTCCTAAAGCACTTTGTCGCATAAAAAATAAAGCATCCCAACTTTTTGAGATGCTTCATATCTGATCTGCGCGCATGCAGTAGGTCAATGTTTTTGTGTAAATTATTACAACTTATACAAATTAATGAAATAAGCCTTCGGTTTTACCGACTCAAAGACCTCTGCCCAAAGGCACTTTTGCCTCTAAGCAGAGGTTATAATCTCATGAACTCGTCAAAGTGACAACTTTAGGACAAAAGTATAAAGCATTAAATAAATTCTTAATCTGAAAGTATGTAATTAGTATGTCATATCATGTTATATTATACATCTTTATGTATCTATAATACTGGTATAAAATAAAAAAATGCAAGGCACGAACGATCGTACACTTGCATTGGATTGAGGCGGGAATAAAGCATGTTGGGACAACGCCCTTGTTGATTAAATATAAAATTTGAAATCAAATATTTTGGAAAGGAGGATTGTTTCTTATTTAGACAAATTTACGTTTGAGATAGTCAACGCAAAGTGGTTATGAAAACGGCTGGATTCTAATCCTCTTAAAATCAATATTTTTTATCCATCCATCCTTCAAATCCACTTTAATCTTGGTAGAAGAATCTGCGCACACGCACTTTTGGTATGCGCAGAATCACAAACAGAGAAGTTACCGCGCTCGCTATTAGCCCAGTCAGTGTCACAAAAGTAATATCAGGCCAAACAAATAAATTGCTGTAAATGATTAATAAACATTGATTTTTATATAATTAATTACATAAAAAAAATAAAATACAGGAAATATACATTCATAAAAATAAAATACACATTTTATACCAAGATTAAAGTGGATTTGAAGGGTA
Source organism: Bacteroidota bacterium (assembly GCA_037130425.1). GTDB lineage: Bacteria > Bacteroidota > Bacteroidia > Chitinophagales > Saprospiraceae > M3007. The sequence continues at coordinate 5,099 of JBAXTB010000290.1, forward strand.
TATGGATAAAGCCAAAGCCAAGTGGTTCTGAAAATGTGGGTCTGGCAATCCATTTAAAATCAATTTAATCCAAACTGAAAACCTTTAAATCCACTTTAATCCTGGTATAAAAACAGAAAAGTACTTCAGTTGCCTGAGGTACTTTTTGTTTAGTGCTTGTTTCGTCTGAACAGATACTTTTAACGTCTAAACTTTCCTTACTCAGTTGCACGTTTGCACCGGGTAAAAAACAAAAATCATGAACAGCTTAATAGAACCTTTTCCCTATAAAGCATCACAAAATTAGATTGATTAAATTGAATACCGGTGCTTATAAAATGTAATAAATATATGCTTTTGTGTGTTTTTTAGTCAATACGATACATCATTATGTGCTTTCTCTTTACCGAAAATCCAATGTGAATAATAAAAAGGAATTGCTTAAAAAAGCGCGATCACTCGCAGGGTAAAATAGCAATGGTGCAACAAAAAATGCAAGTCACAAAATGCTGTGACTTGCAGGGGGATAAATGAACCATTTGCATTCAAAGATGATTAAAGCGTATTTCGGCGTTCTGAAGGTTATAGATGTTTCGGGTGGAGTAAAGACACTGTGCGGATCGCGCCGCTAGCAGGACAAAGGTATTTCGCGATTGCTGCGGATGTTTTAAAAAAGAGTACCATAAAAATGGGTTTTCATGCAGTAAATTACAGTTACTACATGAAAATGCAGTATTACCTACTTAAATAGCCAAATCCTGCTCGACCACAAGAGCATTTATCGCTTCCAAAACGCCATCCCAAAGCGCAATGCGGGCATCCAAAGCCGCTATGACGGCTTCTGTGGCTTCCTGCCATTTTACCGGATCATCTGCGCACAATTCTTCGGTCATCGCATAAGCCAGGGGCGCATAGTATTCGCCGTCTACTTCAATGTGAATCACTCCCGCCACACGCATCCGGCCCGATGCTAAAAAAATGCAGGTAAACGTCGTCATGCGCTTACATTTGAGCAAGTATTTGCAATGAAGCAACGACGACATAAGGCGCATTGGAGCCATATCGTACAACTGACGTAAATTTTCAGTATCGAATATGAAAAGGTTGATTTTTTGCTTGCTTTGCTTTTGGAGCGCGCAAGATGTACAAGCACAATCGGATACGCTTTACACCCAGTTTTTTAAATACTGGGAGGCTTACGACTGGGAAAATGCTATTGCGACAGGAGAAACCTGGAAAAGTACCGCCAACGTGGGCAATGCCCCACGGGACTCTTTTGCCTATGGATATTTTTCTTCCAAACTCGGCCGTGCCTATTTGCTGGTCGGTAATTTTGATAAAGCGGCCCTGAATTACGGGGAGGCTTTCAAATACGTATCTCCCGACTCCATGCATTACGCCGTGATGTACACAGAATTGGCGCAACTAAACATGATGTGGGGCCGTCTCATTGATGGGGAAGCGCAAGCCGGAAAAGCCGTAGAGTGGTACCGGCAACACGGCTTTACGCATTCCGACAAGTATCCGAATGCGGTCCGAATCCTGGGTGATCTCCTGTACATGCAGGGGCTGGCTGTGCTCGCTGAAAGGCAATTTCAAACGGCGCTCCAATTATGGCTGTCCAACGGTTTTCCGCCCTCAAAAATCCTGGGTACCATTTACGACGACCTGGGTTTGTGTTACGATCAACAGAACCGTCTGTTGCAGGCAGAATATTATTTTTTAAAGGCCGATACCTTGTTCAGGCAGTTTCTGAAGCCAAACGATCCGATACGGTATACGGTCAAAAAACAATTGGCAGAACTATATATCAACAAAGGAGCGTGGGGTACTGCCCGCCGCCTGATTCAGGAACTGGGTGAACAAGCCACAGCACAATTTGGCGTACATTCAGACCAGTATGCCCAATATTTGGGGGTAAAAGCCCAAATGTTTGAAGCGATTGGAGAAGGGAATAATACAAGGGATGCCATCGAAGCGCAATGCGCCATCTATCAAAATCTATATGGCGGAAGGCATCACCAAACCATCAATGCACAGATTAGCTTGGGGCTGACTTTGGTCAACCTACATGAAGAAGAACTGGCCAAAGACATCGCATTACGTGTACTCGACAGCATAGATGCTTCCGGGGAAGCGTACCTGAACTTGAAAATCAGTGTGTATGGCCTGCTTGCATCTTGTTCCGATCACGACACTAAATGGCGAAAAAAAGCCCTCGCTGCCGAATCTGAAATTGGAAGCCCGAAGGCTGAAACAGTTGCTATGCTGGCCGTTGATTATTTGTGGCAGAACCTGCCGGATTCCGCCGCGCAGGTATTGACCATACTGGATACCCTGGAGCAATATGTACCGGA
>JBAXTB010000291.1:0-7399 GCA_037130425.1 Bacteroidota bacterium
CGTGCGCGCGCACCACGTGGGACTGCGGCATAACTGGCTCATCAATGAATCCTGGGTTCTAAAATCCGAGTTGTTCTGGCAATCGCAATTCAATATTCCGCTGCGGAGCGACGAGCCGGCGTTTTCACTGTATAACCAAACAGAATTAATAACGCTGGATCACCTAAATTTGAACGGCAAAACCGAAAACAAGGGCATTGAAATCGGGTTGGAACATTATCTGTCAAACGACTGGTTTTTGGCTGCTAATACCACCCTTTTTGATTCTCGGTACAAGGGCTACGACCAAATTTGGCGCGCCTCCCGCTGGGATTTGGGCCATTTGGCCAATTTTACTGCCGGTAAAGAATGGTACAAGGAACGCACGGCGGAAAAAGCAAAAGCCTTCGGACTAAACGGCCGCATCGTATGGACTGGTGGCTACCGCGAAATGCCAGTCGACAGCCTCGCCTCCGCGCAGGCGCAAGCGACCCGCTTCGATACCCGCAACGGATTTTCCGTCAAGCAACCCGATTATTACCGCATCGACCTGCGCGTGTACTGGAAACGCAGCCGGGGCAACCGCCGCAACAGCACTTTTGCCATGGATTTTCAGAATATTACCAGCCAAAAGAATATCGCCTATCGGTATTATGATCCGTTTACAAAGAAAGTGGAAACGAAATACCAGTTGGGCTTGATTCCGAATATCAGTTGGAGGTTGGAATTTTGATAATACGGTAAAAAATTTAGCGTTAAAAAATTTTCGATCACATAAGTTGGCCTCGTCTGCTTGTAACTTGAAAGGGAAATGAAAAGTTTAATATCCAAAACGCTCGTTAAAATAGAAAGTACCATGATGCGAAAACAGCGCTTCTTCCTGATTTTGTTGTGCTGCTATTGCGTCCCTGCATGGTCGCAAACAACCCACCAACTGCTGCGCAAAGGCGACCGCGCTTACAACAGCAGCAACTTCAGCGATGCCGGAAAAATATACGAAGATGCCATGAAATCGGCGCCCGATAATCAGTCGGCTGCATACAACCTCGGCAATGCGCTATATCAACAAGGCAAATATGAAGACGCCGTTAAACAATACGAACGGGCTACCAAAACAAACAGCAACCCGGCCTATCAAGCCGATGTGTTGCACAATTTAGGCAACGCCTACCTGCAACAACAGAAGTACAAGGAATCGGCAGAATCCTACGAAAAAAGCCTGCGCCTGCGCCCTGGCGACCCGGATACGAAGCGGAATTTGCAATTGGTAAAACGAAAATTGCAGGAGGAAAAACAGAAACAACCGAAACCAAAGGAGCAGAATCAAGACCAAAAGCAAGATCAAAAACAACAACAAAATCAGGATCAAAATAAAGATCAAAAGCAAAAACAGGATCAAAAACAAAATCAACCGCAAAATCAAGATGAAAAACAAAATCAAGATCAAAAGCAAAATCAAGACCAAAACAAGCCCGAACCTGAGCAACAGCAAGGCAAATTATCAAAACAGGAAGCCAAGCGCCTGTTGGAAACCGCAGTAGGGCCGGACGATCAGAAAAATGCCCGCAAATACCGGGAACAAGAACAAAAACCGAAGCCGAAAGGAAAGGTGAAGGATTGGTAGCGGTCTGTTTTCGAGCCTAATTTACCTCTCGTTTGGACAACAAATCGGCCACGCTCATGGGTCGTCGTTTGCGTTCCCAGAAAAAGCCGTCGAGTTTTTTGCCGTCTTTGCCTGCTTTTTTCATGGGCGTGAATTTGCCTGCCGGTTCGGTGTAAAACTTGATACTCTGCACTTTGTTTTCCCCGAAATACAGCCGCATTTCAGAGCAGGCGGTTTCGTTCATACCAATGTAAGCGCCTTTGTCGTCGACGGCATAATAGACGGCCTGGGCGTTGCCTTCCACAAACATTTCGCGGGCCTCATTGTCGCGGAAATACGCCGTGGTATTGCGCCCCTTGATCTGGTTGTACATGACGCCGTCGTCGGAATTGATGACAAAGGCGTTTTTGCGCAGCCATATTCGATCCAATTTGCTGTTTCGTACCAACATTCGAATGGTATCGCCCGAAAACTGGGATGTGTCGCTCCACATAATGGGCTGCTGAATACTGTCGAGTTTGAAAAACCAGAACAGCGAATCGGCGCTGGAAAAAGAAAGCGAATCACAAACCGCCTGCAAATCGCTTTTAAAAATACGCACATCGTGGTGCGCCAGCAATAAGCGTTTGGTGGAAGCGCTGTCGGGTTTAAAGGAAGTCAACGTATCTGCTGCCATGTAAAGCGTATCGCCATCGATGAGGCTTTTCATCATGGGCCGCCCGCTCACACCCGCGCCGCCAAAGGAGCCAAACGCATTGATATACTCGGATTTTTTGTTGTAATCCATGCGGTACGACAGGATGGTGTAGTCGCTGGCGGTGTCCTCGTAAATGACATTGCCCAAAGCCAGGCCATTGCCCAAATCATCATTAAAATTGAGCGAATCAGCCTCAATAATGCTCGGCGGATCGCTCACCCGCCCGCGCCCGAGCAATTGAAAATCTTTGTTTTTGGTGTTGTAGCGTATTTCTGCGCCGGTAATATCGCGGGTGCTGTCCTGAAAATGCGCGTTTCCACGCAACACGGTATTTTCAGTTTCGGTGTTGTAACGCACGACATCGGCGTTTACGATGCGGCCCTTCGCGGGTTCTTCAATGTGGGCATCTTCTTCAAGCGTATATTCCTTGGTGTTGCCGTTGTAGCGCATTTTCTTGGCTTTTCCGCGCTGCCCGTCTTTTTCATATTGCGGGTTTTGGTCAAATTCGGCAAATTGGTTTTCAATGTCGTAAAAACCGCCTTCCGTATAAATTTTACTCTTGCGCTGGCTAATCAGCGTGGGCGCCACAAATCCGACCACCTGGGATTCGGTATTGAACTTCATGGTGTCGGTACGCATCGTAAATTCCGGATCCGTCACAAGCACATTGCCTTTAAAAAACACCTCTTTTTCGTTTACGTGGTAATACCCGTGTCGACTGGTCAATTGACTTTTTCCGTTGGTGAGGGTCGCGTTTTCGTGGTAAGTGGCTATTTTATTGGCCATATCGTAGCGCAGTTTTTCGGTAAACAACTGCTGCCGCCCGTTGATGAGCACTACTTTCCCGAACAAGTCGCTGGTTTTAATATTGGCAATGTAAATGGCCGAATCAGAAAACACTTTCACGCTATCACCCTGCGCAATCACCACATTGCCGCGCAACACGGCGTTGTCGGTATAATCATCAATAATGGCCGTGTCGCAATAAACGAGCGTATTTTCCTGGCGCATGCGCACATTGCCGCTCAGTTTGCGCATTTGTCGCTCCCCTTTTTGGAAGCCTTCCACCTGTTCGGCGGTTTCAATTTTGAGTTTTTGCGTCGTGTCCTGTGCGGCGGGCGCGCTTTTTTGAGCTTGTAGCACAGCCGGGAGCAGGTTTGCGAGTAACACAAACAGGATCAGGATTTTATAACTCGAAAATTGTGTTGAGTGCATATTTTTTTGATTGGCAGGATTTTTTATCCTTTTGAATCCGGGTTATCCGTGTTCCGGCTGCGCGTAGGGTGAAAAGGAACACAGATGACACGGATGCAAGCAACACAGATGACCTGATCCGAAGAACAGATAAAATCTGTGTCCATAGGTCTGTGTCATCTGTGTTTTATGTCCTACGCGTACGCGACAAAAAGGAACACAGATCACACGGATGCAAGCAACACAGATGACCTGATCCGAAGAACAGATAAATCTGTGTCCGTAGGTCTGTGTCATCTGTGTCTCGTCCCCTCGCGTAGAGCAAAAAGAATGGGATCACTACTTAATCACCCGAATCTTCATCTTCACATCCGTCACCGGACGATCATTTTGGCCCGTTGGCGTAGCCGCTATTTTATCCAGAACGTCCAAGCCCTTGATAACGCGGCCAAACACAGTATAATCGCGGTCAAGGTGCGGGGTGCCGCCCAGTGTCATGTATGCTTTGCGTTGTTCCGGTGTGTAGTGGAAATTTTTGCCGGCTTCAATTTGTTTCAGCATATCATCGCCAACCGGCGCGCCTTGTACAATGTAAAACTGCGAACCGCTCGATTTTTTTTCCGGGTTGTTGGTGCGCGCTGCGCAAATTGCGCCTTTCACATGAAACAGCGAATCAACAAATTCGGCAGGAATGAGTGTGCTTGGGCCGCCGAAACCGAGTGCCACGCCAGGTTGGGCGCCGCGCGAATTCGGGTCGCCGCCCTGAATCATAAAGCCGGCAATGACGCGGTGGAACAACAGGTCGTCGTAGTAACCTTCATCGGCCAATTTAGTAAAATTATCCCGGTGTTTCGGGGTTGAGTTGTACAGTTCAGCCAGCATCGTGCCCATGCTTGTTTCAATTTCAATTAAACAGCGCTCCGGGGCCGTTACCTGAAACATTTGCTTGGAAACAACGGTTTTTGTGCCTTTTTTTGCCTTCAACACCACCGCGTAGTTGCCGGAATGTTTGTAGGTATGCGTCGGACTCATTTCCGTAGAAGTGCCGCCGTCGCCGAAATCCCATTCGTAGGCATCCGCTTTGAGGGAGGTATTGGTAAACGTAACATCGGCCGGAGCCTGCACTTTGGTTACTGGAACCGTAAAACTTGCTTTCGGTTTTACCGCGCAGGAACTCAGCAGCAACGCAGCGGCCAGGATTGGGAAAAATAACTGTTTCATACGTGTTGGATCGTGAATATGCCAATAATTGATCGTGAATTCAACTGCAAAGGAACGGCTTAAATTTGTTCTGTGGTATAAATAAAAGGAGTTTCAAAATTCCCCGGCTTCTCATACCTTCGCACAGCGAAATTCCGCTACGATCATCAATCCAGTTTTTATGCTCAATAAACGTATCCGCAAAGTTGCCGTACTCGGTTCGGGCCTCATGGGCACCGGCATTGCAGCCCATCTGGCCGGTTGCGGCCTCGAAGTGCTCCTGCTCGATATTTTGCCTTTCGATTTGTCGGAAACCGACGCGAAAAACCCAGCCGCCCGCAACCGCATGGCCACTACGGCATTGCAAACGGCGCTCAAGGCCAAACCCGCGCCATTTTACGACAATAAATTCGCGTCGCGGATCAGCATCGGCAATTTTGAAGACGATATGCCTAAAATCAAGGACGTCGATTGGATTATTGAAGTGGTGGTGGAACGCCTCGATATTAAAAAACAGGTGTTTGAAAAAGTGGAACAATTCCGCACAAAAGGTACGCTCGTGACCTCTAATACTTCCGGCATTCCCATCCACCTCATGTCGGAAGGCCGTAGCGATGATTTCAAAAAATACTTTTGCGGCACGCACTTTTTCAATCCGGTGCGCTACATGCGCCTGTTTGAAGTGATCCCGACGCCCGATACCGACCAGGAAGTGACGGCGTTTTTCATGCATTATGGCGACGTGGTGCTTGGCAAACAAACCGTATTGTGTAAAGACACGCCAGCCTTTATCGCCAACCGCGTGGGCGTGTACGCAATGGCTAAAATATTCCAACTCACCCACGAACTCGGGCTCGGCATCGACACGGCGGATGCGCTTACGGGTCCCGCCATTGGTCGGCCCAAAACCGGCACCTTCCGCCTCGCTGATTTGGTGGGCTTGGACACGGCCGTGCATGTGATCAACGGGATGCGCCAAAACTGCCCCAACGATGAGCAGGTGGGCAGCATGGAAATTCCCAAGTTTTTGACGTATTTGGTAGACCATAAATTCCTCGGCAATAAATCCGGACAAGGCTTTTACCAAAAAACGGCTGAAAAAGACCCCAAAGGTCGGCCTGTGGTGCTGGCGCTGAACTTAGAAACCTTGGAATACGCCCCTTCTCAAAAAGAAAAACTGCCTATACTCGATACGCTCAAGCAGATTGAAGAACTGCCGCACCGCATGAAGGCCATTTTCAAGGGCACGGACAAAGGTGCAGAGCTGCTGCAACGTTCGTTCCTGGGCCTGTTCGCGTACGCGAGCAACCGCGTGCCTGAAATTTCGGATACGCTGTACGCCATCGACGACGCTTTGCGCGCCGGTTTTGCCTGGGAAAGAGGTCCGTTTGAATACTGGGACATGGTGGGTGTGCCAGAAGGTGTTGAAGCCGCCGAAAAAAATGGCGAGCTCATTCCGGCCTGGGTAAAAGAAATGCTGGCTGCTGGTCATACTAATTTTTACAAATCAGAAAACGGGCATCGCCTGTGCTATAACCCGGCCACCAAAACCTACGAAACGCTGCCGGGCGGCGCATCGTTTGTCATCCTCGACAATTACCGCGACCGCAAACCGGTGTACCAAAACGCCGAATGTACCTTGCACGACATCGGCGACGGCGTGCTTTGCTTAGAGTTTCATTCCAAAATGAACGCCATCGGCGAGGGCATCCTGCGCGGCCTGAATGATTCTATTTTGATTGCCGAAGAGCAAGGCTGGAAAGGCTTAGTCATCGGTAACAACGCCCAAAACTTCACCGTGGGCGCCAACCTGATGATGATTGCCATGCTGGCTTATCAGCAGGAATGGGACGAACTGAACATGGCGGTGAATTTGTTCCAGCAAACCTCCATGCGCCTTCGTTACTCGGCTATTCCGGTGGTGATTGCTACGCAGGGCTATGTGTTCGGCGGCGGCTGCGAGTTTTCCATGCACGCCGATGCGGTCATGGCAGCGGCCGAAAGTTATATCGGACTGGTGGAAGTGGGCGTGGGCATCATTCCGGGCGGCGGCGGCACCAAGGAGTTTGCGGTGCGCACAGCCGACCTGATTACCCGCGAAGGCGATGTGCAAATCCCGACCTTGATCGACAAATTCAAAACCATCGCGACGGCCCAGGTGGCCACCAGCGCATACGAGGCCTTTAATTACGGCTACCTGCTGCCGCAAAAAGACACAGTGGTACACAATGCCGGCCGCAATATTTCCGAAGCCAAAGCCAAGGTGCTGTCCCTTGCCGACGATTATGTAAAACCGATTCAGCGCAAGGATGTATTTGTGCTGGGTCGCACGGGTTTAGGCGCTTTATACGTGGCGGCGCATTCCCTGCAATTGGGCAACTACGCGACCGAACACGACATCAAAATTGCCAAAAAAATTGCCTGGGTGCTTTGCGGGGGCGACCTCACCAGTCCGCAACAAGTGTCAGAGCAATACCTGCTTGATCTGGAACGGGAGGCGTTTTTGTCGCTTTGTGGCGAGCAGAAGACATTGGAGCGGGTGCAATATATGTTGGAGAACGGGAAGCCGCTGCGGAATTGATTTTTCGCCGAATAAGAGGGGATGGAACACGGATGAACGCAGATTTAAAAGGATTTTTTTGCCGATTGAGAGGGGAAACACAGATGACATGGATGCAAGCAGCACAGATGACTTGATCCGAAGAACGGAAAAATCTGTGTTGCTT
>JBAXTB010000292.1:0-7382 GCA_037130425.1 Bacteroidota bacterium
GTCCCCAGGGGCCGTACACCCGCACCATTTGGCGGTAAGAGCCGCCGTACAGGTCGTTGACGGCTAAGATTTCGTCGCCCGATTGCAGCAACTTGGTCACGGCGTCTTGCGCGGCCAGGCCGGAGCCGAAACAGATGGCGTCTACCCCGTTTTCAAGGGCGGCAAGGTTTTTTTCCAGAACGCTTCGGGTCGGGTTTTGGGTGCGGGCATATTCATAGCCCTTGTGATCGCCCGGCGCATCCTGCGCGTAGGTGGAGGTTTGAAAAATAGGCGTCATAACAGCGCCGGTCGACGGGTCGGGTTCGATTCCCGCGTGAATTACTTTGGTTGCAAACTTCATGATTTGCCGGTTAGATGAAAAAAAGGCATTGGCCGCGCAAAGTTTTGCAAAAAACCTCGAACCTTTGCGGCTAACTTTGAAACTTTGCCGAAACAGGGCACAGAAAAGCGCGTTATCTTGCGAGCGTTTCCGTTTTTTGCAAGGATTTTAACCCGAAAGGATGAAATATACATTCGAACGATTCGATTACCTTAGCCATTTGGGCCGTTACCTGATTATGATGAAGCAGGTTTTCGGCCGACCCGAAAAATTTTCCATGTACTGGAAAGAAACCATGCGCCAGATGAACGACATCGGCGTGGGGTCGCTGATTATCGTGTGCCTGATCTCCATTTTTATCGGGGCGGTGGCTGCCGTGCAGTTTGCGTACCAGTTGGACGGCCAGTTGGTACCGCGTTATTACATTGGTTATATTGTGCGCGACCTTGCCTTGATCGAATTGTCGCCGACCATCACTTGTCTGGTATTGGCAGGTAAAGTAGGCTCTAACATGGCGGCTGAAATCGGCGGGATGCGCCAAAAGGAACATATCGACGCGATGGAAGTAATGGGCGTAAACACGGCGGCGTACCTGATTATGCCAAAGGTGATCGCCTCCTTGTTTGTAATTCCTTTGCTCGTGACGTTTTCGGCTTTTGTCGCAGTGCTTGGCGGCTATTTGGCCAGCGTACCAACCGGTTTGATTACCGACGCCGAATATATTCAGGGCGTGCGTTCTTATTTTGCGCCTTATAATGTGTTCATGATGTATGTAAAATCCTTTGTATTTGCTTACATTCTGACCACCGTTTCCTGTTACCAGGGTTTTACCGTAACAGGCGGCAGCATCGAACTCGGAAAAGCCAGCACCCGTGCCGTGGTGTACAGCGATATCCTGATTTTGTTGGCCGATTATCTGATTGCCATTCTCCTCACCGCTGCCTGATTTTTATTATGAGCGATTTGAAAAGTACCATTGAAGCGGCCTGGAATGACCGCGCACTTTTACCCAACTGGGAAGTAAAAAAAGCCATCCGCGAGGTCGTGGGCCTGCTTGATTCCGGCGAACTGCGCGTGGCCGAACCTACGCCCGACGGCGCCTGGGTGACACACGAATGGATTAAAAAAGCGGTGCTGCTGTATTTCCCGATTCAGGAAATGCAAACCATTGAGGTCGGCCCGTACGAATACCACGATAAAATTCCGCTCAAAAGCGGTTATGCGCAAAAAGGCGTGCGGGTGGTACCGCCTGCGGTGGCGCGTTTCGGCGCGTTCATCGAACGGGGCGCGATCCTCATGCCTTCCTACGTCAACATTGGCGCCTGGGTGGGCAGCGGTACGATGGTGGATACCTGGGCAACGGTAGGTTCTTGCGCTCAAATCGGCCGCAACGTGCATTTGGCCGGCGGCGTGGGCATCGGCGGGGTACTGGAACCGCCGCAGGCAACGCCGACCATTATTGAAGACGAATGTTTTATCGGCTCCCGCTGCATTGTGGTGGAAGGCGTGCATGTTGAACGCGAAGCCGTGCTGGGCGCCAATGTGGTGCTGACGCAAAGCACGCATATTATTGACGTGACGGGCGCTGAACCGGTGATCCATAAAGGTCGGGTGCCCGCGCGCTCGGTCGTGATTCCGGGTTCTTATACCCGCCAATACCCGGCCGGCGAATACCAGGTTGCCTGTGCGCTCATCATTGGACAACGCCAGGAAAGCACCGACAAAAAGGTGTCGCTCAACGATGCCTTGCGCGATTTTCAGGTATCGGCATAAACGATCATGGCCAGAACAATCGAAATCACAACGACCCAGCACGTAGCAATCGAGTACGACCTCGCTTCGCTGCGCGAACGTATTTTGGCATGGCTACTGGATTTGCTAATCATTGGTTTTGTTAGTTTTTTGGCGTTTCAATTGCTACAGTCAACGCTGGGTTTGTTTTCGGAAAACGCGGTTTTGATCCTTGTATTGATCCTCATCGCCGGCTTTTTCCTGTACCATATTTTTTTTGAAATCTGGAACGTAGGTCAAACGCCTGGCAAAAAAGTGCTGAATATCAAGGTGGTACGCCTCGACGGCAAGGATCCTGAATGGGGCGATGTGGTGCTGCGCGCCATTTTGCTTACACTTGATGTACTATTCAGTTCTGGCGTCATTGCAGCCTTACTGATTAAAACAACCGGCAAGGGTCAGCGCCTTGGCGATATGGCGGCCAACACGACGGTGATTAAATTGTTCAGCACGCAATTCCAATATCGGCTGGAGGATATCCTCAATATTTCTTCGCTGCAAAACTACACGCCCGTGTACCCGCAGGTGCGCGCGCTGAGCGAGCAGGATATGATTTTTATTAAAAAAACGCTTACCCGCAACGCCCGCTACCCCAACCAGGCCCACCACGAGGTGGTCGTTGATTTATCGACCCGGCTTCTTAAGTTGTTGGACATCAAAGAAATACCCAACAACCGCACCGATTTTTTGAAGACGCTGCTGCGGGATTATATTGTGTTGACAAGGTAGGGAATATCGAATATCGAACAGATGAATATCGAATGTTGAAGGGGCGCGTTGCGTTTAATATTTGAGACTGATCTATAAACATATAATCCCTTCAGGATTTTTAGAAAATGTACTTTTGCATCAAATAATGACTCAAATGCAGGTACTATTCGGCCTTTTTATTCTGGCAGTCTTAATTATCGGCCTCTTAAACCGCCGAAAAGAGAAAAAACAATGGCTCAAAGAGGAACGCTATGATGAAAGCGGCGCCTGGATCGACAAACGCGCGGGCGAACGCGGCGCCTACGGTTCTTTAGATGAAGAAATGGAACAAGCCCGCAAATCTGTGGCCCGCGAAGGCCGCACCGGTGAACTGGCGCAACTACTCCGCGATTTTGCGTTCAACCAATACCCCGGCTTTCACAACCTTTCAGATGCCCAAATAAAATCATTCCACGCGCACGTGCGCAGGGTTGCTTATGACGCGATCAGCCGCATGGAAGATTTGCAAAAAGGGAAACCCAACTTGCCCGCATCCGAAAATTCGAACACTGATGCGCTTGTAAATGACCTGAAAAAACAAATCCTCGACTTCGCCTACCAACACTACCCTGCCTTGCTCAACCTGGAATTGGAGCAAATCCGCTTGTTCGACCAATTGTGCGCGGGCTGGGCGGACAAACTGCTTGGAAAAATCGGGGAACTCAAGAAAGAAGGCGTCTGACAATTTTTCCGACAAAAAGGCCAATACAGCCCAACAAGCCTGCCATTCTGTCAATTTCCGCCTATTTAGAGCACTTGGAACGAAATGTGACAACATCTCCAATCGCCCCAAAACAAAACACCTATCTTTGCGCCTTCAAATTGGTTCTGCGGCGCGGGGTCTTGTTTAGGCTACTGCCTTTCCAATTATCCTGATTCGTTCAACCCAAAACCTAACAATCGTATGTTCGGCTTTTTAAAGAAAATACTCGGCACCAAACAAGATCGCGACCTGGTCAAATACCAGGCCCTGGTAACCGAAATCAATCAAAACGGAGAGGCGTATAAAAACCTTTCTTCCGACGCGCTCCGTGCGAAATCCCTCGAATTCCGCGAACGCATTCAGGATTACCTCAAGGATATTGACGCAGAAATTGCCAATATCAACCAGCAAGCCCTTGATGTGGAAGATTTCCATGAAAAGGATTTGCTGTTTAAAGAGGTGGATGAAATGCGCAAAAACCGCGATAAAGCCTTGGAAGAAGTCCTGATGGATATTCTGCCCGAGGCTTTTGCTGTTGTGCGCGAGGCCAGCCGCCGTTTTGCCCAAAATGAAACGATCACCGTAACTGCAACCGACCATGACCGCGCTTTGGTCGCCAAGGGCAAATCGTATGTGACCATTCAGGGCGATGAAGCAACCTGGAAAAATAAATGGACAGCTGCCGGCGGCGATGTTACCTGGAATATGGTGCATTACGACGTGCAGTTGATCGGTGGTATGGTGCTCCACGATGGAAAAATCGCCGAGATGGCAACGGGTGAAGGTAAAACGCTGGTGGCCACGCTGCCTGCTTACCTCAACGGCGTTGCCGGCGAAGGCGTTCACATTGTTACCGTGAACGATTACCTCGCCCGTCGTGACCAGGAATGGGTCGGCCCATTGTATGAATTCCTGATGCTGACCGTCGATTGTATCGATAAATACCGTCCGCATTCCCAGGAACGCATCAACGCTTACCTCTGCGACATCACGTTCGGTACCAACTCCGAATTCGGTTTTGATTACCTGCGCGACAACATGGTCATCAGCCCGGATGAACTGGTACAACGCAAGCACCACTATGCAATTGTGGATGAGGTTGACTCGGTTTTGATCGATGATGCGCGAACGCCTTTGATTATTTCCGGCCCGGTAACACGTGGCGCGGAAGATCAGGAATATGTAGAATTAAACCCAACGGTGAAGCGTTTGCAAGATGAACAGGCCAAAATAGCCTCCACTTTCCTTGCAGAAGCCCGCAAATTATACGCCGAAGGCAAACACGGTTCCGACGAAGGTTCTGCCGGTTTGGCCCTCCTGCGCACGCACCGCGCCTTGCCAAAATACCGTCCGCTCATCAAATTCCTGAGCGAAGACGGCGTAAAAGTGCTGCTGCAAAAAACGGAAAACGTGTATTTGCAGGAAAACGCCAAACGGATGCCGGAAGTAGACCGCGAACTGCTGTTTTACATTGATGAAAAAAACCGCAACGTGGAACTCACCGAAAAAGGGGTGGAATTCCTTTCTCGCTTCAACAACGACAACAACTTCTTTATCATGCCCGACATCGGTTCCGAACTGGTCGGCATCGATAAAGACGACAGCCTCACGCACGAAGAAAAAATTGAAGCCAAAGAGCGCCTGTCACAAGACTACGGCATCAAAAGCCGCCGCATCCACGCCATACAGCAACTGCTGAAGGCTTATACCCTGTTCGACCGCGACAACGAGTACATTGTTACCCCGGAAGGTGAGGTAAAAATCGTGGATGAGCAAACAGGTCGTGTCATGGAAGGTCGCCGCTACTCTGACGGCTTACACCAGGCTTTGGAAGCAAAAGAAAACGTAAAAGTGGGTGAAATTACCCAAACCTACGCCACCGTTACCCTCCAGAACTACTTCCGGATGTACCACAAACTGTCTGGTATGACCGGTACGGCCGAAACGGAAGCCAAAGAATTGTGGGATATTTACAAATTGGACGTAGTGGTGATCCCAACCAACCGCCCGATTACCCGTAAAGACGAAGAGGATTTGGTGTTCAAAACGGCGCGCGAAAAATACAACGCCGTCATTGACGAAATCATCAAAATGCGCGAGGCAGGCCGCCCGACGCTGGTGGGCACAACCTCCGTTGAAATTTCCGAAGTACTGAGCCGTATGCTGAAAATGCGCGGCATTGACCATAATGTATTGAACGCCAAACAGCACCAGCGCGAAGCCGAAATCGTGGCAGAAGCGGGTCAACCAAGTAAAGTAACCATCGCTACGAACATGGCGGGTCGGGGTACCGACATCAAGTTAGGCCCCGGCGTTAAAGAAGCGGGCGGTTTGGCCATTATCGGTACCGAGCGCCACGAAAGTCGGCGGGTTGACCGCCAGTTGCGCGGTCGTGCCGGTCGTCAGGGCGATCCGGGTAGTTCCTTGTTCTTCGTTTCGCTGGAAGACTCGCTGATGCGTTTGTTCCAAAGTGACCGAATTGCAGGTTTGATGGACAAAATGGGACATAAAGACGGCGACGTGATCCAGCACCGGATGGTGACGAATTCCATCGAGCGCGCGCAGAAAAAAGTAGAAGAGAACAACTTCGGCATCCGGAAACGTTTGCTTGAGTATGATGACGTGATGAACATCCAGCGGGAGGCAATTTACAAAAAACGCCACAACGCCTTGTTCGGCGACCGTTTGGCCCTTGATATCAACAACGCGTTTGCCTCGATTACCGGCGATCTGGTACATATACACCGCGACGGCGGCGATTACGAAACGTTCCGCTTAGATTCGATCCGCGCCATCGGCGTAGACCCGGAAATGGACGCGGCCTGGTTCAAAACAGCGCCGGTTGGTACGGTGGTTGCCACGTTCCAGCAGCAGATTTTTGATTTGTACGAACGCAAATCGCAGCAAGTGGGCGAGCGTTTGTTGCCGGTCATCAAGGACGTACATGCGCGGGAAGGCCAACGTTACAAACGCATTGTCGTGCCGTTCTCGGATGGCCGTTTGGGCCTGAACATCAGCGCCGACATGCAGTTGGCCATCAGTACCGGCGGCAAAACCATCATGCACGACGTGGAAAAAGTAGCCACCCTTGCCTTGATCGACGATGCCTGGAAAGAGCACCTGCGCAATGTGGACGACCTGAAAGAATCGGTACAAGGCGCTTCGTTCGAGCAGAAAGACCCGCTGGTGATTTATAAAATGGAGGCTTACAACCTGTTTGAGGGCCTGATCGGGCATATCAACACGGAAGTGACGTCCTTCCTGCTCAAAGGCTCGCTGGCCTTGCCGGATGACAATGGCATCCAACGCGCCCAACAGCAGCAGATTGCCGCTGATGCAGCGCGTAAAGCGCAAGCCAATCGCCTGCGCGCCAACAACACGCAGCAAATGACGGAAGCACAGGAAGCAGCGCAGCGTGCCGCGATGTCGGCCGGCCAGAACGGCGGTACGGCGCAACGCGTTCAGCAACAACCGGTTGTGAAGGAGAAAATTGTTGGTAGAAATGAACCTTGTCCTTGCGGAAGCGGGAAGAAGTATAAGAACTGCCACGGGAAATAAGTGCCGATTGAGAGGGGATGGAACGCAGATGACGCAGACCCTTACAGGGCGCAGATTTAAAAGGATTTTTTGCTGCTTGCGAGGGGATGGGACACGGATGACACGGCCTGCGGGCGCAGATTTAAAAGGATTTTGCTGCTTGCGAGGGGATGGGACACGGATGACACGGCCTGCGGGCGCAGATTTAAAAGGATTTTTTGCCGCGCGCGAGGGGATGGGACACGGATGACACGGCCTGCGGGCGCAGATTTAAAAGGATTT
>JBAXTB010000293.1:0-7382 GCA_037130425.1 Bacteroidota bacterium
TTCTCGCGGACCATGTTTTTGATGTTCGTTTCTGATTTCATAATATAAAGTGTTTAATCGTAAAAATGCGATGAATTTAAGCAAAAAAAAGCGGCCCTTAGCAGCAGCCGGGACCGGCAGTTTTGTTGAAAAAGATTCCCAGAATGGTTTCAAAACGCTTGAAGGCATCGTAATTGATACAATAACAGGATTTTACGCCATCCACCGTGCCTTTAATCAAGCCCGCTTGCAAGAGTTCCTTTAAGTGCTGCGACACGGTGCTTTGCGCCAGCGGCAACACTTCCACAATTTCTCCACAAATACATACCTGACGTTTGGCCAACTCTTTCAAAATGGCAATGCGCGCCGGATGACCCAAGGCTTTTGCCAGTTCGGCCAGTTCCTGTTCGTCTTGCGTAAAGGCTGCTTTTTTTGTTGCGGGCATGCGTTGTAATTTTATTCATCGCAAAAATACGATGAATATTTTTTCTGTCAAGGATTTTGATTAAAAATATTTTTTTGCATTACCCAAACCAGTACTCCGAAGGCAGCGGCCGACCGGCTTCATCGTCTTTACGCGCACTGCGCAAGTCGTAGGCTTCCTTTAATCGTTGCCAGATTTCGTGATCCTGGTCGGATTCGGAATCATTTCGCAGCAGTTTAACGTCGTTTCCGCGAGTGAGTAAAAAGCCAAGGGGTTTGTTCGGGCCAGCCTGAAAATCGGGCATCAACGGTGTGCAGGAATAGCCTTCAAACTGGAAAGGGAGGCCGATTGGCGGTGGCGCATCCGTGTGCGCGAGTTCAGTAAAATCAGTGTGTGATTGTCTCATGGTAAGGGCAAATATTTTGTGAAAAAATCTATTGACAAAATTAAAGGTAAATGCTTCGCTTGTCAATGATAATTTATGTTAAGGTAGATGATATTTTACCGAAACGGACAAAAAAACCGTCCATCATGGCGACGGACGGGCCTGAAAAACTACCCTGTCATTGTATGTTCTTAATTATTAGCACATTCAAAAAATCCTGAAGGGATTTTATGTTTATAGTTCAAGCCGGGTATAATTTCCCAATCCTGAAAGGATTGTATGTAAAAACGCTATAAAAGCACATAAAATCCCTTCGGGATTTGGAAAAAACGAACCTCGAACGTTGCTATAAATATATAATCCCTTCGGGATTTTTTGATGGCCAATCGTTACGGTTATTCTTTATAACTCGGTAGACTGTGCTACTAATTCGCTTATTGGTAGAAGCCCCGCCACTTTTATGGCTGTAAAACCTCCAAGCACGTTAACCAGGTGATCAAAACCCCTGCTTTTCAGGATACTTATTGCAATTGCAGAGCGATAGCCGCCTGCGCAATACACCAGGTAGTTTTGATCGCGGCTGATTTCGGCCATGTTTTTATTGATAAAATCCAATGGGAAATTCTGCGCGCCGACTACGTGTTCGCTGTCATATTCGCTTTTGCGGCGCACATCCAATATGCGCCATTGCGGCAATTTTCCTTTGGCGGCAAATGCTTCAATATCAATGCTTTCGATGGTGTCCACATCTTTACCGGCTGTTTTCCAGGCATCAAAACCGCCCTTGAGGTAGCCGATGGTGTTGTCGTAACCCACGCGGGCCAGTCGAAGCACCGCTTCTTCTTCTTTGCCGGGTTCGGTAATCAACAAAATGGGCTGTTTCAAATCAGTCACCAAAGTGCCGACCCAAGAAGCAAACTGGCCATTTAAGCCAATAAATACAGAACCTGGAATAAATCCTTTTACAAAGTCATGTTCAGAGCGCGCATCAATCAGCAGCGCATTTTCGGTTTCTGCCACGGTCACGAATGCGCGCACATCCAACGCATGGACGCCGCGATTCAGCACATTGTCGATGCTGTCATAGCCCATTTTGTTTATAACAGCATTTTTAGGAAAATACTGCGGCGGGTCAACCAGACCGTCGGTAACGGCTTTTACAAATTCGTCGCGCGTCATATCTGCACGCAAGGCATAATTAAGTTCCTTTTGCATCCCGATGGTGCTTTGGGTTTCTTTGGCCATTTTTTTGCCGCAAGCAGAACCCGCGCCGTGACCCGGATAAACAGTCAGATGATTAGGCAGGGGCATAATTTTATGGCGCAACGAATCGAACAACATGCCGGCGAGATCCTCGCGGCTCACATCAGATTTTACCGCCAAATCGGGACGGCCTACGTCGCCGATGAACAGCGTATCACCGGTAAATACGGCTACTTCTTTTCCTTTTTCATCAAAAAGCAGGAAACTGGAACTTTCCATGGTATGTCCGGGCGTATGCAGCACCTTGATTTGGACATTGCCTACTTTTAATATTTCACCGTCAGTCGCAACATGCGCTTCAAAATTAGGAACCGCAGTTGGGCCGAATACAATGGTTGCGCCGGTTTTTTTAGCCAAATCCAGGTGACCGCTTACAAAATCGGCGTGAAAATGCGTTTCAAGCACGTATTTGATTTTTGCGCCGTCCTTGGTCGCTCTGTCGATATACGGAGCGGTTTCGCGCAGGGGGTCAATGACGACGGCTTCCCCGTTTGACTCGATATAGTACGCCGCCTCGGCTAAACAACCGGTGTAAATCTGCTCTATTTTCATAATGGGAAACAAATGTGTGATGATGCAATTCCGGCTGCAAAATTGAATAACATCGTGACGCGAACCAATGACTTTTGAGTGGTCGTATAAGAACCTATGTCATTAGGCTTGTTGCGGAGGGAGGCTGCTGCAACAAGTTTATTGTTTCAGGAATGATTATCGCACACAAAAGGCAATCTCCCGCCGGCCTCTATTTGCTTAAGGCCCAGGCCGTTCCCGCATTGAGCACCACATTGTAATTACGGCCGATCAATTTCCAGTGTGTAAAATCGCCGTTGGGAAAAAAGATGTCTGTTAAAACGGTTGCGCCGCCATCTGCAAATAACTCGCAGGAAGCCCGGTCAAAGTACAAATGCAGGCGCACGGCTTCTTCATCGACCTGGCGGGGCGCAAGGTGCGGTTTGGCGGCAAATTTTGCTGAAAAATCGCTTTTGCCTGCTTGGGTGCGGTCGCTGCTGAATTGTTTTAACGCCGCATCATAACTGATTAAATACCGATTACCGGCATCATTTGACAATTCAATATCGAAGATTGCGCCGGGCGGCAAACTGATGGACAAATCAAGTTCCATGCTGCCCGGCGCGATACCTGATTCCGTCGTCAAATCCCATGCGCCTTTAAACGTGCGGGGCGGGATTGCAAACTGCTTTTTACGCAGGGTTTCCATTTCCTTTACCGGCCGCGAAAACAAGCGATACCCTTCTGGCATGTTTTTCAAAAAGAACTGCCGGGGGATGGTCATGGCGCTGCGCCAAGGTTTGGTTGGCACGTCTTGCGCGTAGTCCCAGTTGCTCATCCAGCCGATGGCGATGCGTCGCCCGTCGGAGGCAGGTATGTCGGAAAAAGTCACGCCGGCATAATTATCGCGCCCGTAATCAAGCCACACGGCCCGTTCCAGTTCCGGCGTTCCTTGTTTCGGGTCGGCTTTGAATTTGCCCATAGCGTGTTGAAAAACAGGGTCTAAGATGAATTTTTTGCCGTCGAAATCGCCTACAAAATACTGGGTTGCGCTGCCGCCGTTTGGGCCGCCGGGATTTATGCTTTGGGTGAGCACCCATTTTACATCAGTGCGTCCTTCCACTTTGATGGGGAACAAATCGGGACATTCCCACACGCCCGCGTGCGAGCCGAACACGCGCCCGAAAATGCCGGTTTGTGTCCAGGTTTTCAGGTCCGGGGAGTTGTAAAAATTGACATGGTCTTTTTCGGCAAGTACCATAACCCATTTTTGCGTGGCTTCATGCCAGATCACCTTCGGATCGCGAAAATCGGGTTTGCCGGGGTTGGGTAGCACGGGGTTGTGCTTGTATTTGGTCCAGGTACGGCCCTTATCGTTGCTGTAAGCGATGCTTTGCACTTGGAAATCGGTGGCGCCAGCTTTTTCTTTGGCCATATCGTGTTGGGTAAATATGGCCACCAAGGGCGGTTTCCCGTTTTGCCCGAATCCGCTGGTGTTTTTCCAATCGACCACTGCGCTGCCGGAAAAAATCAAGCCCAGCGAATCGGGATACAAGGCAATGGGCAAGTGTTCCCAACGTACCAAATCACGGCTAACGGCGTGCCCCCAGTGCATAGGCCCCCATTTGTCGCCTTCGGGGTAATATTGATAAAACAGGTGGTATTCGCCTTCATAATATACCATGCCGTTGGGGTCGTTCATCCAGTGCGCGGGCGGCGTGAAGTGATAAGCCGGGCGGTAGGGTTCGGTAGGGGTGGGTGATTGTTGCAGTTTGGAAGCGGTTTTACAGCTCATCAAAAAAATGAAGAGGAAAAGCAGGGAAATGTACTTGGGCATAGGTGATATTTTGCCTGATAGATTGCGATGTGTTTGTTGGCCGAAAAGTAATTGGCTAAAACTGAACGATTTCCATTTTAAAAAATTGAGGAGAAAGATGTGCAAAATCAGTGTCTGTAGTAAGTAGTGTCGCATTTAATAACATCGTAGTTGCTGCTATCCATAGGTCGTTTTTGCCCATGTTTTTAGACGTCATCCCTAAAGGTGTTGGATAATGAGGATGACAGCATTGACTAAATCCATCTAAATCTGCGTATGCTTCTGAAATCTCTGTACTATCAATAGGAAAAGGATTTAATACAGTTAAAAAATGGCTTAATCGTTCTAATTTATTTTGCCCCCAGCCAAATTGAAAAGCTAATGATTTAATTTCTCCAACTGATGCGATGGATATAAAGGCTGAATTTTCAGGCGTAAACAAAGTATAGTCTTGTATAATTTTCCGAATATATTCATCACTTCGGATAAAATGCACCAAGATGTTGGTGTCTAAAACAAAATCCATTGTTTATTTTCGAAGTTTTTTTACCATTTCAGAAGCAGGAGGGGCATCTTCGAATAATTTATGCAGCGGCGCAAATGCTTCGCGATGAAGTGCATATTTTTTTCTAATACTTTCCATATCAATTGCCGAGCTGCGATCTGTAATTGATTGACCTGCAAAATAACGCTGCAATAGCTCTTCTAAAAGACCTCTGAGCTCCGGGTTTCGTTCCCGAAGCATTTCTTCCAGTACATCCTTTAGCACATTTTTATCGATGGATTCGCCGCTCATGTTATATGTTTTAGTGCAAAGATAAAGGGAAAATTTCAAGAAAATTACAACTAATAGCTCATTTCATCCAATTTCACCTTCCCTTTAAATGTCCAAAATACAAAAGCCGTGTACAACCCAACCAATGGCGTACCGATCAATGCAATGCGCAACAACAGGCCCATCGTTTTTGTACTGGAGGCCCCATTGCTGATGGTAATGCTGTTTTCCGGGTTATTTGTCGCATACACCAAATACGGAAATACCTCAATAGCAACCATCGCCAACAAACTTGCAATGGTCACCGCAGAACTGATAAATGCCCAACGATAAGCGCCCTTCGAAAGTTGACGCGGGATATTCGCTACTGCAAGCACTAAAGTAATCGGCAACACAAAAAACGCTGGATTAGAACGAATGCGATCGCTCAAATGCGGGATGTATAACAGAGTGTAAAGGGTGGTCAGCGCAAAGGCAAGCGTGAAGAAAATCGTAAAGTTTTTGGCTAAAATCGTGAGCTTTACAAATAAGCGATTTTCTGTTTTCATCGTCAGGAAAATAGCGCCGTGCATCATAAACAGCGCCAAAGTCGTAATGGAAACTAAAATGGAAAACGGATTAAAAAAGTCGAGCCAATTGCCGGCAAATTCGTGGTTTGCGTCCAACGGCATCCCCAAGGCGATGTTTCCAAGCATGAGTCCGAGCGACAAGGTGACGGTGGTGCAGGCAAAAAAGTACACAAAATCCCAGCTCGCCCGCCAGATTTTACCCGGCTCTTTGCTCCTGAATTCAATGGCTACTGCCCTGTAAATCAGCCCAATGATAAAGATGATAAACGGTATATAAAAAGCCGAAAAAATAGCCGCGTACGCTACCGGGAAGCCCGCGAACAAGGCCCCACCGCCAATCACCAACCACACTTCATTGCCATCCCAGATCGGGCCGATGGCGTTCAGGGCGATGCGCCGACTTTCTTCTTTTTTCAAAAACAGGTGCAAAGCGCCCGCGCCGAGGTCAAAACCATCCAAAATGGCGTAACCCGAAATGACTGCGCCGAAAACCAAAAACCACCAGGTGGTGTATTCAATGCCGAGGAACATATATGGTAGGGTTGAAGTAGTTGAAATGGTTGAAGTGGTTGAATTTAGATGGATTTCATGACGGGATTTTGCCGTTTTGAATGACTTTCCTGATCGGAATCTTCATCATGTAACTCCGGTCCGTGGCTGATCTTTTTAGTTAGCAAATACAGGAATAAAATCAATAAAACAAGGTAAACCAAGGTGAAAAGTATGAGCGAAAACACAATTTGATTGGCCGTAACGGTGCGTGAAAACGCGTCGCTGGTGCGCAGCAGCCCGTACACCACCCAAGGCTGGCGACCCATTTCGGCGGAAAACCAACCAACCTGATTGGCAATTTGGGGCAAAATGACCGACCATACAAAAAGCCGCAACAGCCAGCGCGTACTGAACAATTTTCCGCGCCACCACATCCAGGCGCCCAACAAACTCAGGCCGATCAGGGCCATCCCGATCATCACCATCAGGTGGTAAAACTGAAAAATCGCGTTGATCGGGCGCGGACGATCCTGCTCTGAAAAACTGTTCAAGCCAATGACCGGGGTTTTAAAATCCTGGTGCAATAAAAACGTGAGTCCGCCGGGAATGCCCAAACCCTTCACTTGTTGCGTTTGCTGATCTACCCAGCCAAATAAATACATATCCGCAACCGCCAAACTATCATAATGGCCTTCAAACGCGGCGAGTTTGGCCGGTTGGTTTTTTGCCACGCCTTCCGCACTGCGGTGCCCGAGAAAAAGTTGAGTCAGGGAAAATACGACTGCTACAACAAGCGCAATTTTAAACGAAGACTTCGCAATTTCCAAATGCCGATGTTTCAAAATATACCAGGCATTTACACTCAAAACCAAAAAGGCGCCGGCCAAAAAAGCGCCCACCCACACGTGCATGAGCCGGTCTACGCTGGAAGGATTGAACACCATTGCCCAAAAATCAGTGATTTCAGCCCGGGCGTGCAAGCCTTCGCCGACAATATGATAACCCGCCGGCGTTTGTTGCCAGGAATTGGCCACCACAATCCAAACGGCCGAAAACATGGAGCCTAACCAAACCATCACCGTTGAAAAAAAGTGTACCCTCGGACTCACCCGATGCCAGCCGAACAACAAAACGCCCAGAAAACCGGATTCCAATGCAAAAGCAAAAAT
>JBAXTB010000294.1:0-7340 GCA_037130425.1 Bacteroidota bacterium
CACCGTCCACCGTCCACCGTCCACCGTCCACCGCCTACCGAAGCACCAACTGCTCACCAAGCACCAATTTCCCATCCTTCCATACCTGCACACCATACACACCCGCAGTCCAGGACGCGCATTGCACCGTTGTTCGGTCTCGGTGCAGCGCTGCGTGAAATACCAAGCGGCCCAAGGCATCCGTCACATTTAAATCGCCCACGCCCTGCCAGCCGGGTAAATACACCGTAAACAGTTCGGAAGCCGGATTGGGATAAATCGTCAAATCAAATTCCGGCGCTTTGGGTGTTGTGGCAGCCGTATTAATATCAAGGGTATCACAAGGGCTGTCGGGAAGGTCGTATAGGCGGTAGTTGGGGTAGTAGGGAAGGGAGGCGTAGTTCCAGGTGGGCAGGTTAATGGAACGTTGGACGAATCCGCAGGCGGCGCCGGGCAGATCTGGATGATTGATGACGTGCAAAAGGGTGCCGGCAGTAGTTGCGATATAGATTTTATTATTCGGTCCGCGTTGCATGCGCCCAAATGTGGTTGGTTGACCGGAAGCATCCCTAAATCCGTCATAAACCGCTATGGTATCCCCGGAAGCCGGAATATCCGAGGCAAACAGATCGTATTGAATAATTCTTGTAAAACCCGTAGTTGTAATATAAAGATAACGGCTGTTGGCTGATACCTCACAGTCCAAGCCATTCCAACCGCCGAAGCCGGGGGACGGAAAAGGGATGTGAACGGCCTCTCCGATATTACCCGTACATCGATCAAAATCATAAACCCAGACGCCCAAGCGGTTATGGTAATGGATCATTTTGGAACCGTCCGGGCTGAAAACGATTTTATGATTGGCTCCTAAGGAATCAATTATTTTATAAGGATCATATTGTTCAAAGGGGCCTTGAAATCCTTCGGGTGTCAATAAAAATTTATAGTAATAAGGTTTCAAGTCATGCGGTTGAATAATCCACCAGTCGCGCCCGTTGCCGTGTCGTACGGCTGCGGCTAGTTCAAACCTGTGATCCAGCATTAATGTTACATTTTTCGCTGTTACCTTCCCTAAACCGGTACTCATATCAATTTTTGAGTACATTAGATAGTAGAATCCTTGAAGTATTTGGCTGGTGGAGTCATAAAATTTATTATGTATTAAATAATACTCCTGATCATTTGCCGGTGCGGGTAAGCCAAAATAAGAAGCTTTGTACCCATCGTTATGAAAATCGTCCCAATATCCATTTGCCGGACCATTAATCGTATCTCCGTTTTCCATAATATTACCCATTTTGTTGTAAATATTACAGCCATTGGAGTAAAACGCCAGGTTTCCGTCAGCATCACACATCGTTGCTGAGTACACAAGAAATGCTCCTTTAAATTCTGTGGGTTCGGCATAAAAGGAATCTTGGTCAAATATCATTTTAGTCACTTTCACCAAGGGGATACTGCTTTGTTTGCCGTACATCCAAATATGATCGTATTGTTGGGCATGTAATGCAGTAGGGAGGTATAGAAATAGTAGGGGAAGTAGAATTTGTCGCATGATGTAAAAATAGGTTGAGGGTGTAGCAAAAGTCGTTTTTTAAGCAATTTGAGGATTGTTCGCAAAATATTATTCGGAGGATCGAGCGTATTGTCGGGGTGACTGGGAGTCAACCCGACAATTAGGCGCGATTTCAACTTTTTATTTGGCGAAAAAACCTTACGTTAACTTATTAGACAGCCTCAATGTTAATAGAAATATTGTTATTGTTGAATTACAAATTTTTTAATAATGGACTTTCCTGTAGTAGTTTGAAGTTTTTGCCAGTAGATACAAAATTATGTAATTATAATCGGTCTAACAAGCATTAATGAATCCCCAATACCAAGCCCAACGCCCCCGTTCGATATTCGATATTCCTCTGTTCGATATTCGATATTCAATAAATCGCCACTTCACGCGCCCCCGGCTTCACCCATCCCCGGTACATCCCTTCCGAGTTAAACGGCTGCGCAATATTCCCGTTTTTATCCACAGCAATCAGGCCGCCTTCGCCGCCTTTTTCCTTGAGTTTTTTGTTGATGACTTCGTTGGTGGCCTCTGAAACAGACAAACCTTTATAGGACATCAAAGCCCAAACATCGTGCGCCACGGCATAGCGGATAAAAAACTCGCCGTGCCCCGTGCAGGAAACCGCGCACACCTGATTGTCGGCATACGTGCCCGCGCCGATGATGGGCGAATCGCCGAGGCGGTTCCAGCGTTTGTTGGTCATGCCGCCCGTGCTGGTGCCCGCCGCGAGGTTGCCTTTGGAATCGAGGGCCACGCAGCCAACCGTGCCGAATTTGTAATCGGGGTTGTGGAAAACAGCGCCGGTCGGGCCCTTTTTCTTTTCCTCGGCCAGCATTTCCTGAAGCGTATTCCAGCGTTCCTGCGTGAAAAACCATTTGGGATCCACCATTTCAATGCCTTGTTCGCGGGCAAATTCCTCCGCGCCCCGACCTGTGAGTAACACGTGCGGCGATTTTTCCATCACGGCGCGCGCAAGCGTGATCGGGTTTTTAACCGTCGTGACGCCGCCCACAGCGCCCGCTGTTTGGTCGATGCCGTTCATGATGCTGGCGTCCATTTCATTTTTGCCTTCATGGTTAAAAACGGCGCCCCGGCCGGCGTTAAACAAGGGACAATCTTCCAATGATTTAATGGTTTGGGTGACAGCATCAAGCGCAGTGCCGCCGTTGTTGAGGATGATTTCACCGACCGTAAGCGCCGAATCAAGCGCCGCGCGGTAATGGGCTTCCTGTTCGGGCGTCAGGTTGGCGCGGGAAATGGTGCCGGCCCCGCCGTGTATGGCAAGGGCGTATTTTGGTCGCGTTTGATTCACAATTGTTTGATTTTCAGTACCTTTGTTTGGTTGTTGACAAGCGTTTGTTACAAAGAGCAAAACGAGGGCGCCTAAAAATGTTTGTAAAAAAAGTAGATTGATTTTCCGCATGATGTAGATTTTTGGCCCTAAAATCGAACTTTTGCAGCAGAAAAGAACATGATATGAAAATATTGATTTTAGGCGGCGGAAATATGGGCCTGACTTACGCCCAAAGTTTTTTGCGCAGCCGCATTGTGACCCCAGACAATATGATGGTGCTTTGCCGCTCTTATGAAAAGGCTAATCATTTGAGTCAAACCCATGAAGGGCGTTTTTTCAGTGATCCAAAGCATTGCGTACCCGAAGCGGATCTCTGTATTTTAGCCGTAAAACCGCAGGATTCCGGGCGTTTGTTTAGCGAAATTCGCGATTTGGTTGAACCAGGCCAGGTATTTATCAGCATCATGGCGGGCGTGCGCTTGGAGGCGATTTCGGCGGCGCTTGGTATTCAAAAAGTGATTCGCGCCATGCCGAATTTGCCGGCCCAAATCGGGGCGGGCGTGACGGCATTTACGAGTTCAGATGCGGTGACGCGGATAGAATTGGTGATGGTGCAAAACCTGCTAAGTACCACAGGAAAAACCGTTTATGTAGAACGGGAAGACATGATAGACGCCGCGACAGCCATTTCTGGTTCGGGGCCGGCTTATGTGTATTTTTTTATGAACGCTATGATTGAGGCGGCTAAAGCAATGGGTTTTACCGCTTCCGAGGCAGAATTATTGGTGAGCCAAACCTTTACTGGTGCGGTGGATTTGTACAATAAAACCGACCTATCGTGCGAAAACTGGATTGCCAAAGTGGCCAGTAAAGGCGGCACGACGGAAGCGGCCTTGCAGGTATTTGCCTCCGCGCATTTACATGAAGCAATCATAGCCGGCGCCCAGGCGGCTTTGCAAAGAGCGGGCGAATTGGGCAGAAATTGAAAATATCTGAATTTCAGTACCCCGATTATTTGGCCAAATCCCTTCAAAGGTTCTAATTTCGGGCGGAATAAAAACTGTCATTCAAAAACATACAATTCTTAAAGCCGACGGCCTATGATGAACGAATACGTACCCGCTATTATGACGACAAACGTCATTACCCTGACACCGGATCAGACCCTGCAAGAGGCGCGCGACTTGATGTTGGCAAAACATATTCACCATCTGCCCGTGGTGGAAGGGACGAAATTAGTCGGGATGATTACCTCCTGGGATTTCCTTAAACTCGGAAAACAGGCAGACGAACTCGGCGGTATTCATGTTAAAGACATTATGACCACCAAATTAGCCACCCTGGACCCTGGCCAGCACATCGGCGCAGTGGCAGAATTGTTGATGGTGCATTTGTTTCATGCCGTTCCGATTGTAAACGACGATAAAGAACTGCTGGGCATCGTAACTTCCACAGATTTAATTCGTTACGAATATGAAAAAGAATACCCTGAGGATTTAGATAAATTCGTGCCGGAGAATATGTAAGCGTTCGCGTGAACTGAATCAAGCGGCCATTGTTTTGCGTCAAACACAAATCAATGGCCGTTTATACTTTAAAGCGTATTCAAAACCTGCCTATCTCCCTCGATCAGGCTTGGGATTTTTTTTCAACCCCCGCAAATTTGAAAAAAATCACCCCGGAGAAAATGGGCTTTGTGGTTCATTCCGACCCGGAATTTTTGACTAATATTTACGCCGGACAAATCATTACCTACACCGTTAAGCCAATACTTGGCATCCCGCTCTTTTGGATGACCGAAATTACCCATGTAGAACCGGGTAAGTTTTTCGTCGATGAACAACGCGTAGGGCCTTACGCCTTGTGGCACCACCAACACCATTTTAAGGAAATTCCCGGCGGCGTTGAAATGACCGACCTGGTGCATTACCGCATTCCGCTTGGTCCGCTGGGCGATTTTGCACATTGGTTGTTTGTAAGAAAGCAGTTGAAGCAGATTTTTGATTTCCGGTATGAAACGCTGGAGCAGTTTTTTGGGCGTTTATAAAAAACTAACAATCAAAAAGATCGCCCCAATTCCAACCGCCGCGCCAAAACTGGCAAACGCCCATTTCCGCAACAACGCGCTGCCCCGAACGGCACATAAAATCGCCTTAAAAGCATTGCCCGCAAGGATGGCGGCCAAAATAATTTGCGCCCCGCTGGTTTGTTGCGCTTCTTTGGCCGACCATTTGGCCGTACTGATCGTAATGGCATCCATATCGGCAATGCCGGAAATGGCGCCAATGGCGAGTGCGCCGTTTGAGCCGAACCATTGGCGGGAGAAAAAGGTAAAAAAAGTAACCGCGATATAAAGAAATAAAAACAAGGCGGCATTGCCCAGGTTAAGCGGGTTGCCCAGCGGAATGTCGCCTTCTGCGGTGGCATCGTCCTTGTGGCGCATAACAAGCCAGGCAAAAAACAACATTACGACAAACATGGCCAAGCAGGAAAACGACAATTTTATGGCCAGCGGCAGGTTGAATAAAGCCGTTATCAGCAACACCCGCAAAAACATAATAGACGAAGCAATGATTACACCGGCGGTATAATTTCTTGATGCAGTGGGCGTTTCGCGGCTGCGCGCAGAAAAAATCCAAGCGACCATCGTGGAGGAATACAAGCCGCCAATAATCGCCATCATGATCGTTCCCTTGCGCAAACCATAAAATTTCAACAACAAATACCCCGCAAAACCGATGCTGGAAACCAATACCACAATCCAGCCAAGTTCGCGGTAATTGAGCAGCAAATCCGGCCCGAACGCCTGGTCGGGCAACTTGGGCAACAACAGCAAGGCCAGCACAAAAAACTTGATAAAGGCAAACAGTTCGTCCGACGTAATCTGTCGAATAAACGAGTGCGCCTGGTTTTTAAGCGACAACAACAAGGCAATGATGACCGCAATGGCTAAGGATTCCTTTTTTAGTCCGGTAGAAACCAGAATACCCAACAAAAAAGTCAGCAACAGGGCGATCTCGGTGGTCAGACCCAATTTCCCTTTATACGTTTGGACAAAGTATGCGGTTGTCACCAGCGCGAAAAAGCCAATCAAACCGGCAGCCATCACGATCGGGTAATTGGGCAAGGAAATAACGGCCAATGTATAGCCGAGCATGCCCACCAAAGGGAAAGTGCGTATGCCAGCCAGGTGCGATTCTTCGGTTTGGGTATTAAATTCGCGTTCCAGTCCGAGCATGATTCCAATGCCGGCAGCAACAAACAACCCTTGCAAAAAGGGCGAAAACAAGGCGCTGAGCGCATCGGAAGGGTTCATAATTCGATTAAGTAATCATCATCTAAAAATAGGGTAATAATAGTTGTTTCTAATCTATAATTTGTGTAATTTGCCCATATTTATTGATGATGAAAGCCATTCCAATTATACAAATTCGCCAGTTTCTGCTCATTTTACTCATTGCCGGATTAACGGCTGTGTTGTACTGGAACCTGCGTGTTTTTTTGCCCGCGTTTTTAGGCGCTTATACTATTTATGTGCTGTTTAGGCGTCCTTTGTTTTATTTAACGGAACGTTTGAAATGGCCGACCTGGCTTGCATCTATTTGTTTGCTATTGCTTGCTTTAATTACGGTTATCCTGCCTTTTAACGGGCTGATTCAGTTGCTGCAAAAGCGGGTCATGCCGGCTATTCAAAACCCTCAAAGTCTGTTGGATACTGTTCAACAGTTTGCCCACGATACGGAGCAGCGTTTCGGCATCGCCCTTATGACGCCGGAGAACATTAAAAGCCTGACGGATTGGGGCGGCTCTCAACTCGGCGACATTGTAGGCGCCACACTTTCCGGGGTAGTAACCCTGCTGGTTATGTTTGTGATGCTGTGGTTTATGTTGGTAGAGGGTAAGGAAATGGAAGCGCGCTTTTTTCAATGGCTACCCTTAAAGCCTGAAAATGAAGAGTTTATAAAAAAGCAATTGCATGATTTGGTGTTTTCCAACGCCTTGGGTATTCCGCTGATGGGCTTGGTACAGGGCTTTGCCGGATTTTGGGCCTATTGGCTGTGCGGGGTTGAAGAGTTCTGGCTTTGGACGGTCATTACAGCTGTTTCGGGCATGATGCCGGTTTTTGGGGTGATGCTTGCCTATTTACCGCTTTCCTTGCTTTTGTACACGAAAGGCATGCATGGGACGGCGTTGTTTATTTTGTTGTACGGCGTGATCGTGATCGGTTCCATCGACAACATCGCACGCATGTGGGTGTTGAAAAAAATCGGGGATACGCATCCTTTGGTTACCTTGTTTGGGGTGATTGTGGGTTTGAAATTATTCGGATTTGTAGGCTTTGTTTTCGGCCCGATTATGATTGCATTGTTGATGATGTTGTATAAAGTGTATGATATGGAATTTGGGCGTGAAGCGCATAATTCAGAGGATGATGATTCCAAACTTGAATGATGATTTTTCCAATCATCGAGCGCTGCGGGTCATTCCCCTTGCCCCCTT
>JBAXTB010000295.1:0-7300 GCA_037130425.1 Bacteroidota bacterium
GCAAAACTTTTTAGCGCATCAATGCGTCAACACTTTACAGCGTACCACAATATTCATCTGTTCGATATTCGATATTCAATACCCTTCCCGGCGCCTTATCTTGATCTGGATCGCCCGCTCAATCGGTTTTTCCGACACTAATACCAGGTACCCGCCGCCGCCCGCGCCACTCAGTTTCCAGCCCAGGGCCTGGTCGCGGTACAGGTCGATCATCCTGAAAATATCGGCGTCGGCCATGTGGGGAAACATGCTGATTTGGGCTTCAAAAGAACGGCGGAACGCATCGCCGAATGCCTTTACATCCTGGTTAGAAATGGCGTTCCAACAAGCATCGGCTGCTTTCGCAAGCGCCTGTGCGCCTGATGCCGTGATGCGCGTTTCATCCAGCACGCTGTAACCCGAAGCGCGCGGACCAAGGGTGACAAGGTATAAATGTTGCTCCAGCCAACTCAAAACATCCTCATCATGGACGGAATCAATGCTTTCGGGCCAATAATTACCTTTGTAATTCAATTTATTCAAGCCCGGCAACACAATCCCCAAAGCATCCTGCGAGCCGGCAATTTCTTTGGTGCCGGGCGGGTTTTCAAAACTGAACAGGATCTTGGCCGTCTGTTCCGGATTGCCGCCGGGCAACGCCGTGCGCCACAACTCAATGGCTTTTTTGCGGGTACTGGTGGCCATGCCGCTGCGGTTGTTAAAATCGTAGGTGGGTTCGATGCTGACGGTGAGCACCGGGCCGGGGTACAATTCCGACACCCAGGGCTGATCGAGCCAGCCGCCGGCCAAGTCGATGCGGTACGGGATGGTACATTCTACGCGCAGGGCCGTGGTGCTGCGCGCGGGCAGGCTGCCTTCCGGCAAACGCCGAGACACCACGTATTCAATGCCCTTTTCCTTGCAAAGCGCTTCTTTGGCTGGCGTGTGCCCGTCTTCGTTTACAAAAAACACATCGGGTTTTATTTCATCTAATTCAGCCAGAAAATCGAGGATACCCATGCCGCGGTTGACGCGCACCTTGTGTACGCAGGCCAGCGCCTCGATCATAAAACACCGCTCTGCTTCGGTGTTAACAGGGTAGCGGTTTTTCAGGCCGTAAACATTTTCGTCTGAGCCGATGCACACGTAAAGATTGCCCTGGCGCGCAGCTTCCCGCAAAAAGGCCACATGCCCGCTGTGGAGCAGGTCGAAACAACCGGTGACCATCACTTTTTTAGATTGAACCGATTGTAAACCGGATTGTTCTTGTTGCGGCATAGCAATGCTACTTTTACGGCGCAAATTCGCAAATATTTTGAACATAAACACCCTTGCAAATTGGATTCCCGTTTCAGCTGCGGCTGCGCTGGGATTGATGAGCCTTGCTACCGGTTTTAACGGACTGTACGGGCAGGATGCGCACGAGTATTTGCGCTTGAGCCGCGCGTATTTTGAGTGGATGCAAGAGGGGGCATGGCCGCAGGGTTATTCGGAATTGGCGGGGGGCTACCCTTTTGCGGCGGCTTTGCTGCGCTTTTTAGTACGCGACCCGATTTTGGCCTTGCAAATAATTTCCTGGGTTTCTGCCGGGCTGTCGCTTTGCTTGTTTGATGCCTTGTTGCGGCAACTTACGCCGGGCGCTTATTTGTCGAGCAGGCGTGCCAATACGGTATTATTGCTTGGATTGGCGCCGTTTTTTGTGCGGGCAAGCGCTACGGTGATGTCGGATGCGTTTGGGTTGATGTTGGTGTTGGCAACCTTGCTGAACGGTTTGCGCGCCTTGGAGGACAGTCGCGGACGACATGCGTTGGCGGCGGCATTTTTGGGCGCTTTGGCTGTTTTTACCCGGTTTTCGTCTATAACGTTGTTGTTGCCCTTGGCGTTTACCGTGGCCTGGGCCTTGATGGCGCGCGGGCGCTGGTTGCTGTTTTTGGGCAGCATTTTGGCGGGCGCGATCGGGTTATTGCCCTTGATTTTAATGTTGGGACAGGCGGAGGGCGGCTTGCTGCACCATTCCATGTTTCAGGATTGGTCGCTGTGGAATATGGCGCACCGGAGTTTTAACACCCTCAACGGCGCGCAGGGCTATTTGCTGCCGAACGGTCTTTATGCCTTGTTTTATCCGTTTGTGTATCCCGGCTTTTTTATGCTGTTGCCAGCCTTGTTTTTTCTGGCTAAAAAAACGGATGTGCATTTGCCCAGCAAACGGGTGCTGATTGCCTGTTTGGCCGCGCATTTGTTGTTGCTTATGACCGTTGCGGGGCAAAACCCCAGGCATTTGTTGCCCGATTATGTGTTGTTGCTCTTGTTGATGTTCCCGGCCTGGGATCGTTTTTATGCCTACGGTTTTTATTTTTTCAAACGGCTGATTAGGGCGTTGTTGGCCTTAGGTTTGACGATACAATTGGTATTGATCGCTTATTTTATGTACCCCGTGGCGCAGCGTTTTCGTTTGGAAAAATCTGTGGCGGCGGCGGTACAAAAAGCCGTGCCGCCTGATGCGACGATTTACGGTTTTGACCTTGATATTTCCCTTAAAAGTTATTTGCCCGAGGCGCATGTTTTAAACCTTTGGGAAAAACGCTACCCGGCATTTGAAACCGGCGATTTTGTGCTGTTTAATGCGCCAAAGTTAAGCGCGCAATGGGCCGGGCAAAACCCGATGTTGAATTGGGAGGAATTGGAGCAACATTATGATTTAGAGGAAGTTGTGCAGATGAAGGATGGTTGGGTTTTGTATCGGATTGTTAAATAAATCTGTGCAAGTCTGTTTGCCTACCCGATACTTTTTCTTTCTTTGCCCAAAACAATAACACCGCACATGGAAAAGAACCGGCTCGAAGCCTTCAGCGACGGCGTACTCGCCATCATTATTACCATTATGGTCCTGGAAATCAAAGTGCCGCACAGTGCCGAGTGGCGCGACCTGCTCGAACTTTGGCCCGTATTTTTCAGTTACCTGCTTAGTTTTATTTATATCGGTATTTATTGGGGCAATCACCACCATTTATTGTACACGGTAAAACATGTGAACGCCGGCATTATTTGGAGCAACTTAACCCTGCTGTTTACCTTGTCGCTCCTGCCCTTCGCCACAGGGTGGATGGGCGAAAACCATTTTGAAACCAATACCGTGGCTACTTACGGTGCTGTTTTGGAATTAAATGGGTTAACCTTTTATTTCCTGCAAGCCTGCATCCAAAAAAGCCAGCAACACAATGCAAAACTGAAATTGGCCCTTCGGCAATCCGAAATAAAAGGCATCGTTTCCCAGATCTGTTACCTCATTTCCATTCCCTTTGCTTTTTGGGTACCGGCCGTTTCATGCTTTCTGTTTTTTGCAGTCGCGGTCGTTTGGATTGTGCCGGAGCGGGGTATTGAAAAAGCAGTTGCGGGTAAAGGAGAGGAAAAATAACGTTTGTATCTGGCGCGGTTGAGTGTCTTAATTAGTTATTTGCCTTCTCTAAAAATACAAATATTGCCAAGTTAAGGTGTGAACACATCTATCATCTTGTAACCCCCGAACTTCAGTCGGGGGCTGTATATTATCTAGCAACCACATCTATCTTCTTTGCAGAACATCCACATTTACAAGACATTAGATGCTGATGTTCTGTAAAGAATATAGATGTGATTGAGGGTTTAGTTGCGATTCCACCGGTTAAAACCGGCGGTTACAAGATGATAGATGTGTATACACACAGCGTTTGGCAGTATCGAGTTTTTATAGGGAGTTAAATAGATTTTTTAAATAAAATCCAACTGCGCAATTTCGTTGCGCAGTACCCCTCCCATCTTTGCCCCAACAAAATAATACGACAAATGATTAACGGAAATGACCTGCTTGAATTAGGCTTCACACAAGGAAAAATATTGGGATCAGCCCTGAAAATTGCCGGAACAGCCTACCCATCTCAAGACCGCGCACAACTGCTGGCCCTGTTCCAATCTTTAATTGAAAAACCGGAGATTTTTTTAGATGACCCAATCCTAGAAAACCTCGCCACCGACCTGATCGAAGCGTCCATGACCCCGCAGGACGATACCATTGAATTGCTGGAAAAAGCCGGCGACTTTACCGTGTTCGGCGCCGAAAACATCGATAAAGGCGCCATCGACCAGATGAACTTGGCCATGCGCCTGCCCGTGAGCGTTGCGGGCGCGCTGATGCCCGATGCGCACCAGGGTTACGGCCTGCCGATCGGCGGGGTGCTGGCAACGCGCAACACGATTATTCCCTACGGCGTAGGCGTGGACATCGGTTGTCGAATGGCTTTGTCGGTATTTGATATTCCGGAAGCGCATTTTTACGAACACGCCGATTTTTACAAAAAAATATTGCTGGAACACACGCGTTTTGGGTCGGGAAACGGCTTTGAACAAGCATTACGCGTGGATCATGCCGTGCTGGATCGTTCGGAATTTAACATGACGCCCTTCATTTCGGGTTTGAAAGACCGCGCCTACCACCAACTCGGATCGTCCGGCAGCGGAAACCATTTTGTGGAATGGGGGATCATCGAATTTGCCGAACGCGATGCAATTTTGGGTATTGAAAAAGGAAAATACTTAGCGCTGTTGACGCACTCCGGCTCGCGCGGAATGGGCGCGATGATCGCCGGTTATTACACCAATTTGGCAAAATCGCTGTGCCATTTGCCGAAAGAGGCGGCCAACCTCGCGTATTTAGACCTGAATTCCGAAGCCGGACAAGAATACTGGCTTGCCATGAACCTTGCCGGCGATTACGCATCGGCCTGCCACGAAGTAATACACCAAAAATTAGCCCGCGCCACCGGCGGAACCTTGCTGACCAAAGTGGAAAACCACCACAATTTTGCCTGGAAAGAGATGCTGAACGGCGAAGAACTGATCGTACACCGCAAAGGCGCGACGCCGGCTTCGGAAGGCGTGATGGGGATTATCCCTGGAAGCATGACCGCGCCGGGATTTTTGGTGCGCGGCCTGGGTAAAACGGCGGCCGTCAACTCGGCATCACACGGAGCTGGTCGCCAAATGAGCCGTACCAAAGCCATCCAAAACATCCTGCCGGCCGATATGAAAGCAATTTTGCAGGATATGGGCGTTACCCTGATCGGTGCGGGTTTGGATGAAGCGCCGATGGCGTATAAAGATATTCGCAAGGTGATGGCGGCCCAACAGGATTTGGTGGCCACCGTGGCCGAGTTTTCGCCAAAAATGGTGCGTATGGCCGACGACGGGGTTCGGGAAGATTGAGGTTTATGTTTACCTTCGTGCCGGTTTTTAAGACATACATCATGCAAATTCTTCTCCTCGGTTCCGGAGGCCGCGAACACGCCATCGCCTGGAAATTGGCCAAAAGCAAAAAATGCAGCGCCTTGTTTATCGCGCCCGGCAATGCCGGTACGGCCTCCTGCGGCCAAAATGTGGCCCTCGACCCCTTGAATTTTGAGGCTGTGGGCCGTTTTGCGCTCGAACACGCCATTGACATGGTGGTGGTAGGGCCGGAAGAACCCTTGGTGCGTGGCATTTGGGATTATTTCCAGGAACAGGAATCCCTGCGGAATATCCCTGTCATCGGTCCGTCGAAAGCCGGGGCGGTGCTGGAAGGCAGCAAGGCCTGGGCCAAACAATTCATGATGCGGCATAAAATTCCAACGGCCGGTTACCGTGAATTTACGGGCGAAGAATTGGATAAAGGCCTGGAATACCTGGCCCAGCACGCGCTCCCCATCGTGCTCAAAGCCGACGGACTGGCTGCGGGCAAAGGCGTGGTGATCTGTCAGTCGCACAAAGAAGCGGCGGATGAAATGAAAGAAATGCTGAGCGGCAAATTCGGCGCGGCTGGCGAACGCGTGGTCGTGGAGGAATTTCTAACGGGCATCGAGTTCAGCGTTTTTGTGCTCACCGACGGAAAAACCTACAAAATTTTGCCCGAGGCCAAGGATTACAAACGCATCGGCGAAAAAGACAGCGGCCCGAATACCGGCGGCATGGGGGCCGTCAGTCCCGTGCCTTTTGCCGACGCGGCGATGTGGGAAAAAGTAGAAACCCGCATCATTCAACCCACGGTAAAAGGACTGCGCAAGGAAAAAATCCCGTATAAGGGCTTCATTTTCTTCGGATTAATCGTGGTACAAGGCGAGCCATTTGTCATTGAATACAACTGCCGCATGGGCGATCCCGAAACCGAAGTGGTGATGCCGCGTTTGAAAAACGACCTCGTTACGCTGTTTACGCATTGCGCCAAAGGCAGTTTGGGTCGCGTAAAAATCAAAACCGATGCGCGGGCGGCCACCACGGTGTTCCTCGTAAGCGGCGGCTACCCCGGCAACTACGAAAAAGGCAAAACCATCACCGGCCTCGATGAAATAAAAAACGGCTTTGCGTTCCACGCCGGAACCACCGAAAAAAACGGACAAATTGTGACCAACGGCGGCCGCGTAATTGCGCTTACGGCTTATGGAAAAGACCTGGCTTCGGCCCTGCGCAAATCGAATCGGAATGCGAAGGCGGTGCAGTTTGAAGGGAAGTATTTTAGAAGGGATATTGGGAAGGATGTGATATGAAATAAGCGATCCCGCCCCCTTTTCATTGATTTAAGATTTAAGATTACATGATTTAAGATTTAAGATGGAGAGAGACAACGCTTGGTATTACGAAAAGCCAATCATTTCCGTGTGCGCCCATCTTAAATCTAAAATCATGTAATCTTAAATCTTAAATCCTTAATTGCCCTCTAGGCGCCGGAGACGAACACGTGAAGGTCAATTGTCCGCCCAACAAGACTAAATCTCCAATTTTTGCTTGATATTTACCCACCATGCGCCCACTCCGCTTCTTAGGCATCGGCATTTTTAGCCTCCTGCTCCTCCTCGCCATCGTGTTCTACCTCGAACGTATTGCCCATATCGACATGGGTTTTCAAACCTTTTTGATCCTGTTGAGCGGCGCCCCGGAGATTCAGAGTGGACGTTTCGGCGCGGTAGCCACGCAGTGTTGGCCCTGGCTGGCCCAATGGATGGGTTTGCCCTTGCGCGGCGTGCTGATGGCTTATTCCATCGGGCATATCGTTTGGCCGGCGCTGTTGTTTGCGTATTGTTGTTGGTTGCGGCAATGGCAATGGGCGGCGGTGCTGTTGCTGGTGGTAACCGGTATGCCGACCCACACGTTTTATTGGCTTTCCGAAATGCCGCAAGGGCTGGTTTTTCTGGTGGCGGTGTTTGCCTGGATGTCGGCCAAAGGGAGTCTGGCGGCCATTC
Source organism: Bacteroidota bacterium (assembly GCA_037130425.1). Classification (GTDB taxonomy): domain Bacteria; phylum Bacteroidota; class Bacteroidia; order Chitinophagales; family Saprospiraceae; genus M3007. Next base: position 7,224 of record JBAXTB010000295.1, read on the forward strand.
GCTGGTGGGAGTGGCCCTTATGGGCGGCTGCGGTGGTGACGGCGTTTTATTTTCACCCGATGGTGATGTACGCTGCG
>JBAXTB010000296.1:0-7291 GCA_037130425.1 Bacteroidota bacterium
CAGATGACGCGGACTAAAGCGCAGATTTAAAAGGATTTGCTTTTTGAGAGGGGATGGGACACAGATGACGCGGACTAAAGCGCAAATCCCATCCTCACACCCAAAAATAAATCAAAACGCCCGCCGCCGCGCTCATTAGCAACAATGCCGCGCCACCGAAAATATTGGACCAGCGCCCGTTTACAAACCCGCCCATAATGGAAGTATTGTTGGAAATATGCAACACCATCGCAATCAACACCGGAGCGGTGACGCCGTATAAAACGGCCGCAAGCAACAGCGCATCAATGGGACTGATGCCTGCATAGTCGAAAGCAAGCCCAAGCCCAAGGGAAACGGCCATCACGGCGTAAAAACCCTTGGCTTCGTAGTATTTTTTGTTCAAACCTTCTTCCCAGTCAAAGGCTTCCGCAAAAATGTAGGATACCGCGCCAGCCAGCACCGGAATGGCGAGCAAGCCCGTGCCGATCACCCCAAGCGCGAACAACCAATAAGCCTGATCGCCAGCCAGCGGCCGCAACGCCAGCGCTGCATCCTGTACCGTGTTAATATCGTGTACACCATCATTGAACAATACGGTTCCGGTAGTAAGGATGATAAAAAAGAATACCAAACAGGTCAGGAACATGCCGAAATCTACGTCCTGCCGCATACCCGTAATCAGTTTTTTGTCGACCACGATGGTATTGTGGAGTTGGCCAACTTCCTCTACTTCCATACTGGTTTGCCAGAAAAACAAATAAGGCGAAATGGTGGTGCCTAAAATGCCGACCAACACGGCGAGGTAGTTTTTTTCAAAACGGATGCTTGGAATAAAGGTGTGCCGCAACACTTCGAGGTAATCAAGTTTGACCATAAAGGGTACAACCAGATACAACAGCAGCGACAAACACAGGTATTTGAGCGCAGAAGCAAAGGGTTTGTAGGGTAAAAACACGATGCTAATCAATAACAAAACCGTAAAAAATACGCTGGCCCAGTGCGGCTGTATTTGTGGAAAAAGCATGTTCGTCACCGCGCCCATTGCCTGAATATCCGCCCCAATGTTGAGTATAATGGCCGGCACGCTGAACACGATCATGCCGTACAACAGGGTTTTGGAATAATGCCGTTTCAACACGCCGGTGAGGCCGGTGCGCGTGACAATGCCGATGCGGGCGCACATTTCCTGCACCGCCACCATGAGCGGGTAGGAAATCAGCGCAGTCCATAGCGTTGAAAGTCCGTACATGGCGCCCGCCTGCGAGTAGGTGGCAATACCCGACGGATCATCGTCGCTGGCGCCGGTGATGAGGCCAGGACCGAGTTTTTGCCAGAACTTGGCGAATGCGTTTGTGCGTTGTTTGGTTTTGGTCATATTTATTTGAATTACTCACACCGATTGACTAAAAAGCCTTCCTTCGGGTTGCTTGCGCCAGTAATGCGCATCAAAAGCCATACAAATATTGCGCAAAAACGCCCGACCTGCTTCGGTAACGGTTACGCGCATGGGCGCAATCTTTACCAAACCGTCGGCCAAAGGCTGTGCGAGGCGCGCTACGGCCGCTTCGAGTACGGGATCCTGCGTACTCCAACTCGTTTCAAAGCGGGTCATCAAATTGAGAATATGGCGGCGCAGCAGTTGGTCTTCGGCGTCGAGAAAATGCCCGCGCAGGAGGGGCAATTGCCCGGCGTTTACCATATCCTGATAACCGGCAATGGTTTTTTCATTTTGTGCAAACGCATCCCAGGTGTCTCCGATGGCGGAAGCGCCCAAACCGATCATAAGGCGGCTGCGCGAGGTGGTGTAGCCCATAAAATTGCGGTGCAGCGTGCCTTGGTCCAGCGCTTTCGAGAGGCCGTCGTGCGGGAGCGCAAAATGGTCCATGCCGATGTCGCGGTAATCCAGCGCTTCGAGGCGTGCGCGGCCGATTTCGTAGAGCAAACGTTTGTCGGCGCCGGTGGGCAAATCCGCTTCCGAGTAGGCGCATTGGCTGCGTTTCAGCCAGGGCACGTGGGCGTAGGAATAAAACGCGATGCGGTCGGGCCGGAGTTTGGCGACATAATCGGCGTCGCGTTCAATATGCGCGGGCGTTTGGCGGGGAAGGCCGTAAATCAGGTCATAATTAACAGATTCATAGCCGATTGCGCGGGCCTGTACCGTACAGCGTTCTACGGATTCGATGGTTTGTTGGCGGTTTACCAATTTCATTAAATCTTCATCAAAATCCTGCACGCCGATGCTGATGCGCCGGAATCCGAGGTCGTATAAAGTTGTCAAATGCGCTTCAGTGGTGCTCCAAGGATGGGCTTCAAAACCGAAATCAGGATCGGACGCCAATTCAGTGTCTGCGAGGATGCCCTCAATAAGTCGGCCCAGGTTGGCAGGATCAAAAAACGTGGGGGTACCGCCGCCGAGGTGTAGTTCGCCAAGGATGGGTTTTTCGGGCAAGGCGTCCCGGTACATGCGCCATTCTTTGAGCAAAGCATCAATATAAGGATGTTCGACGCGGTGGTTTTTTGTAATATGTTTGTTGCAGCCGCAGTAGGTACACAGGCTTTCACAAAAAGGCAGGTGTATGTACAGGCTGATCGTGCGTTCGGACGCGGCGGCGTTGCGCACGCGTGCGAGCCATTGGTCGGAGTCGACCGTTTGGGCCGACCAGTATGGAACAGTTGGGTAACTTGTGTAGCGGGGCGCCGCCACATCGTAACGGGAAAGCAATGCAGTATTCATGACAAGGTGCAGGCTAAGGATAAAAACACTGCAAGATTCGGGTGTTTTTTGGCCCGTCGTGATGAGTGATCGCAGCGGGCTACATGATGAAAATCACGGATTGATGTGAAATACGTAAAACTATGCGCCGACGTTTACTCTTTTTTCGCCGCTTCAGCCGCCTTTTTCTCCTGATTTTTAAAATACCGTCTAAACAAAAAATTACTTTTCAGCGCCTCCATATCCTGCGCAAAGGCCGCCGTACCTTTTTCAGCATTGTCGATGGTCGTGCGCAAACGGGCGGCCGTGAGCGAGTCGCGCAGAAGGGTGTTTACCGAGCCGTCGCCTTGATTGATGTCTTTGCTGACCGACTCAACGACGCCGTTCATGTTTTTGACCAAATGATCGGCCGTGGTTTCCAAGGTTTTGATTTGTTGTACGGCTTTATTTACCTCCACCATAAGCGTGGTATCGGTTAACAAATTGGCCAGTGTTCCTTTGCCTTTGGAGGCTAATTGAAGGGTTCCAATGGCGTTTTCAGTCAGTAAAGCCGCGTTTTGGGTCGTTTCATTAAGGTGCATCAAAGACGTATGCAGGTTGGCCGACAAGGTTTTATCGTTTAAGATGCTTGATAACTCCGAACTGCTTCGAATCATAAATACCGTGGCACGGATTTCTTCGGAAATGCCCGCGATGTTTTCATTGGTGCGGTACAGGGTTTGCAACATAGCCTGCGTATTCACTTCCTCCCGCGATGGCAGGAGTTCGCCGCCCTTTACAAAAGGCGCGTTGCCACCCACCGGCGTAATATTGATTACACGGTTGCCGATTAATCCGTCGGTGCCGAGGCTGGCAACAGCGTTTGTCCGGACAAAATGCTTCATGTTTTTATCCAAATTCAGCGTTACGGCAATGACCGTATCGTTCAGGATTTCAATTTGGTGTACGATGCCAACGTTGATGCCGGAAAAACGCACGTTGTTGCCAACCAGCAAGCCGTTGATGTCTTTAAAATGTGCAAATACCTCAAAACGTTTGCTAAAAATACTGCTGTTTTTGCCCAATAAATAGAGCATCAAAATGACCAAAGCCAAACCTGTGAGCACAAAAGCACCCAGTTTTATGACGTTGACGGACTTTTTTTTCATGGTTTTCTAATTAAAAAACTGCCTGACTTTTTCGTCGGTGGAAGCGCTTAACGCATCATACGTGCCAATGGCGTAACATTTTCCGTCGATCAGCATGGCAATGCGGTCTGCTACCAATTTTACACATTTCATGTCGTGCGAAATAATCATGGAGGATGTCTGGTATTTTTCCCGAATCTTATTGATTAGGGCGATGATTTCAAGGCTGGTGATGGGGTCGAGGCCGGTGGTGGGTTCGTCGTAAAGGATGATTTCTGGTTTGAGGATCAGGGTTCGGGCCAGGGCGATCCGTTTGCGCATACCGCCGGAAAGTTCGGCCGGCATCATGTCGATGGTGTGTTCAAGACCCACGTTTTGCAGGGCTTCTATCACCATGGCGTTTACTTCGTCCGGAGTGAGTTGGAAGGAGTGTCGGCGCAGGGGGAATTCGAGGTTTTCACGCACGGTCATGGAGTCGTACAAGGCGTTGCTTTGGAAAAGAAAGGCGACTTTTACGCGTATTTCGTCTAATTCGACTTGATTTAGGTTTAATACATTTTTGCCCAATACCTTTATTTTTCCGTGCTCCGGCTGGATCAACCCGATGATGCATTTGATTAAAACTGATTTTCCTGAACCTGATTTTCCAAGTACAACGAGGTTCTCGCCGCGTTGCAGGTTCAGGTCAAAATGATCGAGCACTTTGTTTGAGCCAAATCTTTTACAAAGTCCATTTATTTGAATTACGTCCGTTTCCACTGTGTTTTTCATGGCTGCATAGTCATTTTATTGGAACAAATCGGCTACCTGAACGGCAATCAGGTCGAGGATGAAAATTACCACCGACGAAACCACCACCGACGAATTGGCTGAATGCCCGACGCCTTCCGTGCCTTTGCTGGAAAAATATCCCTTGTAACAACCGATGATGCCCACGGCAAACCCGAAAAAGAAGGTTTTAATAAATGCCGGTATGACATCGATGTAGACCAGATTGTCTATTACTTTTTTAAAAAACAGTTTAAACGTAAGCGGTTCGTACAAATTGACGCCCAAATAGGAACCGAACAAGGAAATCGCGTCCGAATAAGTCACCAACAAAGGCAGCATCAAGGTAGCCGCCAAGGTGCGTGTAACGACCAAATACTTGAACGGGTTGGTGCCAGAAACCTCCATTGCGTCAATCTGCTCGGTCACTTTCATGGACCCCAATTCGGCGCCGATGCTGGAACCGATTTTGCCCGCAAAAATCAAGGCCGTCACGATCGGGCCGATTTCCCGCATAATGGCCACGCCGACCATGGCCGGAATTTGTACTTCCACGCCGTATTTGACCATCGAAGGCCGCAACTGCATGGTGAGTACCAGCCCGATAATGAACGCGGTGAGGCCAACCAGCGGCAAGGATTTGTACCCGATCACAAAACATTGGTGTATAAATTCCCGCACTTCGTAACGCGGCTTAAAACCTTCCCGAAAAAAACGGTAGGCAAAACTGGAGAGTTCGCCTGTTTCGGTTAAAAAGTCCTTTATGTTTTGGGGTAGTTTGAGCATGTCATAAGCTGTTTTTAAACAGCAAAATTAACCGCTAAATATCGGGGTGGCGCATGATGAAGGTCATAGGCGGGGGTAATCTAAAGTGACTCCAAAAAACGCCGAATCTCGGATAAATATCGCGCAGGCCGCTCAATCGAAATGGAATGTCCCGCATCCGGCACCACGACCAATGTATGTTTGGGAAATAATTCCAGGTATTCCTGCGTAAAACCCCATTTCTGGTTGTCGCATTGGCCTTTTAGCACCAAAACCGGGATGTTTGAATCCTTGAGTTTAGGGCGCGGGTCTTGTAAATTGGCGAAACTTTTCACCGTCATCACTTGCACATAAAAGCCGCCGCCTCCCTCGGCAGGTAAGGCATTGGCCGTGTCGCAGACGGTCGATTTATTCAAATTATTATTTAAAAGTGTTTGAAAATCATCGGCTTCTTTGTCGGAAGCCAGTTTTTTACCAAAGGTGATGGCGAAAAACAACATGGCCTTGCTGCGCACCGAAGCCGTCGTTTCATTGGCCTGCGCATTCGAATACATGGGCGATTTCAAATGCAAACTGTCAGGCGCCTGCACGCTCGCCAATTCCCGGCGCATGGGCGGGATGGGACCAGGCCCCGTGAAAATAATACAGATGACACAGGCTAAAGACACAGATTTACCAGTCCTTCGAATCAGGTCATCCGTGTCCCATACCCCATCTACAACGGTTTCTGAAAATCCTTATGCTGGACAAAATCCAAATCCGTCAACGTCTTCAAAAACACAATAATATCGTCTTTTTCGCTTTGCGACAAGCGGCCCGGCACGGCATGGGCCAGGTTTTGATCCAGCGTGGGCGAATTCACAATGCCCGTATTGTAGTGCTCCAGCACCTCATCCAGCGTTTTGAAACGGCCGTCGTGCATATAAGGCGCCGTTAGTTCGATGTTGCGCAAAGAAGGCGTTTTAAATTTGCCTAAATCGTTCAAATTCAAGGTAATACGCATACGGCCCAAGTCGGCGGGTTGCAAATCAAGGCCGTTGTTGCGGAATTCAAAATCGGAAAAAGTGCTGCCCATTGAGTGACAATGCACACAATCGCCCTTGCTCATATCTTCGTACAGGGCCATGCCGCGCAGTTCCTGTTCGCTGAGCGTGGTTTCCCCGCGTTTCCATTTGTCGTATTTGCTGTTGGCCGTGATGAGCGTGCGCTCGAATTGCGCAATCGCGCGCATGAGCAGGGGAATCGTGATCTTTTCGGTTTCCGGCAAATCAAATGCCTTGCGGAACAAGGCGGGATATTCCGGGTGCCGGTTGAGTTTAATGGCCACATTCGGCAGCGTGTCGTGCATTTCCAGCGGGTTGGTAATTGGCCCGATGACCTGACTTTCAAGGCCATTGGCGCCGCCGTCCCAGAAAAGCAGTTTTTGCCAGCCCAAATTCATGATCGGCATGGCATTGCGCACGCCCCTTTTATGGTCAATGCCGAGGCTAAGGCGCGCGCTGTCGGTAAAACTAAACGCCGCCGTGTGGCAACTTCCGCAGGCCTGTGTGCTGTCGGCGCTTAAAATAGGGTCGTAAAACAGGCGTCGTCCCAAGGCGATCCCTTCTACCGTCAGCGGATTATCCGCAGGAATGGTCATGGCGGGCAGTCCTTTGGGAATGGTCAATGTGTAGGGCGTTGCTTTGGGCGGTGTAACGATAACCGGCTCGTCTTTGTGGCAGGCGAGTATCAACAACGCCAGGGCGAATAATAGAAACCGTTTATCCATATCCTTATTCAATTTTACCCAATGAAAACGCGCCAGGGAAATTCCCTTCCATTTGACCCAACCAATGCAAATCGCTGACCAGACTGCTTTGGCGGAAATAATCCACATCAAAATCGACTTTGTTCGGTTTTCCGTATAAATCGTTCAAATTGAACTTGATATATATTT
>JBAXTB010000297.1:0-7273 GCA_037130425.1 Bacteroidota bacterium
GCGCCTGAACATGGGGAAAGCATTGAAGTTTGCGGTTTAAAACTTACTGCGTGGTACACGCCGGGGCACGCTGTACACCATATCGCGTGGATGGTTGAACCAGCAGATAATCAATCACCACATGAACGTGTGTTATTTACCGGCGATGTTGCGGGCGTAAAAATAAACGGCGGGCTTGTTGCGCCACCTTGCCCGCCGCCTGATATCAATGTAGAAGATTGGCTGGCATCCATTCGTTTGATGCAGGAATTGCCGCTTGAGCAACTTTATCTGACCCATTTTGGGCTTGAGGATGAAAAAACGGCGCATTTAAAAGCGTTGGAAGATCGCTTGTTGCGCTGGGCCGCCTGGATGCAGCCTTATGCTGAGCGCCAGGATCCGGTTGAATCCATTGTTCCCTTGTTTCAGGCTTATGTTGCCGAGGAATTGGAACAACACGGCATTGATGAAGCCGGTAGAAAACGATATGAGGCTGCCAATCCCGCATTTATGTCGGTGGCAGGGTTGATGCGTTATTGGAAAAAGAAATTATCATAAAACAGGGGCGAAAAAACGTATTTTGTAACATTGCCCTTCGGGATTTTTGGTCTGTGTTAAAAAGTCACAATATTTTAATAATTCAGGCTTTGCAAAAAGGAAACATAACGGCAGAAGAAATTTTACAACAGTTTCATAACCAGGAAATTATGATTCTGGGTGACGTCATGGTTGACCGTTACCTTACAGGAACGGTGAGTCGGATTTCTCCGGAAGCGCCGGTGCCGGTTGTGTTGCATCAAGGAACGGAAGACCGCTTAGGCGGCGCTGCAAATGTGGCCTTGAATGTACTTGCACTGGGCGGCGTTCCAGTGTTGTGTACCGTAGTGGGCCACGATGAGGCCGGGAAAAGTTTGGAACGGGATATTTTACCTGCTTATGGAATTGATGGAAGCGGCATTATTTATTCAAATGAGCGCTGCACCACCATTAAAACCAGGGTTTTGGGCAATCACCAACAGATGTTGCGTATAGACCGGGAGGATTTGCATGATTTGACGGAAAAAGAAACTGATTTGTTGTTGGAGCGCATTGTCACTTTGTTTGATCGGCGCAAGATTCGGGTGCTGATTTTACAAGATTATAATAAAGGTGTACTGACGCCGACGGTGATTCGGGCTGCGATTGCGGAGGCGGGTAAACGCGGAATTTTAACTGTAGTTGATCCAAAGAAAAACAATTTCTTTGCCTACATAAACGTCGATCTTTTCAAGCCGAATTTGAAGGAAATTCGCGACAGCGTGCCGTTTTCTGTTGATACGACGCTTGAATCGTTACAAAAAGCCTCAGCTTACTTGCGCAGCAAACTTCAGAACCGATACACCATGATTACCTTGTCGGAGAAGGGTTTGTACCTTGAAGATGAAGGCGGCCAAGGTCGAATTTATCCGACTGAACCGCGCAATATTGCCGATGTGAGCGGCGCAGGCGACACGGTGATCAGCATTGCGGCATTGGGCTTAGGTTCTGCGCTCGATTTGGCGCATATTGCCTTACTTTCCAACCTTGCCGGCGGACAGGTTTGCGAGTTTCCGGGTGTCGTTCCGGTACAGCCAGCCCTGTTGGCGGCCGAATTTGATGCAAGGTTGTAATAATTTTAAATGGAATATGCCTCAGTATGAAACAGGTTGTTCATATTTTTCTTTTCTTTGCGCCATAAATCCGAATTCACGGTACAAAGTCCTTTGAAATATTATGCTAAGTCGTCGCAGCGTTCGCATCAAGGTAATGCAATTGTTATACATGCTAAACCGAGATGAACAATTGAGTTTTCCAGATGTCCTGAAAGAATACAATGACGGGATTTGGAAAGCGTATGAATTGTATATCTTTCAGTTATATATACTGTTAAAAGTTACGCAATACGCAGAAAAGGATGCGGCAAACCGTGCTGCCAAGCACTTGCCTTCCGATGACGACCGGGCATTCACACCCCGTTTATATTCCAACCCACTTACGCAAAGTTTAGCCAATCACCTCGGTTTTTTGCAGATTGTTGCAAAATACAAATTCAATGAAGGGCTTGATGATGACCATATCCGTTCATTATATCAGGCATTTAACGATACCGCTGAGTATAAGGCTTACATGGCTGTTGCAGCGCCTACCAATGAAGAACACAACAAAATTCTGTTGGAACTCTACCGTTTGTTGGTGAACCATGATTTGTTCATTGAACTTTCTGAAGATAAGTTTAACAACTGGCAGGATGATGAATCGCTGGTAGTGGGCGCAATCAAAAAATCCATCAAGGCATTGCCTACGGATGGGCCGTTTTACAAAGAATTTGAGCCGGCTGATGAAACGGTACGGGAATTTGGCGAGCAACTGTTGCGCAAAACCTGTCAGGAAGACCAGACCTTACTGGAGCATATTGAGCCAACGCTCAAAAACTGGGATGCCGACCGGGTGGCCACGCTTGATATGATTATGTTGAAAATGGCGCTCTGCGAGTTGCTATTTTTCCCGACTATTCCAACCAAGGTCACGTTGAATGAATTTGTGGAAATCTCCAAAGTCTATTCTACGGAAAAAAGTAAAGATTTCATAAATGGAATCTTGGACCGGCTGATGAAAAAGTTGGTCAAAGAGGAGAAAATTGTAAAAGAGGGTAGGGGATTGATTGAATAGATGCCCTAGGTATCACATCATATATTAAGGATATTTATTTAATTGATTGCATAGTTTTGCATTTTGCATCACTCTGTATAGCATTAAAATTCAATTTTGTTGTTATGAAACGCCCTATTCTACTTGTATTAACCTTGTTTATTGTGCAGATTATTCTTTGCATATATGGAAATCGGATCTTTCAAAAAGAAGCCAATCCATTTGCAATTATGGCTATCACTGCCGCCTTCGCCTATTATTGCTTTCAAATACTCTCAAATCAACCCCATCAGGAACGATCTAAGTCCAAATCGTATCTGCCTTGGGTTTATGTATTTATTGCGATGGCAGGGCTGTTCACTGCCTACGAGGAAGTTCGAAAATTATGGGTTAAATATCCAGATCCTTCAAAAATATCTGATGTATTACCTCAACTTAACGCTTTATGTGTTCGTTTTTTTACGGGCGAATATCCTTATGCCCCGGTAAAACTACCAACTCATGAGCCGTTTCCAATTTATATGCCTTTGCATTGGGCGCCGATTCAAATTAGTTATGCATTAGGGATTGATATTCGGTGGTCTGCCATGCTGATACTGATCGTTGCGGTTGGTATTGCCGCCTATTTTTTATCAAAAGCGCACATTAATACATCGCCAACACAAACAATTGCAGCAACATTGCTCTTTGCTTTGCCTATTTGGGCCTATGTTATTTGGGCGCCGATAGAACTTTCGGTAAGTTTAGAAGGAATTGTGGCCGCTTGGTATATTTTGCTGGCCACTGGGTTAGCAACAAAGAACCTGTATTTGATCACTATTGGAATTATCGGTGGGGTATTATCTCGATACACGCTGCTATTTTGGCTACCACTTTTTGCAATTTTACTTTGGTTAAATGCTCCTCGGAAATATTCCTACTGGGTTTGGGGGCTTACGCTTTCTGCATTTACTTTATTATTTGTTCTGCCATTTTGGATGAAAGATCCTGAATTGGTTTCAAAAGTATTCAGTTATTACCATGTAGGAATAGAGCGAACATGGTTACATCCGGATGAATATACATTTTTAGATGGGTTAAGCCTTAATATTCATTTGCGTCATTGGTTACCGGGTAATCCGGAGGATAATCTTAAATATTGCAATTATCCTCAAATTATATTTCAACTGATTTTGTCAGGATTGGGTATTTATTTTTATCAAAAAAGGTGGAAGGATAAAATTGATATTTATTCGTTTTCCCTGATTGCACTGGCAATTATGCCTTTATATTTTTATAACTTAAGCCCTATGTTATTCAAGTATTATATGTTAATGCCGTTGTCGGTTTCAGCCGTTTTGTGTTGGAAGACGATAGCTTGTGTTAATATAGAAAGTGGTAATAGGTTTTGAGCATTATATCGAAGATACTACGAATAAAAAAAGGCCAACCGAACGCTTTCGGTTGACCTCTGTAATCCTGTTTTATCAACGCATTTATTACTTTAACAAGGTAACATCTCCTTTGGAAATAAATTCCGCGCCGCTCCCGCATTTTACCTTACAATACCAGGCATAAGCATCCGGGGTAAGTTCTTTACCGTTTTGGGTACCGTCCCAGCCTTGAGCATTCAAGTCAGTGGTGCGATACACAATTTCACCCCAGCGGTTCCAAACGATGAATTCCAATTCTGTAATATTCGCGCCGCGCACAATGAAATAGTCGTTGAAATTGTCGCCATTTGGTGAAAACGCGGTTGGTATAAAAATGTACGGTTCTTTGCAATCATCACTTCGATAGTCAAGGTGTACCCATGCTGTGTCCGGGCAGCGGCCTTCTGAGGCTGCAATCACCCAATAGGTAATTGAGTCGGAAGGCGTTGCTTCTGTTTGGGCTGCATAAGGGGTGCTCAACCAGTTTTTAGGATACCATTCGTAACTGATAACGCCGCTTCCGCCGGTTGCGGTAGCCAATAGTGTAGCCTTTTCACCAGGGAACAAAGTATCAGGCCCTACAATCTCTGCTTTTACGGATACATTTTCCTGTACGGAAACATGGTATTCGGCGGTGGTGGTACAAAGCGCCTGGTTGGTAACTGTGACGGTGTACGAAGTGTTGGTTGACGGCGAAACGGTCGGGTTGCCGGTTGCGGGCAAATTAGGAGACCATGCATAATTCAATTGCCCCGGATGGTTTGTCGTAACATTTACAAGCAACTCGGCCGATGCTCCCTTGCAAATTTGCTGATCGTAAGGCGCAACACCCAATTTGATGGTTTGGTCGTCAATTTTAATTGAATCCAGTGCCGGACATTCGCCTACGGCCGATTGTGCCTTTACATACAGTACCTGCGATTTTATTGGATCAACAGTATATGAACTTCCAGTTGCAATGACCGTGGTAAGTCTTGGATTGTTATACCATTGAATATTTGAAACATTCGGGTTTTTTATTACAATCGTAATCGGGGTTTCATTGCACAAAATGGTGTCGGCGGCCATCAAATTTATATTTACCGACGGTATCGGATTTACAACTACCTGATAAGTTGTTTCACAAACGCCATTCGTGACGGTCGCAGTGTACACTGTCGTGTCAGCGGGCGATACATACGGGTTTTGAATATACGAATTAAAATCAGGATCGAGTGGACTGGCCTGCCATTCAACTGTATAATTAGGCGCCGAGAAATGAAGATTCAAAGCGATCGAATCGCCTGGGCATATCTTCAGCGTATCCTCCAGCGAGGCATCTATCAAATTTACCTTCAGCGAGTGCATCGCAGTGTCCCGACAACCGTTTATATCGGTTACGATTAAGGTAGCGTCAAACATGCCTTCGTTTACAAACGTAACAAGCGGGTTTTGAACAGTCGAACTTGAATCGTTAGAGAAGCTCCATTCCCAAGAGGCAATCGGGTTGTAAAACACCGTTTTATCCGTAAATTGTACTGCGCCGATAACCTGACAACTTTTTAGTGTATCCGTAAAATCTGCTTGAAGGGCAGGGAACTCTATTACGTTAATCATGGTATCAAACCGTAGAATACATGGGAAATTTGTTGGATCAGGCTGGAAGAAAACATGATAAGGCCCTGGGGCGGCATATACATGAATTGGGTTTTTAACGGTACTCATAGTGGAGTCTTCAACGAAATGCCAAGTACCGGAAATATTGGAATTATTAAAAAATTGTACCCTTAATCCATTGCATAAATCCACCAATATTTTTCCGTCTAACGAAGTCGATTGCAGAAAATGTACAGGTGCTTGTAGCGTGTCTGAGCAGCCGTATTGATTGGACACAGTCACGGTGACAACATAATCACCTTGCGACCCGATCGCATACACGCAAGGAGTATTTGAAGGCGTAATCGAGATGCCCGCCGGCCCTGCCCATTGATATGTCAAGGTTGTATCCGAAGGATCCTGGTTGACCACACAAATCGGAATTGGACTTTGTTCGCAATCCGTGTTGGGCAGGCTACTATTTAAACTGATATGGAGGCTCCGATTTGTAACGGTCACCTGCTTGGATTCTGTACAACCGTTTGATGCTGTGGCAATTACGGTATATATATGCGTTCCGTTCGTCACAACGGCCAACGAAGAGCCATCGCCAACTTTAACGCCGTTTTCAAACCACTCCAACGTTACGGAAAGGGGCGTATTTACCATCGCACGTAAGGTGTCAATGGCCTGGCATGAAGACACATTGTCGCTTTCAACACTCAAGTTGATTGGCGTTGCGCGTTCAACCGTAATATGGTATGTGCTATCGCAAACGCCGTTGCTTACCTGTAATGTGTAGGTCGTAGTGGCTACCGGATTCGCAATTACATGAAATGGTGCGCCACTCAAATCAAGGGTAGGAGCGGGCGTCCAATTGTAGGTATAAGATGGATTGCCCGTTACTGTAATTTGAACCGGGCCGGGGTGGCAAAGATCCCCGGATTGCGACAGTTCAACTTGAACGTTTAGTGATTTAATGGATACGGCAACCTGTTCTGAATCCGTGCAACCATTTGAATCAGTAGCCACCACAGTATAGGTATGCGCGCCATTCGTGGTAACTTGGATAGAAGAACCGCTGCCGATTACATTTCCGTTTTCGAACCATTTATAAGTAGCCGTTACGCCCGTGCTTACAAATGCATGCAAAGTGTCGATTGGCAAACAAGTAACCACGTTATTGCTTTCAACGCTGAGGTTGATCGGCGTTGGGCGTTCTATTTTTATATTGTAAGTGCTATCGCAAACACCATTACTTACTTTTAATGTATAGGTAGTTGTCACTGTTGGGTTTGCAATTACATTAAACGGCGCGCCGTTTAAATTAAGCGTGGGAGTAGCGATCCATTTGTAGGTAAATGCAGGATTTCCAGTTACGGTAATTTGAACAGGGCCAGGGTTGCACAAATCGCCTGTTTGCGCGAGTTGCACTTGCACGGCTGCGGATTGGTTTGTTACTGTAACCTGCTTTGAGTCGGTGCATCCGTTTGCGGCGGTAGCCACCACGGTGTAAATGTGTGCGCCAGTGGTCGCCACCTGAATAGAAGCGCCGCTGCCGATTACATTTCCGTTTTCAAACCACTGATAAGTAACGGTTACGCCCGCGTTTGCGAATGCGTGCAAGGTAGTTGTCGGCA
>JBAXTB010000298.1:0-7252 GCA_037130425.1 Bacteroidota bacterium
ATATGGTTTTCAAACGCGTGAAGGATGGGAGTACGGAGTGGCCGGAGTTGGAGGTAGGGAGGAGGTAGGGGGACTGACGTATTTCCGAATATGTTGTGTGTTTTTTTCATTTTCGGATAAGGGGATCGGGCGTTTTTCGTATCCCGTGTTTTTCGCATCGGGCGTTTTTCGCATCGCATGTTTTTCGTATCGGGCGTTTTTCGCATCGCACGTTTTTCGCATCGGGCGTTTTTCGTATCGCGTGTTTTTCGTATCGCGTGTTTTTCGTATCGCGTGTTTTTCATATCGCGTATTTTTCGTATTGGGCGTTTTTCGTATCGCGTGTTTTTCGTATCGGGCGTTTTTCGTATTGGGCGTTTTTCGTATTGGGCGTTTTTCGCATCGCGTGTTTTTCGTATCGCGTGTTTTTCGTATTGGGCGTTTTTCGTATCGGGCGTTTTTCGTATCGCGTGTTTTTCGTATTGGGCGTTTTTCGCATCGCGTGTTTTTCGTATCGCGTGTTTTTCGTATTGGGCGTTTTTCGTATCGCGCGTTTTTCGCATCGGGCGTTGCCCAATGCTGATGATTACGCCCTTTCAGGGCTTTTCGTTGCATAACCATTCATCATCAGGCATGTCCACACCGTCTCCCGTCCACCTTCTCCCGTCCACCTTCTCCCGTCTTTAGCCTTGCAAATTACAAAGTGCAGTTGGTAAATTACAAGGTTAATTGTATTTTTGTACCATGATATACCGCGCCATTACGGATCAAATTCTCAAGGACCTTACTTTTTTTCCTGTGATCGCCATCGTTGGTCCGCGGCAGGTGGGTAAAACTACTTTGGCGAAGAATCTGCAAATGCCGAACGGGAAAAAGGTTGTTTATCTTGACTTAGAGTGGGAAGAGGATCGGTCAAAATTAGAGGATGCGGGTTCTTATCTTTTACAACATGCGGATAAATGCGTGATTATAGACGAGGTGCAGATCATGCCGAAACTCTTTCCGTTGTTGCGGTCATTGGTTGATCGGCAGCGTGAACCGGCTCGATTTATTTTGTTGGGTTCGGCATCGCCCGCATTGTTGAAGAACTCGGCGGAATCGCTTGCAGGGCGCATTGCATACCATGAAATGACGCCGTTTTCCCTGCCCGAAATTTGGTCGGGAGATATAATACGGCAACATTGGTTCAGGGGCGGTTTCCCGGATGCATTTCTGGCGCCCGATGATTCGATTGCGTTAAATTGGTTGCAGCAGTTTTCTACCACTTTTGTGGAACGTGATTTAACGCAGGTGATTGGAAAAGACGTGAACGCGCCCAATATGTTGCGGTTTATACGGATGTTGGCTCATTTGCACGGTCAAATGCTCAATATTTCGGAGATAAGTAATGCATTGAATATTTCGGCACAGACCGTTTCGCGATACATGGATGTGTTGGAAGCCTCCTTTTTGATCCGACGTTTGGAGCCATTTTATATCAATATCGGAAAACGCCTGACCAAAACGCCCAAATTGTATTACCGGGATTCGGGTTTTTACCATGCTGTTTCGCGTTTGCGTGACCGGGAGGATTTGTATTCCAGTCCGGCGATCGGGGCTTCGTGGGAAGGTTATGTCATTGAACAAATTTACCGGGTTGTGGGAACCGTATTCAGTTACTTTTTTTACCGCACGGCAGCAGGCGCTGAGGTTGATTTGCTTTTGATTACGCCCCGAAATGAAAAAGTTTGTATTGAAATCAAGTACTCGAATGCGCCGGTGATTTCGCGTGGTTTTTTCAGTAGTTTGGACGATTTGAAACCGGAACACCGTTATGTTATGACGCCGGATGCGGAATCTTATCGCCGCTCTGATGGCGTTTCTATTGTTAATTTACACGATTTTTTAACCCTTGAACTACCGAAATTGTTGATATAGTTTTTGAGGCATTTTGCGTCTATTTTTACTTAAAACCGCGCTATGACAAACGACTTTCTTTCTTCCGCCATCAAACAATTTGAATATTATAAAATGCTGGGCGAAAAGGCCATGCGCCAAACTTCAGGCGCCGCTTTGTTCGCAAGCCCCAATGCCGAAAGCAACAGCATTGCCGTGATTGTCAAGCATTTATGGGGCAATATGCTTTCGCGCTGGACTGATTTTTTGAACAGCGACGGCGAAAAAGAATGGCGCAAGCGGGAGGCGGAATTTGAAAATGATTTTGAGTCGGAAGAGGCGCTTTGGCAATGCTGGGAACAAGGCTGGCAAACCCTGTTTGATGCCCTGCGTCCGCTTACCGAAACCGACTTAGAACGCATCGTGTACATCCGAAACCAGGGGCATACGGTGGTGGAAGCCGTGAACCGCCAACTGGCGCATTATGCTTACCATGTAGGACAAATCGTGTATATTGCTAAAATGCAGGTCGATCAAAACTGGCAAAGTTTGAGCATTCCGCGCGGCGGTTCAAGCCAGTACAATGAGGCCAAATTCAATCAACCCAAGGCAAAAGGGCATTTTACCGACGAATTTTTGGCGAACCCTAAACAGGAATGAATACCGATTTTGGGCAATATCGTGGAGTACGCTTAGTCGGCCTTTGTGTCCTTGGTGAAACTTTCGTGTCCTTTGTGTTTTCTCCTCTAAATCGGCTTAAACATATCTACCTCAAAACCATAAATTACAAAGTATTGTTTTGGCGCGCGTGCGGAAGCATTGGCGGAAATGAGCTAAAATTGATATTAGGTTCTGTTGAATATAACGAGTGGTTTCTTGTGTAAGTTATTCGTAAATAAAGCATATAAATATTTAAAAAAAATAAAATATATAAACATAGGTCAATCTTAACCGAAATTAAAACTGACTGCTCTTGCAGGCTTTAAAAATGTTTGTATTTTCGCCTTCGACACGCACATTTCACGTGGTTTAAATGAAGTGTATTGCATAACAATGGTCGCCCTTGGGTAGATTTTTATAATAACCGGTTTTTTCCGCGTTTTCAGATAAATCTGTCCCTCTCCTCCTCCTCCTCCGGGCAAACAGGTATGTGATATTTTAATATTTTAAGGTAGGAAATACTTTTCCGCAATTTACAATCAACTTGTTCCTGTCTGACGGGCTTATCATCTTTTGTTCAAAACAATCGAGTGCTAAGCCAGGACATCTTTATTTGTGTTTTTGCCCCCGCCAAGGCCCATTAGAAAACTGTATTATGTTCGAATCGTAACGTTAAATCACATAGCAAAATGAAAATTCAATCAGGAATTTCAATCCTTTTTATTTGCTTAGCCTTGCTTTCGGCGCAAGTAGCTCAAGCGCAAAAGCCTGTGCGACAGCGGGATTTTGAAAAAAAAATCAACACCGAAGAGCCTTCTTCTATACGCGGCAACCTGCGTATCAGCACTGAGTCGGGGTATCCTTTGGCGGTTTACAATCCAAATTTTGCGGTAGATGCTGCTGCGCCGGAAACGATGGCACGCCAGTATTTACAAGCCAATATGGACTTATTCGGCTTAAAACCGGCCGATTTGCAGAACCTGCGTTTGCACGCTGTACGGGAAAGCGCTGCCGGCACAACAGTACGTCTGCGGCAGTTTTGGAAAAATGTGCCTGTGTACGGCGCAGAAATCACCATTACCATTAATCCGCAGCACAAAGTCAATTTTGTGATGAACAGTTTCCGCTATAAAGTGGATCTGGCCAACGTGACGCCTACGCTGAGTGCTGCGAAGGCACGCCAAATGGTGCTCGATTATTTGAATGTGCAAGGCAAAATTATTCAGGAGCACAACGACCTGATTATTTTCCAGCATGAACAAAAAGCCGGTCTTTATTACCGCGTAAATATCACATCCGAAACGCCGCAAGGCGACTGGGAGGCTTATGTGGATGCGAAAACAGGCGCTTTTTTGAAAATTGAAGACATCGCCTGCTACTACCACGACCATGACCACGGCACGCCTGAAAAACCGACGCCGCCCGTTTTGATCGGCGGCACCGGCAATGTTTTCAGACCCGACCCGCTTTCTTCCGCAACCGCAACCTACGGCGCCACTGGTTATGTTGACGGCAACGATGCCAATACGACACAATTGAGCAGCCAGTTGCAATCTGTTGCATTACAAGATATTACGTTTGACGGAACGAACTATAAATTGCAAGGCCCGTATGCTAACATTGTGGACAGTGAATCACCTAACAAGGGCCTTTTTTCTCAACCGACTTCCACCTGGAATTTTAACCGGTTCGACGATGCGTTTGAAGCGGTAAACTGCTATTACCATATCGACCTTTCCATGAGGTATTTGAATGTTACGCTTGGATTGGCGGTAAATCCGTACCAATACACCGGCGGCGTTCGTTATGACCCCAGCGGCTTTAACGGCGAGGATAATTCGCATTACCTCGGCGGCTCCGGCGAGTTGGCTTTCGGCGAAGGCGGTGTGGATGATGCCGAGGATGCCGACGTAATCTGGCACGAACTGGGTCACGGTTTGCATGACTGGTTTACGGCAGGCGGCTTGTCGCAGGTAAACGGCCTGAGTGAAGGCTGCGGCGATTACTGGGCTGCCTCGTACAGCCGCGCTGCGGGCAACTGGACTTCCGCGCAGGCGCCTTATAACTGGACGTTTAACTGGGACGGTCACAATCCGTTTTGGAACGGGCGCATTACCAATTACACCGCCGTTTATCCGGGCGGTTTGGTTGGTGCGATTCACACAGATGGTCAGATTTGGGCTACTGCCATGATGCAGGTTTGGGATGTTGTAGGCAGAAACAAATCAGACAAAGCATTTTGGAGCGGTATCAGCATGACGAATAGTTCGACCAACCAAAATGACGCAGCAAATGCTGTGTTTCAGGCTGCGATCTCCCTGGGATATACACTTACGGAGTTAAATCAAGTACGCAATATTTTTATTGCCCGCGGGTACACCATCCCTGCGATACCGGCTGTTAAGTATGTAAAAGCCAACGCTTCGGGCGCCAACACCGGTACTTCCTGGGCAAATGCCTATACTTCTTTACAAACCGCTTTGGAAGCCGCTGTTTCGGGTGATGAGATTTGGGTGGCAGCGGGCACGTACATACCGACCAAGGATCAATCTGGCAACGCCAATCCGGGTGATCCGCGCAATAAAACATTCTTTATCAACGGTAAAAATATTAAGATTTACGGCGGTTTTAACGGCAATGAATCTGCTGTCAGCGACCGTCCCTGGCCCTTGGCCGCTACCGTACTCAGTGGGGAAATTGGCGCTTCCGGCAATGCCGACAACTGCTACACCGTCTTTACCATTTTCAATGTGAATTCATCGTCTGTTTGTGACGGCTTTACGGTTGAAGGGGGTAATAATGGCGGAAGTGGCGCTGGTATATTTGTGTATAATGGAGTTGGTAATACTTTTAACCAAATTACCCTCCAATTCAATACGGGCGGTTTTGGTGGCGGCTTTTTTGCTTATGGTAATACTACTACGACCGTTCTGACAAACTGTAAATTTATCAGTAATACAGGCACCACTGCGGGGGGTGGTTTTCACTGTCTGGATAGCTACCCTGTGCTGTATAACTGTACGTTTGTAAACAATACATCTTATTTTGGAGCCGGCGTTTGGGGGCAGGGCGGTACTGTTACCGTTGTAAACTGTAGTTTTTCAGGCAATTTGACAGCCTTGGGGACAAATGGTACAACTGCCAATATAACCAATTCCATTTTTTGGGGAAATGGAAGCAATTTTAATTTTAACAACGCTCCTGCTACGGTCACATATTCTATCGTACAGGGAGGCTATACAGGAACCGGCAATTTGAGCCAGGATCCTTTGTTTGTCAGCAGCACGGATCTGCGTTTACAGGCTTGTTCGCCGGCCATTGACTTCGCTAATGACGCAGCCAATAACACCAGTATAGATAAAGATAACAACCCTCGCTTTTTCCAGGCGGTTCCCGGCGGCAGCCAACTTGACATGGGCGCTTTTGAATATCAAAGCACCTTGGCGGCTCCGGCAGCAGTTTGTAAAAATGTTTCGGTCAACCTGAGCAGTTTCGGTTCGGCAAACGTAAATGCGAGCGCTTTGAATAATGCAAGTACCGGCTGTAATTTGGGCTTTACCATTGGCGGAAATTCAAGTATTTCTTACAATTGTACCAATACCGGCCCAAACACGGCAACTTTGACCGTTACGGATAATTACGGACGTACTTCTACTTGTAATGCTACGGTCACAGTGTCGGACGTAACACCGCCAACCGTAAACTGCAAAAGTGCCAACGTAAACCTGAATGCAGCGGGTACGGCTTCCATCACGACAGCAGATGTGTTCCTAAGCGGTGCCGACAACTGCGGTACGGTAAACCAGGTTTCAGTCACGCCGAACAGTTTCACCTGCGCGAACACGGGCACGAACACGGTAATACTCACTGTAAATGACGGCAAAGGCAACAACAAAACCTGCATCGCTACCGTAACCATATCCGACGTTACGCCGCCAAGCGTAACCTGTAAAAATGCCAGCGTAAACCTCAACGCAGCAGGTTCAGCCACGATCACCACAGCGGACGTATATCAAAGCGGTTCCGACAACTGCGGCACGGTAAATCAGGTTTCGGTTACGCCTAACAGTTTCAGCTGCGCAAACATCGGCCCGAACACGGTCACGTTTACGGCCAACGACGGTAAAGGCAACACGGCCACCTGCTCCGCCACAGTAACGGTATCAGACATAACGCCGCCAAGCATAACGTGTAAAAATGCCAGCGTAAACCTGAATGCAGCGGGCGCTGCTTCTATCACCACCGCAGATGTATTCCAAAGCGGTTCCGACAACTGCGGCACGGTAAACCAGGTTTCAGTGACGCCAAACAGTTTCACTTGCGCGAACACCGGCCCGAACACGGTAACGTTTACGGCCAACGACGGCAAAGGCAACACGGCCACCTGCACCGCCACGGTAACGGTATCAGACGTAACGCCGCCAAGCATAACTTGTAAAAATGCCAGCGTAAATCTTAACGCGGCGGGCGCTGCTTCTATCACCACCGCAGATGTATTCCAAAGCGGTTCCGACAACTGCGGCACGGTAAACCAGGTTTCAGTGACGCCAAACAGTTTCACTTGCGCGAACACCGGCCCGAACACGGTAACGTTTACGGCCAACGACGGCAAAGGCAACACGGCCACCTGCACCGCCACGGTAACGGTATCAGACGTAACGCCGCCAAGCATAACTTGTAAAAATGCCAGCGTAAATCTTAACGCGGCGGGCGCTGCTTCTATCACCACCGCAGATGT
>JBAXTB010000299.1:0-7242 GCA_037130425.1 Bacteroidota bacterium
GGTTTGCAGGTAACATTACTCAGGTTAATATTATAACTCGGCAGCAAGGACGTTGAGGTGATCACCAGCGAATCGCAACCATTGAGGCCGCTCAGATTGACTTGCGTGTTGCCCACTTGCGCGGGGTTGCAGGTTTTAGCGCTTAAATAGGTGGTATCCAGCAGCGAGGCATCAAAAACGATGGTCGTAATAACCGTTGAGTCGCAGCCCGCAGCCGTAAACAGGTTTTGGGTAAATATGCCTGCCTGAGCCGGTTTGCAAGTGACATTGCTTAGGTTAATGGTATAACTCGGCAACAATGAAGTCGCAGTGATGACCAATGAATCGCAACCATCCACGCCGCTCATCAGCACCTGCGTGTTGCCGACTTGCGCCGGGTTGCAGGTTTTGGCGCTTAACAAGGTGGTGTCAATGGCCGCCGGATCAAACGTTACAGTTGTTATAACCGTAGAGTCGCAGCCAAAAATGTTGAGCAGATTTTTGGTAAATACCCCGGCGTTGTTCGGGTTGCAGGTTACGTCTGTTAACTGCGTCGTATTATGCGGCAACAAGGATGTGATGCGGGTTACAGTACTATCGCAACCGAAAATATTGCTCAGGTTTTGCACCACTACGCCTGTATCCGCCGGGAGGCAGCTGCTCAATTGAAGGCTTGTCGCGTTGGTCGGATGCACCGTAATGGTTACGCCCTTAACATCGGTGCAACCCGCTGTGTTTGTAACGGTTACGGTGTAATTGGTTGTGCTGACGGGGGAGACCGTAATGGCTGCGGCCGTTTGTCCGCCGTTCCATTGGTAATTGCCGCCGCCGCCTGCTGTTAGGCTGGCCGTATTGCCGTTACAAAGCGTGGTCACGCCCGTAATCGTGGCGCTCGGAAGTGGATTGATCGTGAGGTTAAAGGTTTGCGCGGCGCCTGTGCAAGCGCCGAGTACGGGTGTGACGGTAATTTGAGCCGTTTCGGTAGTGGCCACATTGGCTGCCGTGAAACTGATACTTCCCGTACCGCTGGCCGCCAAACCTGTATTCGTGTTGTTGTTTGTCCAGTTATACACCGTATTTGGGCCGCCGCTGAAACTCAGGCTCACGGGCGCGCCTGCACACGCACTTATAGCGCCAGGGTTCGTCACGGTGGGTGCAGTGACAACCGAAATATTAAATGTTTGGGACGGGCCGGTGCAACCGTTTGCTACGGGTGTGGCAACAATTGTTCCTATTTCCGTGCTTGTTACCGTCGCGGCGGTAAAACTAATGTTACCCGTACCGCTGGCGCCCAAACCAATGTTGGTATTGCTGTTGGTCCAATTAAACACCGCAGTGGCCGGGTTGCCTGTAAAGTTGACTGACAAGGGATTGCCGGAGCAAACCGCCTGGTTGCCAGGGTTTGTTGCGCTTGGCGCTTGATTTACGGTAATGCTAAAGGTTTGCGCAGCGCCGGTACAGCCTGATAATGAAGGCGTTACGTTTATATTGCCCGTTTGAACACTGCTTACATTGGCAGCCGTAAAATTGATGCTGCCGGTACCAATGGCGCCTAAACCGATGGCGGTATTGTCATTTGTCCAGGCAAAAGTAGTGCCGCTCAGGTTGCCGCTGAAATCAATTTGCAGCACATTGCCCGGACAAACCGATGGACTTGCCGGTTGCGTTACCTGCGGCGTCGGTTTGAGGGTAATCACAAATTGTATGGATGCGCCGGTGCAGGTTCCGATTTTAGGAATAACGGTAATGGTAGCCGTTTGTTGGGCCGTTAAATCGGCGGCTGTGAACACCAGGTTACCGGAGCCGCTGGCCGCAAGCCCGATAGCGGTGTTGCTGTTGGTCCAGTTAAATGTAGTGCCGCCGGTGCCGGTTAAAGGAATATTGACGGATGCGCCGCCGCAAATAGATTGATTGCCGGGCGATTGTACGCTTGGTTGCGGCTCTATGGTGATGTTAAACGTTGTTGGAATGCCTGGGCAACCGGCTCCTGCGGGCGTCACGGTGATTTGTCCGTTGGTCGTCGTTGCTACGCTTGCGCTGGTAAAACTAATGTTGCCGTTGCCGCTTGCGCCAAGACCGATGGCGGTATTATTGTTGGTCCAGGAATAAGAAGCCCCGGTTCCGCTGAAATTGACAGCAACCGGTTGGCCGCCGCAAACCACTACATCGGCGGGCGGATTGACCGTCGGCGCGGGGTTGATGGTGACGGTAAAAGTACGAGATACGCCCGGACAAGTACCAAATTGAGGCGTGACGGTGATGGTGGCCACTTCTTGCGCGGCTACGCTTGCACTGGTGAAACTGATATTGCCGGTTCCGCTTGCGCCCAAGCCGACCGCCGGATTGCTATTCGTCCAGCTATATGTGACTCCTGCCGGTGTGCCGCTAAAATTAACATTCACCGGGCTGCCGGCACAAACCGTTACATTGCCCGGTTGTGTCACGGTAGGAATTGGGTTTACTGTAATCGTCATCGTTTGCGGCGTGCCGGGGCAGCCTGCGGCTGTTGGCGTAATCGTGATCGTGCCCGTTTGGGTGCTGGCAACATTGGCGGCTGTAAAATTCAAATTGCCGGTACCGGACGCTCCCAAGCCAATGGCCGGATTGCTATTTGTCCAGTTATAGGTCGGGTTGCCTGTTCCGGTAAAAACAACAGACACAGGCGCGCCTGCACAAACAGATTCATCCGCCGGATCGTCTACCGTTGGCGTCGGGTTAACAGTTATCGTAAAGGTGCGTGGCGTGCCAGGACAGGTACCGAATTGCGGCGTTACCGTTATGGTGGCAATTTCCTGTGTGGTGACGCTTGCACTGCTGAAACTGATATTGCCATTACCGCTTGCGCCTAAGCCAATGGCGGTGTTATCGTTTGTCCAACTATACGTTACGCCGACGGGCGTACCGCTAAAATTCACATTTACCGGAGCGCCGCTGCAAACGGCTACACTGCTCGGTTGGGTCAAGGAAGGAACCGGACTTACGGTGATCGTCATCGTCTGCGGCGTGCCGGGGCAGCCTGCGGCCGTTGGCGTAATGGTGATCGTACCTGTTTGGGTCGTTGCGACGTTGGCGCTGGTAAAGTTCAAATTTCCTGAGCCGGATGCGCCCAAACCAATGGCGGTGTTGCTGTTGGTCCAGTTTAAAGTCGGATTTCCAGTGCCGGTAAACACAACGGAAACTGGCGCGCCGGCGCAAACCGATTCGTCTGCCGGGTCATCAACGGTGGGGGTTGGTTTGATGGTAACCGTGAAGGTGCGCGGTGTGCCGGGGCAGGCGCCAAATTGCGGTGTTACCGTGATGGTAGCAACTTCTTGCGTGGTTACATTTGGGCTGGTAAAGCTAATATTGCCGTTTCCGCTTGCGCCCAATCCAATATTGGTGTTATCGTTTGTCCAGCTATACGTTGCGCCTGCGGGCGTGCCGCTAAAATTTACATTTACCGGAGCGCCGCCACACACCGAAACATTGGCAGGTTGGGTTACGGAAGGCGCCGGATTGACGGTGATGGTCATGGTTTGCGGCGTGCCAGGGCAGCCGGGTAAAGAGGGCGTAACCGTAATTGTACCAGTTTGAGTGCTGGCTACATTGGCCGCTGTAAAATTCAAATCCCCGGAGCCGGAAGCGCCCAAGCCGATGGCCGGATTGCTGTTGGTCCAGTTAAAAGTCGGATTTCCATTTCCGGTAAAAATAACCGAAACCGGCTCGCCGCCGCATACCGTTTGGTTGGCAGGATCATCTACGGTCGGGCTTGGGTTGATGGTAACGGTAAATGTGCGCGGCGTTCCGGGGCACGCGCCGAATTGAGGCGTTACCGTAATCGTGGCAATTTCCTGCGTGGTTACGCCCGCGCTCGTAAAACTAATATTGCCCACACCCGATCCGCCCAAGCCGATATTGGTGTTGTCATTGGTCCAGTTGTAAATTACGCCTGCCGGAGTTCCGCTAAAATTCACACTTACAGGGCCGCCACCGCACACGGAAATATTGGCGGGTTGGTTGACATTTGGCGAAGGGTTGACGGTGATCGTCATGGTCTGCGGCGTACCCGGACAGCCGGGCAGCGTCGGGGTAACGGTAATCGTGCCGGTTTGGGTCGTTACCACATTGGCAGCGGTAAAATTCAAATCGCCTGTGCCGGAAGAACCCAATCCGATGGCCGTGTTTGAATTCGTCCAGGTGAAATTCGGGTTTCCGTTTCCGGTAAAAATAACAGAAACCGGGTCGCCGCCGCAAACCACCTCGTTGGGCGGATCATCCACGGTAGGCGTTGGGTTTACCGTAACACTAAACGTGCGCGGCGTTCCAGGGCAAGCGCCGATCATGGGTGTAACGGTAATAAAGGCAATTTCCTGGCTGGTTACGTTTGCACTGGTAAAACTGATATTGCCCATGCCAGATGCGCCCAAACCAACGGCCGTATTGTCGTTGGTCCAGCTGTATGTTACGCCTGCCGGTGCGCCGCTTAAGGCTACATTCACGGGCGCGCCCCCGCACACGACCACATTGGCGGGTTGGTTCACCGTCGGGACGCGGTTTACGGTAATGGTAAAGGATTGCGGCGTGCCGGGGCAGCCGTTTTCCGTCGGCGTGATGGTAATGGTGCCGGTTTGAGTGGTAGCAACATTGGCTGCCGTGAAATTAAGGTCTCCACTGCCGCTGGCGCCCAAGCCAATTGCGGTATTACTATTGGTCCAGTTAAAAATCGGGCTGCCCGTGCTGCTAAACGGAACCATAACCGCTTCATTCGCGCAAACGGTAATATTAGGCGGGTCGACCATCACCGGACGCGGGTTGACGGTGACGGCAAATGTAAGCGGCGTACCCGGACAAGGGCCGTTGTGGGGCGTTACCGTGATGTTCGCAATTTGCTGCGTTGTTACGTTAGCACTGGTAAAACTAATGTTGCCGCTGCCAGAGGCGCCCAAACCGACAGCAGTATTGTCGTTGGTCCACGTGAAGGTCGTGCCCGCCGGTGATCCGGTGAAATTCTTGGTCACGAGACCGCCCGCACAAACCGTTACATCGGTGGGCTGGTTGACCGTGGGGCCGGGATTTACGGTTATGGTAAATGTTTTAGGCAAGCCGGGGCAGGCGCCTTGAGGCGTAACTGTAATCGTACCAACTTGCGTAGTGGCAACATTGGCAGCGTTAAAACTAATGTCGCCGGTACCGGAAGCGCCAAGGCCGATATTTACATTGCTATTGGTCCAGGTGTAGGACGTTCCGGTGCCTGTGAATGGTACGTTGATGGCGTCGCCTGCGCAAGCTACCACGTTGGGCGGTTGGTTGACGGTGGCGCCGGGTGGCGCGGGAGAAGTGGGTGGAACTACGCAACCATTGGCGCCGTATGTATTTGTAAGCGGCAGGTAGTAAGCACCGTTTGCATTCGTCAGAGAAGCCTGATTTGTTATAATCGTTTGGGTACAACCGCCAGCAATTTGAAAAATGGTAGTACGGGTACCTGAACCTGTTGCATTTGTAAATCCGCCGATGGTTCTGGTGCAGCTACTTGCAATTACGTAGATACACTGACCGGCCCCGCAAAGACTTGAAAAATTATAAACGCCATTGGAAGAACCGGAGCTGGCTTGTAAAACCACAAGTGAATTCGGCGGGACTTGAAAACCGGATCCAATAGGAATGATGTTACTACAGCCTGAATAAGCGGCGGCATTTCCTGCAACCAAACCACAAGGCGTACCGGGGGCCGAATTATTCATGTCCATGTTAATGTCATTGTTCTGGACAGAGAAGCCGTTGTTGTTGGCATCGTAACTTAGTTGAAGATCCTGGGTATTGAAGCCGCCTCCAGAATTAATAACTACAAACTCATTTAGTGCTTCTGTTCCGCAGGCGTCTACCATAATCGCCTCAATTTGAGGGCATTGCGCCGATAAAATGTTTATAGTGAAAAAACAGAGAACGGAAATAAACAGGCAACGCGCGTTAATTCGAATCATATAGTTCAATCTTTAGAAAAAATAGAAACAACTCTTTTCAAATGAGAAGACGGCAGGAAAAGCGGATTGACCCTAAAGATGCAAAGGTAACACGCGGTGCTGCACCCATTTTTACTTGAAACTGTTAATTAATCTTTTATTTACGTCAAATCCGGGTTCCGGGTGCTGATCGGGCGGATTTTTATCTAAAATGGCGTACCTTTGCCGCCCAAATTTTAACAGCTGCTATGCTCGATAAGCTACCTGCCATCCGCGACAAGTTTATACACCTTGAAGAACAATTGTCTGACCCAGGCATTGTTGCCGATATGGATCGGTCGAAAAAGGTGAATAAGGAGTACAAAAAACTCCAGCCTATCATGTTGGCATTTACCCGGTATGAAAAAACAATCAGTGATTTGGAAAGTGCGCGCGCCATGCTCGCCGCAGAATCCGATCCTGAAATGCGGGAAATGGCCAAAGACGAAATTGAAAGCCTCGAACCCGAACGCGATGCCTTAGAGCAATCGCTCAAGGACATGCTCACCCCCCGCGACCCGGAGGATGAAAAAGACGTGATTTTTGAAATCCGCTCTGGTACCGGCGGCGACGAAGCCTCTATTTTTGCCGGCGACTTATACCGGATGTACATGCGTTATTTCCAGTCGCAAGGCTGGGAAGTGGAGGTCGTGGATGAGAATCCGGGTACCATCGGCGGTTATTCCAAAGTGGTACTTGAAATTTCAGGCGAAAACGTGTATGGCAAATTGAAATTCGAATCGGGCGCGCACCGCGTACAGCGCGTGCCTGAAACGGAGGCCAAAGGTCGGGTACACACCTCGGCGGCTACTGTGGTGGTGATGCCCAAAATGGAAATGGAAGACCTCGATATTCGCAAAGAGGACATCCGTACCGACGTGTTCCGGGCCAGCGGCGCAGGCGGTCAGCACGTAAACCGGACAGAATCCGGCGTGCGTTTTACCCACTTGCCCACGGGCGCGGTGGCGGAAAGTACGGAAAGCCGTTCGCAGCATAAAAACCGCGAAATCGCGATGGGCCGATTGATTCAGGTCATCAAGGACGCGCAATTACACCAACATAACTCTTCCATCGCCTCTGCCCGCCGCTCTTTGGTTGGCACCGGCGACCGTTCCGAAAAAATACGCACCTACAACTGGCCGCAAAACCGCGTGACGGACCACCGACTCGAAGGCGACAACAAAAATTTCAACTTAGATAAAGTGGTAGAAGGTGACATCGAAGGCATCATTGAAGCGCTGACGATTGCGGATAATGCGGCGAAGTTGCAGGAGGAGGTGTCGTA
>JBAXTB010000003.1:0-62699 GCA_037130425.1 Bacteroidota bacterium
TACCTCACCTCCCCATCCTCCACCTCAAACATCCGATAATCCCCCGCAAACGACGTAACCACGCCTTCTATCCGACTGCGTTGCGTATCGGTGATAAAAATCTGTCCAAAATTACGGCTTATCAGCAGGCCGACCAATTGCCGCACGCGCTGTTCATCTAATTTATCAAAAATATCGTCCAGCAACAAAATCGGGGAAACGCCTTTTTCCCAGCGCAGCACCTCGTATTGTGCCAGGCGCATGGCCAGCAAAAACGATTTCAACTGACCCTGGGAGGCAAATTTTTTCACCACCTGCCCGTCCATTTTCAGGATCAGATCGTCGCGGTGCGGCCCGGTGGTACAGCGTTGCAGGATACGGTCTTTTTCAAGACTGGCCGATTGTAGTTCCGGCAGTGAAGCGGCGTTCATGTCGGCGCTGAATTGCACCGCCACCTGTTCCCGACTGCCAGAAATGACGCCGTAAAGTTCGGCAAAAAGCGGCTCAAACTCTTGTACAAAGGCGGCGCGCTGTTCGTGCAGGCGTTGCGCGGGCGCGGGCATTTGCCGGTCAATGGCTTCCAGCAAGGCGCCGTCAAAACGCCGTTCTTCGGCAAAAATCTTGAGCAGGGCATTGCGTTGCTTCAATAAACCATTGTATATCAATAAACTATGAAGGTATTCTGATGAAATCTGGGAAAGCGTGGAATCCAGGAAACGCCGCCGTTCTTCGCTGCCTTCCTGCACTAAAGTCACATCGTCGGGCGCAATCATAATCACCGGGTATTGGCCGATATAATCCGTCAGTTTTTGCACCGAAACTCCGTTGCGTTCAATTTCCTTGCGCTGCGCCACCGGGTATTTGGCCACTACTTTTTCCTGTTCAGCATCGGAACGTTCAAAACGGCCTTCCAAACGAAAAAACGAAGCGCCGTGTCGGATCAGGTTTTTGTCTGATAAGCCCGCATAACTTTTACAAAGGCACAAATAATGCACCGCGTCGAGCACATTGGTTTTGCCCATACCGTTCAAACCCGTCAGGCAATTCAGGCGGGGCGAAAAGGCCAGGGTCTGGCTTTCGTAGTTTTTAAAATTGCTGAGTTTGAGTTGGGAAAGAAACAAGGCGCGGTTCAGTTAAACGGTCGGCGAAGGTACGCACATTGCGGAAGGGCGGAAAAGTTAAAAAAATAAAAAAGCGGCAGGCAATGAAACTTTTTTGAAACTAAAAACGCTTTTATAAGGACAACATCGTTTATTTTCAAACTGGAAATCACGCCTAATTGGGCTTGTCGCCTAAGTTAACACAAGATTTTTTCGCCAAATAAAAAGTTGAAATCACGCGTAATTATCGGCGCGACTCGCAGTCACGCCGACAATACACCCGATCACCCAAATAATATTTTGCAGATTATCCTTTATATGCTTACCGAACGAACAAACCAACGGCTGTTTTTACGCCTTACCACAGGCTAATCCGCACGTTGAAAATCCCGACATGTTTACAATTCCCCTCATTGTTCACATTAGGCGCCGTCGCAAGAGGTTTTGTGCAAATTAGATTGACCATTCAAGTCAAATTAAACAAAACCAATGGCTATGGCGCATAAACCGTTCGTGTCATGTACCTATTCATTGCTTTTGCTTTGGTATTTTTATTGACCGGCATCGCCTTTTTGGCCGTTACAAGCAATCGATCCGATAACCGATATTACAACCAAAGACCGCTACAAACCCAGATAAGTTCCAATTTTGATGCTTATCAACAAAACCCGTTTTCTAATTTCAACACCCGCCAAACCAAAGCCCAGCGCCCGGATCGCTTCCGCAGCAGGGATGCATCCGGCGCTATGATTGTGGCTATGCTGACGATGCTGGGCGCCCTGGCTTTTGTTGTGCGCTACGACCAGGATGCCAAATCAATCGCCAAAGTTGAAACGGTTAACCCGGAATTACCCAATGCCGCTATTAAAATTACCCGTCCGCTGCCGGATTCAAATACGCTAAAACCTGCAGGAAACCCGTTGTTGATTCCGCAGGAAACGCCGGATATTGCGTTTGAGGATACAGAAACTACGCCGAAAATTCAGGCAAAAGGTGTTCCGCGTTACCAAGTGTACTGGGTGGTTTGGCTCAATGCCTACCCTACCCTGGAAGAAGCGACACGCCTGCAACGCGCCTTTATCGGTCGCCCGATCCGTTTAGCGCTTTTGCCCGACGGCCGCTACTTAGCATTTATCCATTATGATAATCCCAACGATAATGTACTTTGCTCCGAAGATGTCAACAAGCACCTTTCGGATTTGCGCCCGTTTGGAATTTACACAGCGAGGATCGTGAAAAATATCGGTCCGGTGGAATAATGACCAAACGACCCATTCCGAATCCCGGCAATTTTATCGAAAACCCAAACCCAGGGCTTGTCATGTCGTAGTTTACGAAGACAACTACACAAGCCAGTTTTTTTCGGATATTAAAGCACCGTTTTCCGAGTAGCCGGGCTTGTGTAGTTGTCTACACTGCGTTTCGACATGACAAGCGTTGGGTTTTATTTATCAATTAGTTTTGGAAATATTCGGTAAGAAAAACTGGAGTCTTAGAATGCCCCTTTTTTGAGTAGATGCGCGTTAGTCCTTCCATTTCCTCAAAAATTGAATCGTTTTTTCAATATCCGTGCTCAAAATACGGTCATTTTCAAGTCGGGGCACCACCTCTCGATATGCCGCGCGTTTGGATTCAATAGCAGGTGAAGAACGCAGCGGCAAACGAAAATCGAGCGCTTGTACGGCTACCATAAATTCAATGGCCAGGAGGCGTTCGAGGTTTAATACCACACGCCGCAGTTTGGTCGCCGCATTGGCCGCCATACTCACGTGGTCTTCCTGGCCGTTACAACTCACAATGCTGTCGACGGAAGCCGGCGTACACAGGGTTTTGTTCTGGTTTACAATGGCCGCAGCCGTGTATTGCGCAATCATCATCCCGGAGTGCAAACCCGGATCGGGCGTCAAAAAGGCCGGTAAACCGCGCAGTCCGCCGATGAGTTGGTACACCCGCCGCTCGCTGATGCTGCCCAATTCCGACAAGGCGATGGCCATATAATCTAAGGGCAACGCGAGGGGTTGAGCGTGAAAATTGCCGCCAGACACAATCAAATCCTCGTCCGGAAACACGTTCGGGTTATCGGTCACAGAGTTTATTTCCGTGAGCGTTATATGCGCGATGTGCGCAAGCGCGTCCTTGCTTGCGCCATGCACCTGCGGCACACAGCGAAAGGCATACGGGTCTTGAACGCTTGTTTTTTCTGCGGCTGCAATGGCGCTGTCTTTCAATAAATTGCGAATAATTTCCGCCGTTTCAACTTGCCCTGCGTGCGGACGAATGCGGTGAATTCCCTCGTGCAAAGGCGTAAGGCGGCAGTTGAATGCGTCGTAACCAATGGCGGCATTCAGGTCGGCTTGTTGTACCAAACGCCAGCTTTCGAGCAAACACCATACTGCATAAGCCGCCGAAAACTGCGTACCGTTCAGCAAAGCCAGGGCTTCTTTGGCTTGAAACGTAAGCGGCGTCCAGCCCTTCGTTTGCAGCACCACACCAGCAGGCTGGCGACGGCCTTCATACCATACTTCACCCAGGCCGATCAACGGCAAACTCAAATGTGCCAGCGGCGCCAAATCGCCTGAAGCGCCCAAAGAACCTAATTCGAAGACGACCGGATAAACACCCGCATTGTAAAAATCAATCAGGCGTTGCACCAATTCCTCACGCACGCCCGAGTACCCGTAAGAAAGGCTTTGGATTTTAAGCAGCAACATAATACGCACCAATTCAGGCGGCACAGTGTCCCCAGTTCCGGCGGCGTGCGACATCACGAGGTTTTTTTGCAACGCTTCAATGTCATTATCGGAAATCCGAATATTGCACAAAGAGCCGAAACCGGTATTGATGCCGTAAAACAAGTCGTTGTTACCCGTAATTTTACGCTCCAAATAGGCGCGGCAATGGCGGATACTCAAACGGGCTTCTTCGGATAGACCAAGATGATAATTCCCGGAAATAATTTCCCCGACCGCTTCAAGGGAAAGATGCGATTGGCTTATGTGGTGGATTTGGCCAGCTTGCTGCATAGTATATTTGGTTTAAAACGGCCGCAAAAGTAAGGGAATATCGAATATCGAACAGATGAATATCGAATGTCGAAGTGGGTGCGTTGCCCAAGGCTGGCCGAAAAGCCAAGCCCAAGGCCCTTCATTCGATATTCGATATTCATCTGTTCGATATTCGATATTCTTAATCTCGGGTTAAAACGCGGTTAAAGTTCTGGATTTTTTGGGTCGCCGTTTTTACCTAAAATTTTGCTTTTCAATCGGTTAGAATTCATTAAGTAAAAAAAATTAAAGATTTCATGCAACTACATGCAATGCACTTACGTCAGAACACCGCGTTTAGCACTGAAAACGCATACTTTTGAGCCTGAAAGTCTGTTCGCAATTTTACAAAGCAACAAATTTTGTTATCCGGCTTAACAAGACGGAAGCGGGCGGAATAAAAAAACACTCATTCAACACATCAACATCGATTAAAGCCATGTTAAAAAGAATCATTTCGACGGCCCTTTTTGCCCTTGCCCTCACGGCCTTTGCCAACGCACAACGTATTGCTTATGTGGATGTTACGGCAATTCTCGAAAGTTTGCCGGAATACCAGACAGCCCAGATACAATTGGATAAAATTGCCACCCAATGGCGTCAGGATATTGCGGTAGAACAGGATAAAATTAAAGGTATGTACAGCAAATACCAGGCTGAACAGGTGCTGCTGAGCGAGGAAATGAAAAAATCCCGCGAAGAAGAAATCCTGAACAAAGAAAAAGAAGTGCGCGAAATGCAGCGCCAGAAATTTGGCCCGGAAGGCGCTTTGTTCAAAAAACGCGAAGAATTGGTAAAACCGATTCAGGATAAAGTGTACACGACCATCAACCAATTTGCGGAATCAAAAGGCTTTGAGTTCATTTTCGACAAAGGCAGCGCATCCGGAATGTTGTTTGCCGACAAAAAATACGACAAAACGGAAGACGTTAAAGCGATGTTGAAAAAGGGCTAATACCCTGTTTGACGTTTTTGTTGGCTGTAAGTTCGCTTGTTTTCGACCGGCATCAGATTTAGTCACCTGGATTATAGCGCATAAATCAGTTATGCCGCGTATTTTTGCCGCGAACCGGCTGCCGGAACAACGCGTACTTACAGCCATTTGATTTTTTTATCTACAACTGAACATGATGAAATCTTTGTTATTAACCCTGAGCCTTCTGATTTCCCTCTCGGCTACAGGTGTTGCCCAAAAATTCGGCTATTGCAACGCTGAAGGTCTATTGACCCAACTTCCGGAAGTGAAAGCGGCAGATAGCGAATTGCAGGCTTTTCAAAACCAACTCACCAAACGCGGACAAGAACGCGTAAAAGCCCTGCAAGATGCCGCCGCTGAATTGCAGCGTAAAAAAGATCAGGGTACCATTGCGCCAAAAGAATATGATACCCAGGCTGCAAAACTAAAGGAAGAACAAGAATCAATCGCTCAATACGAACAGGAAGTGTACCAAAAACTTGGTAAAAAACGCGAAGAGCTGTTCAAACCTCTGCTCGACAAAGTAAATGCCGCGATGGCTACCGTGGCCAAAGCCAATGGGTTTACCCTGGTTTTTGACACCAGCTCCAATGTGGTGCTTTATGGCGATGAGTCGCTGGATGTAACAAAATTGGTGAAAGCGCAATTGGGCATTACCACCAACTAAGACCTTCCTTTTTTGTTATGCCAATGGGGTTTCCTGATTCGTTTAGGGAACCCCATTTGTCGTACTTTTGACCCACGACTTTCTATTTTTTAGCGCACATGCAACCCATTGGTTTTTTTGATTCCGGTATCGGCGGGCTTACCGTGCTGCACGAGGCTTTGAAAATACTGCCAAACGAGTCATACCTTTATTTTGCCGACAGCGATCATGCGCCCTACGGCACCAGACCGAGCGAAGAAGTACTGGAACTGTTTCTGAATGCCATGGATTTTATCATGGCCCACGATGTGAAAGCAATCGTTGTAGCCTGTAATACGGCCACCGGTGTTGGTATTGACATTGCGCGACAACGCTACGCGAGCATACCTATTATTGGTATGGAACCGGCTGTTAAACCGGCGGTGGCTGCGGCAGCCGACAAACGAGTACTGGTGTTTGCTACGGAATTGACCCTGAAAATGGAAAAATTCAAAAACTTAGTGGAAAAAGTGGATACGGCAAACGTGGTGGATTATTTGCCTTTACAGAAATTAGTGGTGTACGCCGAGCGGTTTGAGTTTGAAGAAGCCCCGATTTTCGATTATTTGCAAGCGCAATTTGAGGGAATTGACCTACATCAATACGGGGCCGTGGTGTTAGGCTGCACGCATTTTCCGTTTTTCAAAAACATGATCCGCAAAATGCTTCCTGCGCATATTCAGATCATTGACGGTAACCAAGGCACGGTAAACAACCTGCAAAACAAACTGCAAGGCCGGTTGAGCGCCGGCCCCGGCAGTATTTCATATTTTATTTCAGGCAAACCGGCTGAAAATGCCCGATTTGAACGCTATTTTAATTTGCTTTAAAACTTAGGACACACTACGCCTTCGCTTTCATATTCGCCCAAATAGGCAATTGAAATCTCAAAAGCCGCCTGCCGCTGATTCGCCTGCAAAGCCCGCAGGTTCAAATCATAACTCATTCCGATCAAGAGGTTATTAAATTCAAGTCCCACCAAGGCCACCACGGCATCTAAACCCAAACCATCCGTGTTGCGCACCGTGCGCGCCCAAGCGCCAAAATGCAAGGCCGTTGAGCCGTATTGTCCCATCGCGAATCGAATATTGGTGCCGGCATTGATTTCCGTATGCGGCCCTTGGGTAGCAAACAGGAAACGCGGCAATAAAGACACGCGATTGTCCCGATTCAGGGGAATATTGGCCGAAAACTGACCGGAAATCTTCCTATACAGTTTATCACCTTTTCCCGTATGCTCATAAAATGAGATATTAGGTTGCAAAAAATGGTGCAAAGCAACCCCGGCAAAAACGCCGCCGTTGCGCCCAATTTTTGCCGAGTAGTTCAGGCCCGCACTATAATCGGTATAAGAAATATTGTTGGCAGGTAAGGTTTCACCGGTTGCAAAGGTATAACCCGTGGTACCGTCAAACTGATCGTGAAACTGAAGCGATGCGTAATTGACATTGCGTTGTGTCAGACCGCCCTGAATACCAAGGGTCAAAAATTGGCGATCATTAACATCCAATGATTTGTGATAAGCCAGCGATAAAGCCATTTGGGTGGTACTAAAATCCACCACGCTCACCTTATCGTTGAAAAACATCAATCCCATACCAATCGCGTCTTTGCGCACATGTTTGCCCGGCGCATTAAACCGCAGATCGGCAGCCACCGCAAACGTTTTGATCGGGTTATCCAGTACGCTGCGCCATTGGTCGCGATAAATCGTGCTTACCCGGTATTTCCCTTCAAATCCGCCCGTAAGCGCCGGATTTACGCTCAAAGGAGCCGCATAAAATTGGGTAAAATGTTTGTCTTGCGAAAAAGCAACTTGTGCAACGAATAAAAAAGCGAAAGATAAAAGGAGAATTTTCTTCATGCGTATGGGAAAATGTTTGGGCAAAGGTAAAGACAAACGAATGGTTCTGGTCAAGCAAACGACAATAATGGGGAAAAATTGGGAATGCTCCTTTTTTTTAACGCAAAAACCCCTTTC
This sequence comes from Bacteroidota bacterium, assembly GCA_037130425.1. Taxonomy (GTDB): domain Bacteria; phylum Bacteroidota; class Bacteroidia; order Chitinophagales; family Saprospiraceae; genus M3007. Next base: position 7,766 of record JBAXTB010000003.1, read on the forward strand.
CGGAACAAAAACAAATTTCCTACCTTTCAGCCTCATTCCTCTAAATACCCAGTCATACTCTAACCATTTTTCCAAACTTTCCCGGATGGTACAACTCAACTCGAACGATTTTAAACCATACATTCCAGCCGAAGATACCTCGGTCAAAGAATTTACCCTCCGAGCGGTTTTATTGGGATCTTTATTTGGCGTCTTGTTTGGCGCGGCAACGGTTTACCTCGCCCTCAAAGCCGGACTGACGGTGTCGGCATCCATACCGATTGCGGTGCTGGCTATTTCCTTGGGCCGTAAATTTTTGGGCACCACCATCTTGGAAAACAACATCATCCAAACCACAGGCTCCGCAGGTGAATCCGTGGCGGCAGGTGTGGTGTTTACCCTGCCAGCCTTTTTATTTCTGAGCGACGGCATCGGCAAAGGATATTTCAATTATTGGACGATTTTGATGCTGGCTATTTTCGGCGGTATTCTCGGCGTTCTGATGATGATCCCGCTGCGCCGCTCCCTGATTGTAAAAGAACACGCCAACCTACCCTACCCGGAAGGCACTGCCTGCGCGCAAGTGTTGATTGCGGGTGAAAAAGGCGGCGATTTTGCAAAAACAGCCTATCAGGGGCTTGGTTTTGCATTTGCTTATGCCTTGTTGCAACGGGTTTTTCATGTCATTGCGGAAGTGCCGAAATTTGCCACCGGCATTGCCAATAAATACTTGCCCGCTGCGGTCGTAAGCGGCGAAATCACACCGGAATATTTGGGCGTGGGTTACATCATCGGCCCGCGTATCGCAGGCGTATTGGTCGCAGGCGGCGTGTTGGCCTGGATGGGGTTGATTCCCTTGCTCGCCACGTTGGTAACGCCGGATACGATTGCCGCGCAACTTTCCAAATTGGGCCTGATGGATCCGACAGTGGTGAGCGCGCGTTTCGGCTGGGATCCTGCAACGCATTCATTTACAAACCTTTCCGATGCCGTTTATCGCGCGTACGTGCGCCAGATCGGCGCGGGCGCGGTGGCGGGCGCGGGCTTCATCACCTTGTTTAAAACCTTCCCGACCATCGTTTCTTCTTTCCGGGAAAGTTTGGCCGACATGCGCAACCGCGATAAAAATGTGGCGGTGTCCCGCACGGAAAACGATTTGTCGCTTAAAGTGGTCGGTATCGGCGCGCTTGCCTTAATTTTACTGATGGCTGTGTTGCCAAACGTGCCGGGCGATGGCTTTTTAAGCAAATTATTGATCGGCGTGCTGGTGATTATTTTCGGTTTCTTCTTTGTGACCGTTTCAAGCCGCATCGTGGGCATCATCGGTAGCAGCAACAATCCGATTTCCGGGATGACCATCGCGACCATCATGGGCACCGCGCTTGTCTTTATCGGCGTAGGTTGGACCGGCAAAGTGTACGAACCCATGGCGCTTGTGGTGGGCAGCATGATTTGTATTGCTGCTGCAAACGCCGGTGCAACTTCGCAAGACTTAAAAACGGGCTATATCGTAGGCGCCACGCCGAAATACCAGCAATTGGCCTTGTTTATCGGCGTAATTGTATCCACCTTGGTCATCGGTTTTACCGTCCAGTTTCTGGACAACCCGACGGCTGAAATGCGGGCCGCCGGGATTGAACACGCGATTGGTGAAAAATTCAACGCACCGCAGGCGACCCTGATGGCGACCTTGATAAAAGGACTGTTGTCGTTCAACCTCGACTGGCAGTTTGTGCTCGTGGGTGTATTTGTGGCCATCACGATGGAACTGTGCGAAGTAAAATCGCTGTCATTTGCCGTAGGTCTTTACCTGCCGCTTGCGACGACCCTGCCGATCTGGATTGGCGGCGTGTTGCGCGGCCTGACCGACTGGATGGCCAAACGCAAGGGAGAAGAGGCCGAGGACGCCGATTTGGGCAAAGGAAGTTTGTTTGCGACCGGCTTAGTGGCGGGCGGCGCCCTGGCGGGGGTTGTTGTAGCCATGTTGCAGGCATCTGACGTGACGGCCAAACCACTTGAAACACTCAGCTTGGAACACGGCATCGCTGGCGGACTTGGCGCAAGCGGCTACGACTTGTTGGGCGTTCTGTTTTACGCAACTTTGGCGTTTTTCCTCATTCGGGCGGCGCGCAAGAAGTAGGAATGCCTTTAAAAACAAGTTGCGAGTTTTGATTCCGTCTAAATAATGCTTTTTGTCCGTTCTATTTCAAACGAAAATTGGGTGGTTGCGTTCATCAAAGTAGTTTTACGGCGGAAAACTAAAAACCGAATAAATACTTTGTTTTTAGTTTTGTTGTGGTATATTTTTTATAAAATTTGCTGCTTCTATGGCGAACGCAAAGTGGTTTTGAAACATCTTGGATTCTAATCTTTTGAAAATCAAAGTTTTTTATCCATTTACCCTTTCGCCCCACTTTAAACGCGCTATAAACGTTTGTTAAACGAAAATCACACTTTCACCATTCATCACATAAAATGAGTTGGTTTACTAAATTTTTAACTTCGTCGCTGGGCCAGAAATTCGTGATGGCGCTGACCGGCATTTTTCTGATGCTTTTTTTGATTGTTCACCTGATCGGCAACCTTCAGTTGTTAAACGACGACGGCGGGGAATCCTTCAATCAGTATGCGTACTTTATGACGCACAACCCACTGATCAAAACCGTATCGTATTTGCTTTATGCCTCCATCCTGCTTCATGCCATTCAGGGCATTTTGCTGTGGCGCAAAAACCGAGCGGCGCGCGGAAACGTTCGTTACGCTGTGAACCACGTGCGCAGTTCCGAAATTGCATCGCGGAACATGGCTTGGCTGGGTATCATTATCTTCGTATTCATTGTGCTGCACATGTACCAGTTTTGGTTTCAAATGCACTGGGGCGCTTTACAATACCTTGATTATGATGGATATAAGCACCCGATTAAGGATTTATACTCCTTGGTAGCGGCCTCTTATCAAAACCTTGGGTACGTTGTGTTTTATGTGATATGTATGGGCGTTGTAGGTTATCACCTCTGGCACGGGTTCTGGTCGGCGTTCCAAACCCTGGGTTTGAACCACCGCCGGTACACGCCGCTGATCAAAGGAATTGGCATTGTTTACTCCGTCGGCGTATCGCTGCTTTTTGCACTGATCCCGATTTGGATGTACCTGAAATAATAAAGGTTGTGAAAAAGCACGCGAAAAAGGCGGCTATTTTACTTCCATTTTTCATTCAATCGCTTTTTATTCATTCTACGATATTATGGCAACTGCGCTCGATTCAAAAATTCCTGCCGGAAATTTGGCAGAAAAATGGACGCAATACAAAGGCAGCGTTCCACTTGTAGCGCCCAACAACAAACGCCGCATCGACATCATCATCATTGGCTCCGGCTTGGCTGGCGCCTCTGCTGCTGCCTCGCTGGGCGAATTGGGGTATAACGTGAAATGTTTTACGTTTCACGACAGTCCGCGCCGCGCGCACTCCATTGCAGCGCAAGGCGGGATCAATGCTGCCAAAAACTACCGCAATGACGGCGACTCTGTGTACCGTTTGTTTTATGATACCATCAAAGGCGGCGATTACCGCGCACGCGAAGGCAATGTGCGTCGCTTAGCGGAAGTTTCCAGCGCGATTATCGACCAGTGCGTCGCGCAAGGCGTTCCGTTCGCGCGCGAATACGGCGGCTTGCTCGACAATCGCTCGTTCGGCGGTACGCAGGTAGAACGCACGTTTTACGCGCGCGGCCAAACAGGACAACAATTGCTCATTGGCGCTTATCAGGCGTTGAGCCGCCAGGTGCATTTGGGTACGGTAAAACTGTACAACCGCCACGAAATGTTGGACACGGTTATCGTGGACGGCAAATGTCGCGGCGTAATTGTGCGCAACCTGCTCACCGGTGAACTGGAACGCCATTCTGCCCACGCCGTGGTATTGGCGACTGGCGGTTACGGCAACGTATTTTACCTGAGTACCAATGCCATGATGTGCAACACCTCGGCGACTTGGCGGGCACACCGTCGGGGCGCATTTTTTGCAAATCCTTGCTACACGCAGATCCACCCGACTTGTATCCCGGTTTCCGGCGACTACCAATCGAAACTGACCCTTATGTCGGAATCGCTGCGGAACGACGGACGCTGCTGGGTACCAAAGGATCCGGCTGATCGCCTGAAACACCCTTCCCAAATACCGGAGGAAGCGCGCGATTACTACCTCGAACGCCGTTACCCGGCCTTCGGAAACTTGGTTCCGCGCGACATTGCCAGCCGTGCCGCAAAAATTGAATGCGACCACGGAAAAGGCGTAGGCCCTTCAGGCTTAGCGGTTTACCTCGACTTTGCCGACGCCATCAAACGCCTTGGTAAAGACACGGTAGAAGCTCGTTATGGCAACTTGTTTGAAATGTATGAAAAAATCACCGGCGACAACCCGTATGAAGTACCGATGCGGATTTACCCGGCGGTACACTACACGATGGGCGGTTTGTGGGTCGATTATAATTTGATGACCACGGTACCGGGTTTGTATGCCTGCGGCGAAGCCAATTTCAGTGACCACGGCGCCAACCGCCTCGGCGCATCTGCCTTGATGCAGGGTTTGGCCGACGGTTATTTCGTATTGCCTTACACCATCGGCTCTTACCTGAGCAACGAAATCCGTACCGGCGCCATTTCTACCGATACGCCGGAGTTTGAATCAGCAGAAAAAGACGTGCGTGATCGCCTTAATCAATTGTTGAGTCTGGGCGGTTCGCAAAGTGTGGAAAGTTTCCACCGCCGTTTGGGCAAAATCATGTGGGACTACTGCGGCATGGCCCGCAACGAGGAAGGTCTGAAAAAAGCCATCGGTATGATCCGCGAATTGCGCGCTGAATTCTGGCGCGACGCCTTCGTACCAGGCAGCGCCAACGATTACAACCCGGAACTTGAAAAAGCATCGCGCGTAGCCGACTTTTTGGAACTTGGAGAATTGATGTGTGTAGATGCGCTAAACCGCAATGAATCGTGCGGCGGCCACTTCCGCGAAGAATACCAAACAGAAGATGGAGAAGCGCTTCGGAATGACGAAGAGTTCAAATACGTAGCAGCTTGGGAATGGACCGGCGAAAGCGGCGCCCAGGAATTGAATAAGGAACCTTTGGATTATGAAGTGGTAAAAGTTTCACAACGGAGCTACAAGTAGACTGTTCTGATCCTGAATAATCACCCTGAAACCGCATTTAAAGTTCTTTGAAATATTGTTTTTCAGCAGTTTATACATAAACATCCGATTCATATTGTTGATGTTTAAACTCCTCCGCAACAGTTTTTGTGCAAATGAACCTGGCTAATCAAATCCAATTAATTGCACAAAATCTATTGCTTTGGCGCATAAACCGGTAAAAATTGGACGAACACCCTATTATCTCACCCTCGAATTACTATAAACCATGTACCTAAAACACGCCATTTTTATTGTTTTCTGTTGTTTGGGCTTCTGTTTAAAAGCGCAACGTGCAATCGAACTGAAAAATCCTTCCTTTGAGGGAAAGCCCACGCCTTCAAAAGCGCCGGACAATTGGGTTTCGTGCGGGTTCAAAGATGAATCAGCGCCAGATATTCAACCCGGTAGTTACGATGTAACGCTGCCTGCTTTTGACGGCAATACCTATCTTGGATTGGTTACACGATCAAACGGGACATACGAATCGGTCTCTCAGACGCTAAAGGAACCACTTCAATTGAATCATAAGTATGTCATTTCTCTTGCTTTGGCAAGGGCGCCGACGCTCAATTCCAATAGTAGATTGACGTTTCACATGACTAACTTTAATATTCCGGGCAGGTTAAGAATTTGGGGATCAAATCAGGTTTGTGAAAAATCTGAATTGCTGGCGGAGTCTAATTTAGTTCAAGATACTGTTTGGAAAATTGAAAATCTTCCAATCAAACCTAAACTTGGCTCTTACACACAATTTTATGTTGAAGCATATTATAACGCCTCTGCGGCGCAACCTTATGACGGAAATGTAATGGTGGATCGGATCGCTATAGTTGAAGATAGTGCCCTTTTTAATTTGGTATCATCAAAGCAACCGGCGTCCATATCTGATCCCAAGACAAACGGTCTACAACTTTTGGAGTTTGCTGTGGTCGATAATTATTGGGGACAATCGGATTCCACAATCATTTACATCAAAAATCCTTCTTTTGAATTTATGCACCCGACCGGATTGCCCTATTTTTGGGGATCCGCAGCATTTAAAAACCAAAATTTGCCGGCGGTGCATTCTGACCAATACAAATATTCCAATGCGTATGTAGACAAAGATGGTAATATACAATGGAAGGAAGTTACCGATAAACTTGAAACAGTTCCCCATACAGGCGCACGTTTTTTATGCCTGACCACGCAGCAAAGCGGCATGAAACAACATATCACGCAAGCTTTAGGTCAAACTCTGCAAAAGGATACAAAATACCGGTTTTCCATTTTTCTCACTTATGGTAAAAACGCACGAGAGTTCAATCCTCAGACGAAGAGACGTGAGAAATATGGCTCGCCAGTTAAACTTAGAATTTGGGGCGGAAATGAAAGAACGCCGCAAATGGAAGTGTTGGCAGAGTCTTCTGTTATTAAAAATGAAAATTGGGAAGAATCCAAATTTGAATTAAAACCTTTAAAGGATTCTTACACGCACCTCACATTAGAGGCAACTTTTGCAAGCGATGAAGACAAGGCGTACAATGGAAATATCCTGATTGACGATTGTTCAACAATCAGAAAAGATAAGTAAACTGCTGGAAAACAATGTTTTATTAATATAAAAATCAACAACAGACGTTTTTGGCCGACTGAATAAGTCGGAAAAATTTAAAAGCGCCTGAAACACAGCATACACGATCAATCATTCAGAATATGAAATTGACACTTAAAATCTGGCGCCAGGGCGGCAAATACAAAGGCGAATTTGTCACTTACCAGTTGGACAATGTAAACGAGCACATGTCCTTTTTGGAAATGCTCGATGTGTTGAACGAAAGCCTGGTGGCCAAAAAAGAAGAACCTGTGGCATTCGAACACGATTGCCGCGAAGGTATTTGCGGTACTTGTTCCTTGGTTATCGACGGCCGCGCGCACGGTCCAATGAAAGGCACTACCACTTGCCAGGTTCACATGCGAAACTATAAAGACGGCGAAACCATTGTGATCGAACCATTCCGCGCCAAGGCATTTCCGGTAATCAAGGACTTGGTTGTTGACCGTTCTTCTTTTGACCGCATCATCCAATCGGGCGGTTTCGTGAGTGTGAATACCGGCCAGGCGCAGGACGCCAACAGCATTCCGGTGGAAAAAGACCAGGCTGGTCGCGCATTTGATGCGGCGGCTTGCATCGGTTGCGGGGCTTGTGTGGCTGCTTGCCCGAATGCATCGGCCATGTTGTTTACGTCTGCCAAAATTTCGCACCTCGCGCTGTTGCCACAGGGTCAGGTAGAACGCCAACAACGTGTGCTTTCCATGGTTGCACAAATGGACAAAGAGGGTTTTGGCAAATGCTCGAATGTGAAAGCATGCGAAGCGGAATGCCCGAAAGAAATTTCCGTTGAAAACATCGCGCGCATGAACCGCGAGTATTTGTCGGCAGTATTTGCTTCAGAAAAGGAATTGGCTTAATTTGATTTGCGATTAAATTCATCCTATTTTTATCAAGATACCCAGCATAGCGCTTGTCATGCCGTAGTTTACGGAGGCAACTACACAAATCCGGCCTTTTCGGATGTTTAGCCAAGGCTTTTCGTCGTGAACCGGCTTGTGTAGTTGTCTACGACATGACAAGCGTCAATCTGGTTTTTAAAAGTAGCAAAGCAAAAATATCGCACAACAGTTAAAATCAGTCCTTTGAATATTTTTAATCCCTCCCCTCCCGTAAAATGAATTGCGATTCATTTAAAAAATAAAAACCATGATTCGTAAACACCTCATTTTATTTACCTTAGTACTATTTTGCGCGAGCCTAACTGCGCAACGAACGATCACACTCTCCAACCCTTCCTTTGAAGGAACGCCCGGCCCCAACTCTGCGCCTGATGGTTGGATCGATTGCGGGAAGTCAAAGGAATCGCCTCCTGATATCCAGCCCGGCGCTTTTGATGTTGTGCTCCCTGCATTTGACGGCAAAACATATCTCGGACTTGTCACACGAGATAATGACACTTGGGAAGCAGTCGGACAAGCATTGCAAGAGCCTTTGCGTACCGGGCATTTTTATGTTTTAAAAATTGCCTTGGCTCATTCGCCAAAGTACCTTTCCTCATCAAGGTTAACATTGCAAAAAGTAAATTTTACCGCACCGGTTGTCCTGCGTATCTGGGGCGGCACACAAAGCTGTGACAAGGGCGAACTTCTTGCAGAATCCTCCCTGATTAATGATTCAGAATGGAAAGAGCACAGTTTCGATCTTTCGCCGACCAAAAAAGATTGGGACTACCTTATTCTTGAGGCATATTACAAAACACCGGTAAATTTCCCTTACAACGGCAATTTGTTGCTTGATCGCGTTTCTTTGGAAGAAATCGGAAAGTGAGCACGTTGATTTCCGATATCCGATTACATGATTTCCGATTATATTTGGGATTTATGTTGCATATTCAATTTATTAGCAACACTTTGCAACAAACGCTTGATACGTGTTCTATATCAAAGTAACGATTTAACATCAAAAAAATCCCGAAGTCCGTTCAGAGGTGTCATCTCCGACCAAAGGAGGAGGTGACATCTCTGAACGAAGATTACGTGAGCATTTCTGTTCAGAGGTGTCATCTCTAAACGAAGATTATGTGAGCACTTCCGTTCAGAGATGTCACCTTCTCGTGCCTCGAAGATGACACCTCTTCACTAATGTTAGCGGCAATAGAAGTGCAAACTCCCCGGCTATTACACGAGATTTCATCAAAAATCGTAAATCAATCGAGAACGGCAATTAATCCGGCCTCCGCGTTTTACGCGGCTGCATTACAATCATCGGTTGTTGAACTGGGGGTGTTTGTTTCGGCGTCGTCTCCGGGGCTTTTTCCTCAGCATTCGGGTTAAACGATTCCTCTCCCCCACCGGAATTCACTGTGCTCGGATTTTGTTCAGGCGCAGGGTTTGAATTTACAGGTTGCACGATAACTGCTTCCGAATCGTCGGCTTGCTGCGGAGCGCCAAACAAGGTTTTGGCCGTTTCCTTCAGTCGTTCCATAAATTCTTGCGAAGCAAATCCAGCCACAAACGCGATCCCGATATACGGGAACATACCCTGTACCGTTTGCCAGCCGGAACCCGTACCCTGCGCTGCCAGTGCGCCAGCAAAAAAGGTGCTTAAAAAGAAGGTAAACAAACCGCAAATCACACCGGAAATCGGTCGAACATAAAACGGCATTTCTAAATAAGCAGGAAAAAAAGTCCGGTCGCGCGAAATTTCAAATATGCCGCGCAGGTTGGATAAAGCGCCGCCCAAGCCGCCCGCAAGCGAAATAGCCCACAACACGTAAGCAATCATGTCCGGAATAATCGGCGCCTGAGATTTGCTTTCTTGTTTATCCGCTGGTTCAAGCGTCGAGTCATTTGCCGGCTTTAAAGTGTCTTTTGTGACCACTTTTGAGGAATCCACCTTGGTTTTACCGGTGTCACCGACGCTCAATTTCTTTTCAACTTTAATTTCTGTGACAACGACCTGTTTGCGGTTTGCATTGGCTTCCGCGTGGGCTGCTTTCAAAATCGTTTGATACAGCAGCAAGGACATAATCACGGTAATCAGCACATTATAAAGGACCAAAATAACGGTTCGCTTGCGGCTGAGGTCTTCGGTTGGAGATTCGTTTTCGTTTGCCATTGGAAAATAGTTTTCCCCTAACGGGTTGGTTAACAGATATTTTAAGCAGGTTTTGGCGCCAAATCAAGGGTTTGCCTTTGAAATTTCTTCCAACATGCCCTCCTTCATGGCGTAAGTGGAAGTAAAAATAATATCTATTCCGGTTTTGTGCAATATGTACCGCACTAAAATTAAAGCTACTACCACCATTTCGGCGCGTTCTTCCGGCAAACGATCCATCGCAAGACGCTCGGCAAGGGTGCTGCGGATTAAATCAAGGTAAAAAGGCTCGAAATCAACTTTTTCAATAACACCATAAGTCTCCGGTTTTTCAGCCGGATCAAGTAAAAACAAGTCGATCACATCAAAGGTACCCGACGCGCCGATCAGGGTTTTGGCCGGGAACTGTTCGAGCGCGTGCCACAAGTCATGCAAGGCCGTTTCGAGAAAATCTTCCAAAGTCTTAATCTCGTCGGCATGAACCGGGTCGTTTTTGTGGAAATTTCGGAATAAAACCGCTACTCCAATCGGAAAACTTTGTTGCCAATACACCTGCGCGTGGTCGGCAATAATGAACTCCACGCTGCCGCCGCCAATGTCCATAATCAGGACTTTGCCTTCCGGAAAAGGCACCGCCAGTCGGACGCCGGTGTAAATCAATTGCGCTTCCCGGTCGCCGGAAATCACTTCGCCCTGAATACCGGTCAAACGCGCGGCTTCCGCCAAAAACTCCGACGCATTTTCCGCCGTGCGCAAGGCTGCTGTACCAAAGGCTTTTACGGCCGATAAGGGCACCTCATACTCAGCCAATTGGCGACTAAATCCCTGTAAAGCGGCAAGTCCGCGCTCGAACGCGGCAGCCCCGATCCGGTGAATGCCTTCATCAGCCAATTTTACGTACACTTTTTGCCGCAATATCGGCTGCCAAACGCCTTGGGCATCGCGGTCGGTAATCAGCAAATGAAACGTGTTTGTTCCCAAATCAATAACGGCACAACGCATTTTTTACTTAATTTTAAAACATATAAACACCTTCTAAATAAAGGCAATGCCCCAGCCAGGCATTTTTAATGGGCGGGGTTTTCCAATCATTCGGGTTGTACATGGCGCCGATGCCGCGCACCCAGCGCAAAGTGAGGCCGAAATGTTTGGTAAAGAAAAAATTAGCGCCGATAAGCAGGCTTATGTCATTTTTTTTCAAAAAGCCGTTTGCGACACGCTCAATTCCGTTGGGCTCTCCTTTAAATTTGTAGGAAAAAAAACGCGCATACGACAAACCGGCATTAAAAGAGATGCGGTAAAAATTGTCGGAAGCATCATCGCCTTCCACCAACCAGTCGTTATAATGCCATTGAATCGGCACTTCGACATAATTCAGGGTGAGCGAAAAGTTGTTCGGATTGTAGTTATCCCGAATGATTTCGCTTTGAGAACCGCGCTGGGCGTACAACATTTCAATGCTGGCATCGGCGCGCTCGCCTAAGCGCGCGAGAACGCGTAAACCGGTTACTAATCCGGGTTTGTTATAACCTGCCGAGTTATCGCCGTCAATTTGAGAGGCCGATACGCCTGCTATGATGCCACTGCGGAAGCGCGCTTGGGCCGACAAAAACAATGGCAAAAAGCCGGCAAGCAACAGTGTGAAAAGGTATTTATGGTTCATCTTGACATCCATGTAGATAGTGGTAAAATTTGGATACTTTTGCACGACGCAAGGCGAAGATAGGTGCAAAATTGGGTTGCGCCCGGAAAGAAACATACTTTCCGGTTAAAAGATTATGATCGCCTGCCTAAAAATTTCAACCCGTAAACGCTCATCCATGCGCTACACCCAAACCACCCTAAAAAAATTAGAAGCGCTCTTCGAGGAATTGGATTATTCCATCCGCTATGAAAAGGGCAATTTCCAAAGTGGTTATTGCCTCGTGGAGAGCCGGCGCATTGCTGTTATCAACAAATTTTTCGACACAGAAGCGCGCATTAACTGCTTGCTTGATATCCTGTCGGGTATTGATTACAGCAAAGAATCCTTAAGCGAAAAATCACTCGAACTGATTGACAAATGGAAAAAGGGACAGGAAGATTGACGTTTACCCTGCTTGGAACAGGCACTTCACAGGGCGTTCCGGTGATCGGATGCGACTGCGCGGTTTGCCGCTCAAGCGACCCGCGCGACAATCGTTTGCGCGCTTCGGCCATCATCAGTTTTGATAACACAAACGTAGTCATTGATGCCGGACCGGATTTCCGCCAACAGATGTTGCGCGAAGGCATAAAACACCTTGACGCTATTCTACTTACACATGAACATAATGACCATGTAATTGGGATCGACGATATTAGGCCGTTTAACTTTAGCACAAACCGCGCCATGGCCGTGTATGCCCTTCCGCGCGTTGCCGAGGAAGTGCGCAAACGATTTGAGTATGTATTTGCCGAATATATTCTAGGTTTGCCGCAAATTGAATTGCATTTATTGGACAAAGACACGCCCCTGCAAATCGGCGCGCTTTTGATTCGTCCGGTTGGCGTCATGCACGGACGTTTGCCCATACTCGGATTCCGGATTGGGGACCTGACTTATTTGACCGATGTAAAAACCGTGGAACCGGAGGAATTAAAAAAAATCATCGGTACCAAATATTTAGTGGTAAATGCGCTCCAACACAGCCACCACCCGACCCACATGAACTTGGAGGAAGCCCTGGCTTTTGTGGAAACAGTAAAACCCGAAAAAGCCTGGTTCACCCATGTAAGCCACCAAATGGGCCTGATGGAAGACATTGAAAAAACACTACCTCCTGGCGTTTCCTTTGCTTATGACGGCTTGCGTATAGAATTTTAAGTTTCATCGCTTGTAAAAATAAACCGAAAGTCCTGATATTGTTGGAAATAAGCGAATATCTTCGCTCCGTGCTTGTCTATACAATTTAATTGTAGGGCACCTAAAAAAGTAAAACCAACGCCTTGCCATTTCTGTGAGTATTTCGACGTCCGTAGTACCTGAACAAATTCCGCAAAATAACCAAGCCTGGGCAGACCGTCTGCGCAATTGGGCCACCATATTAGTTATTACCATACATGTATCTGGCCCGGTAGCACATAACAATACGGAATATAACACCTGGTATTGGTGGTCGGCTAATTTGTGGGATTCATTCGCGCGCCCTTCTGTGCCCCTCTTTATCATGCTCAGCGGTTTTTTGCTGCTCGGCAAGGATTATCCGTTGGGAAACTTTTTAAAACGTCGTTTTTCCCGTGTGGCAATCCCCTGGTTATTTTGGTCGGTGGTGTACAGCATTTATAACCACTTGTCGACCAATGATCCGGCGACGTTCAAAGATGCTTTTTTACATTTGATTCAGAATCAGGTGCATTACCATTTGTGGTTTATTTACCTGATTTTGGGCTTGTACCTCACCTACCCTATCCTGAACCCTTGGGTACGCAGCGCGCGTGAGGAGGATTTTTGGTACTTTTTTACGCTTGCTGCCCTTGGAACCTGGGTTTATAAGGCACTGAGTCAGGGTTTCGACATACATATTGGGTTGTATTTTGAATTGTTTACTAACCAGGTCGGGACTTTTGTGCTGGGGTATTATCTTGGAACGAAGTTTACCGCTACTGGCGCGCCGGGAGAACGGATTAGTCCCTGGCCGGTGAGTCACAAACAATTGCTTTGGATTTCCGTAGCCTTGATTGTGCTTGGTACGGCGGCTACGGCTTACGGCACATTTTGGGCAAGTACGACCCGTGGAAATGTCTTTAACTCTTTTTTTTATGATTATTTAACGCCGAATGTTGGGTTAAATGCCGCTGGCTGGTTCATTTTTGCACAGTTAATGTTTCAACGACCGGCTCTGTTCGATTTTGAAAAAGAGTTCGCAGCAGCGAGTTTCGGCATTTATTTCATCCACGTTTTGGTACTTGATTGGTGGAGCAAATCTGGGTACTGGGCTTATAAATTTCATCCGGCTAAATGTATTCCCATTATTATATGCCTTGTGTCGTTGATGTCATTTTTATGGATCATCCTCATACGGGCGCTGCCGGGTGGTAAAAAAATCACCTAAAACACCATGACAATCAAGCAGTTAGAAAACCAAATAGCAGAAAAAGATCCACCTAAAAGTCTGATTCGGCATTGGTATTTTTTGCTGCACGCCACTGTTTGGTTAACCGGCGCGTTTATCCGTGCGGCATGGTATTTTAAAACACGGGCCTTTAGCGACTTGGCGATTCCGCATCCAGAGACGTTGAATTCCAAGGAAAAAAGGCGGTTCCAGCATTATTTTTACGGCACAACTTACTTGAGTATCGTTTTCGGAGCCTTGCGCGGACGCACACGCAGTCGGCGGGAGAAGAATTTATTTACCAATTTGGCGGCGCTTGCCTATTTCTTTGACGACCTCGTTGACGCTTACCGCGATTCAGATCAAACCGGTATTTTATGGCAAAACAACCCTGAATTGTATGGCCAAACCGCCGATCCGAGCGGACTTGCCTTGCATTTTCTTCAAAATATTTACAATGCGCTGCCGCCCCAACATGCCGACGAGTTTAAGGATTACATGCACCGGGTTTTTAATGTGGAAACCGCTGGCAGACAAATGGTTAATTGGAAGCCGAATATCCAGGAATTGGATCAAATAACGGCTGATAAAGGCGGCTTTTCCGTGCTCATGTTTCGGCGGGTGCTTGAAAATTCATTGTCGGAAGCAGAAAAGAATGCCCTGTACGAATTTGGTCATTTAGTTCAACTCTGCGATGATATTTTTGACATCTGGTTTGACCAGCGCGACGGAATCCACACTTTACCCTTGGAATTGCTTGCGCAAAAAAAACTTCCATTTCTAATACAAACATTTGAACAACAAGTAATTACAACGAAAAGCGCATTGTACAATTCAATCGCTAGGCCACTCAATGCGCAACAAAAACTTGGCCTTGGACATCCGGGCGCTGCATGGGGGGTGATTCACTATTTAGTCACGGTGACGCGGGTTTGTTTGAAACACTATAAAAATTTGGAAAAAAAGCACGGAACTTTGTCCTTCGAAAATCGCACCTTGCTGGTGGTGGACATGGAACGCTGGAATAACCGCGTGCGGGCGGGTTGGTTATTAATTTTCAAGATTTAAGCAGGACATTCAAACATGCCAATAACAAAAATTGCCGCCATTATAACAAGCAGCATCGCCGCCAAACAAGCCATTTTAGCAGATGACGCGCTGTTAAATCGCATCCAACAAACGGCAGACCTGTGGATTGAATGCTACCGAAAAGGCGGCAAAATCCTCTTCTGCGGCAATGGCGGCAGCGCGGCCGACGCCCAGCACCTTGCAGCCGAACTGAGCGGCCGTTTTTACACCGACCGGCCGCCTTTATATGCAGAAGCATTGCACGTAAACGGCTCTTATGTAACGGCTGTCGCCAATGATTACAGTTACGAAGTGGTGTACGCCCGCATGGTGGAAGCCGCCGGGCGCGCGGGTGATGTGTTGGTGGCATTCAGCACTTCCGGAAATTCGGGCAACGTGCTTAAAGCCATTGAACAAGCACGCAAACAGGGTATGTTCGTCGTAGGATTTACAGGCGAAAGCGGCGGAAAAATGCGTGAAGAATGCGATGTTTTACTCAATGTCCCTTCGAAAGATACGCCGCGGATTCAGGAGTCGCATATTATGATTGGGCATATTGTGTGTGAGTTGGTGGAAACAGAATTATTTGGGGTTTAGCCCAATGACAAAAGAAAACCAAAATCCTTAGGTCAATGACGTAGGCGTTTAATCCAATAAAAACGCCTCAAAGTTGTCGCGATGAACCGTTTGAGATGAAATTGGTTGATATTTTTCGATAAAAGATGCCGGAAATTTGGACTTCGCTTTAGGATTCCATTTCATTTCCCAGGCATAAAAAGCGCCATCAGATTCCTCTATATAGTCAATTTCCTGCTGTTGGTAAGTGCGCCAAAAGTATGTTTTGGCCCAAATACGTTGATAATGAATATATTTTAGCCGTTCGCTTACTAAAAAATTTTCCCATAGCGCACCCGCATCCGTGCGCAAAGCCATCGGTTTAAAATCTGCGAGCACTGCATTTCGTATACCGTTATCATAGAAATAGATTTTTCGGCTGCTGTTAATTTCATTGCGCAGGTTGCGGCTTAAAGGTCCAAGCCGGAATACGATGAAGGATTTTTCCAACAAACCGATATACTGCTCCACGGTATTTCGATCAATTTGCAGCAATTGTGATAGTTCATTATAGGAAACTTCCGAACCAACCTGTAGCGCTAATGCAGTCAGCAATTTTTCTAACAGCTCTGGTTTTCGAATACCCCCATACTCCAGAATATCCCGATATAAATAACTGCTGCTCAACTGATTAAGCACTTCGCGTTCATCGCCGGTTTGATTTATGACCTCCGGGTACATCCCATAAAGCAGCCGTTGTTCGAGTTGTTTGCGCGCATCCAAAAATCCGATACTGCCGACTAATTCCTTCCATGAAATGGGGAACATCAAAAATTCCCATTTTCGGCCGGTTAGCGGCTCACTAATTTCACTTGCAAGGTCTAAGGAAGATGAACCACTTACTAAAACCCTAATGCCCGGAATCTGATCGATTATAATTTTTAACGTAAGACCGATGTTTCGAATGCGCTGTGCCTCGTCAATGAAAACGATTGTTTTTTTGCCGATAATCTGACGCAGACGTTGCTCATTCGCATTTTCCAACAATG
This sequence comes from Bacteroidota bacterium, assembly GCA_037130425.1. Lineage (GTDB taxonomy): Bacteria > Bacteroidota > Bacteroidia > Chitinophagales > Saprospiraceae > M3007. The sequence continues at coordinate 24,311 of JBAXTB010000003.1, forward strand.
CAGGAACCTCTGCTTCGTCGGCATTCAGAAATAAATAGTCACCGTGCTCGGTACAAATCTGACGCAACAAAGTAGTCTTACCCACTTGCCTTGGACCCAGGATAACGATTGCCTTACCAGAATCCCAACGGCTTTCAATCTGTTGACGAAGTAGCCTTTCAATCATTTTTATAAAATTTGTAGATTATAAACCCCAAATTTAATAAAATATATTGAATAGAAAGGAATTTTAACATTTTGCCTTTTATCGAAATGGGCTTGCCTGCGCATAACGCATTTCATCCGCGATTTTGCAGCTATCGGGCAAATGCGGTTCGAGTGCGATATGTGGTATGAGCAGTGTAATTTTGCAGCAATATTACATTTTAAAATCTTTGAAAACACCTAAATAAATTTAAAAATACCCGTCATGATTAATTGGCTCGGCGTTTATCCCGCACTCACTACCCCATTTACCGCTTCAGATTCAATTGATTATCCGGTTTTTGACAAAAACCTGCAAGCGCAAATGGACGCCGGTGTAAACGGTGTAATCCTGGGTGGTACCCTTGGAGAGGCCAGCAGTTTGTTAAATGAAGAGAAATATTCGCTGGTACGCCATACTGTGGATCAGGTGGCCGGTAAGATTCCGGTGGTTATGAATATTGCCGAACAAACGACTCGGGCTGCGGTGGCTGCTGCTACAGAGGCCGAACGTTGCGGCGCTTCCGGGCTAATGTTTGCTCCCGCCCATGCGCTACAAGGCCGATGACCGTGAAACGCTGGCGTATTTTAAAGCCATTGCCGAAGCCACGCCCCTGCCGATTATGATTTACAACAACCCGGTGGATTATAAAATTTTGGTTACGCTTGATATGTTTGAAACCATGAGCGCCTGGCCGAGCATACAGGCGGTTAAAGAAAGTACGCGTGATGTTAGCAATGTTACCCGTATGATTAATCGTTTTGGCGAGCGTTTTAAAATTCTGTGCGGTGTCGATACCCTGGCTTTGGAAAGCCTGTTCATGGGCGCGCACGGTTGGGTAGCCGGTTTGGTGGATGCGTTCCCGCGCGAAACAGTGGCTATTTTTAAGTTAGCCAAAGCAGGTCGCCACGCAGAGGCATTGGAAATTTATCGTTGGTTTTTGCCTTTGCTGGAATTAGATATTCATCCTAAATTGGTGCAATACATCAAATTAGCCGAAGTAGCTACTGGTATTGGAACCGCCCATGTTCGGGCGCCGCGCCTGCCACTCGAAGGCGCTGAATACACAGAAGTATGGAATATCATTCAAAAAGCGCTGATGATTCGGCCCGTGTTGCCGGAATTGCCGTAATTTCGCGGCAAATTACAATACCACTATGCCTATTCCAGTTCTGCTGACCGTCGATGCTGTCGTGTTTGGTTATACGCCCGACCGCGATTTGCACGTGCTTCTTATACGGCGCGGCATGAATCCTTATGCCGGTTTTTGGGCCTTGCCGGGTGGTTTTGTGCGCCCTAACGAGCATTTAGAAACGGCAGTTCGTCGAGAGTTACGCGAGGAAGCGGGTATTGAGCCGGATTACCTTGAACAGTTGTACACTTTTGGCAATCCCTTGCGCGACCCGCGCGGGCACGTGGTTTCGGTGGCTTATTATGCCTTAGTTAAACCGGCCAAGTTCACCCTTGCTGCCGGTACCGATGCCGATGATGCGCAATGGAAACCCATGGCAGACCTGCCGCCTTTAGCATTCGACCATGCTGAAATCCTGCATACGGCCTTTAAGCGCCTGAGCGCTAAAGTTACCTACGAACCGGTCGGCTTTGAATTATTGGATGAAAAATTCCCGTTTTCCCACCTTGAGCATTTGTACCGGACTTTCCTTGGCCATGATATAGAGCGCCGCAATTTTCGCAAAAAAATCATGCAATACGGCTTTGTCGAAGAACTGGATGAAAAAGCAGGTTCAAGCGGCAGCGGCCGACCCGCAACCTTGTTCAGGTTCAATCGGGCCAGGTATTTTGAATTAAAAAATCAGGGGATTGTACTGGACTTGTTTGTGAAGGAGCCGCCATTAAAGAAATAATGTTCAGATAAGCGCTCAGGATTATCTGGCTCGTAGATTATTTTTACGGTTTATCTAAATCATCTCATTTTGTACGCAGTTTGCGCACGAATGTAGGCGTGACCTCAAAACAATCAGCAACCTGCTGATTTGTCCAATCAGGATTTTTGAGTAAGAATAGGCGAATGGTTTTTTCCATACCTTTTTCGATACCTTTTTCTATGCCCTTCTCCATTCCCTTCTCCATGCCTTTTTCCATACCTTTTTCGATACCCTTCTCCATGCCTTTTTCTTCAGCTTCACCCATCATTTTTTCATAAAGTTCAATAAGATAGGGTTTAAAGGTTGTTTGTTCTTCTGTGGTCAGCAAAGTATCCATCTTTTTTAGATTTTGATTAAAAACGGTTGAAGTTGCATTTAGGTATAAAACTGTAGCAACAGCAAATTGCCTGAGTACCCTCTCATTTATTTCAGTAGGTGCAAAAATAACGAATTTTTTCCAATAAAACGCAATGTAGGCGTTATCCCTGCTGTGTTTTAAAGCTGTTAAAAACTTGCCCAAGTACATCATTTTGAGCGCATCCAAGGCTTCGTCTGTCTGCGTTGACAAGTCCACAAGTACATAATCAAATGAGGGAACGAAAGCGCGCAACCAATCTGGCGCTTCAGCAAACAATGATGCGGCAGTTTCTTTCGTTAAACCCGGATTTCCATGATACAGCACAATCGGAATTGTAAGCGTTAAAGAACGATTATGTTTGATATCGTCTTGCCAAATATTTGAAATGTAGCGTACTAATTGCAAAGTCAACTCACCTTTTCCTGGAGGATCGCTTTTGTGTTCGATCAAGGTAGCGATTCGAAACGGTTCTTTGTCGTTCGTATAGCCCGTGTAACAAATATCAGAGTAGTGCGCCTTCAGTTTTTCGTCAATAAAGCTGTCCTTTGAAAGGTAAAGCGTATCCCAATCAATCAGATTACGTATTTTCTCTTCGAGCGAAAACTGCAAAAACTCCAATGCTAAATCCCTGATTTGCAAAGCATACCGAACATATTTATCATGCGGTTGATGCACGAAATCCGGCGGATGAAGTGGCGGCAGCGCTTCGTTTTGTGTTTTGTCTTTTGCCATAACGACACAAAAATAAAACAAATTATTTATTTAAAAAACTTTTTGTTTTGTTTTTTTTTAAATATTTGTTTAAAATTAAAAAAGTAGTTGAACGCACTGCCCTTCCATACTAGAAGACCTTAGGTCTTTTTGAATCACTTTTCTTATAATTATTTTTAAATCAATACATTAAATAAAATATTTTATTTAATGTATTTTATTTGTGTTTTTTTTACGCATAAATCATTGACAAGAATAAAAACACCCATATATTTGCGTTATAAACACACAAATACAAATGACGCAAGCATCAAATAACGCTGCCGCCAACCTCCACGAACTCCAAACCATCGCTGTAATCGTCGGCAGGTTCCAAACCCCAGCACTGCACGAAGGTCATAAATACCTGTTTGACATCGTTTTATCACGCCATCCCAAAGTCCTGGTTTTATTAGGCGTAAAACCCGGCAATGCCACCCGCCGCGACCCGCTTGATTTTGAAACACGCCGTTTAATGTTGGAAGCGGCCTATGGCGACCGATTGATGGTAAAGGCCTTACCAGATTGCCCGGATGATCGCGTATGGGATGCCCGACTGGACCAGCAGATCCGGCAATTAGCGCCACACGCAGAAATACGTTTGTATGGTTCACGCGATTCTTTCATCGGCGCTTACAAAGGCAGGTTTCAAACAGAAATTATCCAGTCAGATGTACCCGGTTGCTCTGCCACCAAACTACGCGAACTGGCTTTTAACACTGTACTTACTAGCGCGGATTTCAGGTCAGGCATTTTGTATGCTACTGGAAAACGTTACCCTTCCGTGTACCCTACTGTCGATATTGCGATCCTTAATCCCGAAAAAACGGCGTTGCTTTTAGCCCGTAAACCCGGTGAAAGTAGATTCCGCTTCCCCGGCGGTTTTGCCGATCCGACAGATGCAGACTATGAAGCGGCGGCCCGTCGAGAAGCGCAGGAAGAATGCGGTGACTTGCAACTTTCCGACATGCAATATGTTGGCTCCTGCCGGATTAACGACTGGCGCTACCGACGTGCGGAAGATGCAATTTGCACCCTCTTATTCGCTACAATCTGCTTTGGAGGAAACGCTGAAGCAAGGGACGACATTGAGGCGCTGCGCTGGTTCAACATTGACGACATCACCGAAAACGACCTCGTCCCAGAACATCATCCATTATTTAAACTCCTCAAAACCAAATACTTAAGTTATTAAGAACGAACTAGCCCTGAAAGGGCGAAATCATTAAAATAGGGCAACGCCCTATGACACTCCACCTACAATCATGAACACCATCCTCCTCTCCGACGCTTACAAATACAGCCATCACCGCTTCTACCACCCGCAAACGGAAAAAATTTACTCCTATCTGGAATCCCGCGGCGGCGCCTTTGATGAAACCGTATTTTTCGGCCTGCAATATTTCCTGAAACAATACCTCGCACAGCCCTTCACCGCAGCCGACATAGATGAAGCCGAAATCGTGATCGCCGGCGTATTCGGCCGAAATGACGTGTTTGACCGCGCCAAATTTGAATACATCCTGGAACATCACGGAGGCTTGTTTCCGGTACGCATCAAAGCCGTACCCGAAGGCAGCGTGATTCCAACCCGCAATGTGTTGATGACCATTGAAAATACCGACCCGAACTGCGCCTGGGTCACAAACTTCCTCGAAAGCCTGCTGCTGCAAATCTGGTACCCGATTACAGTGGCTACGCTATCACGCGAAATCCGCAAGATTGCCCGCGAATTCCTTGAAAAAACCAGCGATCAGCAAGTAAATGACTTCTTTTTGAACGATTTTGGGTTTCGAGGCGTCTCCAGCGTAGAATCCGCAGGCTTGGGCGGCGCGGCGCATTTGGTCAACTTTCGCGGCTCAGATACCGTGGCCGGTTCGATGATGATCCGCCGGTTTTACAATACCAAAACGGTGTACGGCTTGTCCATTCCGGCTACCGAACACAGTATTTGTACCCAGGAAGGTGAAGCGGGTGAATTGGATGTTTACCGCCGCATCTTAGCCACTTACCCAGACGGCATGGTGGCATGTGTATCCGATAGTTTTGATATTTTCCGGGCCTGCCGTGAATACTGGGGCGGCGCATTGAAAGAAGAAATTCTCAATCGCAAGGGCACATTGGTAATCCGTCCTGATTCCGGCGATCCGGTTCGGACACTGCTGGAAGTGTTCAAGATTTTGTTCGAACAGTTTGGCTTCTCTATAAATGGCAAAGGTTACAAAGTGCTGCCGCCTCAAGTGCGCGTTATTCAAGGCGACGGGGTGAACATTGACAGCATCCGGGCCATTTTGAACACATTGACAGCCGAAGGTATTGCCACCGAAAACATCGTTTTTGGCATGGGCGGCAAACTACTGCAAGGCGTGAACCGCGATACTATGAATTTTGCGGTGAAATGCTCGTACACGGAGTATGACGGAATGGGTCACAGCGTAATCAAAACACCGGTTGAAATGGACGCTGAAGGCAAGCTTCAACGTTCTTTCAAAAAGTCGAAAAGCGGCCGTTTGACCTTGCGCAAACACGCGCGTACAGGCGAATACCAAACGTTCAATGAAATGGAGGTAACCGGTCCGGCCTGGAGCGACGACCTGCTTGTTACCGTTTTTGAAAATGGCAAAATGGTACAAGATCTTGATTTTGAATCTGTTCGGGAACGGGCAGCGATTTAATTCAATACTAAAAATAAAGCCGCCAGTTTGTGTTTGGAACAACAACTGGCGGCATTTAAAGATTTTATTCTGAATTGAGACCGCCTATGCCAGGATAGTAGACTTCGTCGCATCCAGCATTTTCCGCGCTTCGGCCAAATCTGGCGCCTGCGCATACACGCGCAACACAGGTTCCGTACCTGAAGCCCGAATCATTACCCAAGACTCGCCGCCCAGCAGGAATTTCCAACCATCAAGGTCTTCCATGCCCTCGATTTTGTAATCGCCAAAGTTTGTGTAGCTATTTGCTTTGCAAGCGGCAATAACGGCTTGTTTCTGCGCATCCGTGATGTGCAAATCGTCGCGATCAAAAGCAAATCCGCCCACTTCGTCGTACACTTCCTGTACCAAACCTTTCACTGTTTTGCCAGTTGTTGCCATAAATTCCAGCACCATCAAACCAACCCAAACACCGTCGCGCTCCGGAATATGGCCTTTTACTGCCAAACCACCCGACTCTTCCCCGCCAACCAACACATCCTCTTTGGTCATAATTTCAGCAATATATTTGAAACCAACTTTCGTGATTTCGTAAGGCAGACCGAATTTTTCGGCCATTTTTTTCAGTTTATCCGTAACGGAGAAGGTAAATACCACTTTTCCGCGCAGATTTTTGTATTTGTACAGGTACAGCAACAAAATGAGCAACAGGTGGTGCGAATCGACAAAATTACCATCCTCATCAAACATACCGATCCGGTCAGCATCGCCATCGGTGGCCAAACCTGCCGATATTTTCGGGTCTTTAGCGATCAAACGGCTCAATTCCTTCAGGTTCCGGCTAATTGGTTCCGGCGCTTGGCCGTGCATTCCCGGATTCCAGTCACAATGCAGGAATACCGATTCGGGCAACAAGGTTTTTACAACATTCTGGCCTGCGCCAAACATGGCATCATAGGCCAATTTAATACCGGAAGATTTAATCAGTTCGAGATCAAAATTTTTCTCGGCATGTTCCAGGTACATTTTTTCCAGGTCAACATCATCCAACAGATCTTTAACAACCAGGTCGTTTAAAGACGGCAAGGTGGTCAGCGAACAAACCTCCGGAATCAGTTCCTCTACGGCGGCAATTTCAGAAGGGATGGATGGGCCGCCATAGGACGCTTTTAATTTATACCCGTTGTAGGAAGGCGGGTTGTGGCTTGCCGTAATCACAATGCCGAGATCTGCCTTCAATTTTACAACACCGAGCGAAATCATCGGCGTGCTCACAAAACTGGTACCGATATGGCATTTAATACCATAAGCGCCGAGCACTTGTGCTGTTACCGCGCTGAACATACGGCCGCCGAAACGACAATCATGCCCAATCACGGCTGTAGTCATGTTGTTTTTTTGCATGTAAAGCGCGGTCGCTTCCGCCACGCGCATTACATTGTCAATGGTATAATCGTCGGCGATGATAGCCCGCCAACCGTCTGTTCCGAATTTGATAGGAATTGCCATAATGCGTTTTTGCTGATGATTTTTTAAGTGATTTCACACCATTGGCAAATGTATTAGTTCGTCGGCGTAGTTTTGCGCATCTATAAAAAAAAACAACGTGACGGACAGCTATCGGCATAAAGGACTGCGAAAACAATTGGTGGAAAGCCTGCGGAAACGGGGTATCTCCGACGAAGCGGTGTTAGCGGCCGTCGGTTCGGTGCCGCGCCACTTTTTCCTCGACAAAGCATTTGAAGAACACGCCTACGACGACAAGGCTTTTCCGATTGGCAACGACCAAACCATTTCGCAACCATTTACGGTAGCCTATCAAAGTGATTTGCTGGATATTCATACCCGCGACCGGGTGTTGGAAATCGGAACCGGATCAGGGTATCAAGCCGCGATTCTCGCGGTGTTGGGCGCACGCGTGTACACCATCGAGCGCCAGGAAGCGCTTTATCACCAGACCCAAGCCTTATTGGACAAACTGGGTTTTAAAACCATCAAATGTTTTTTCGGCGACGGCACAAAAGGGCTGTCCGATTTTGCCCCTTATGATAAAATTATTGTCACCGCAGGCGCGCCCGTGATACCGGACGCGCTCAAACAACAATTAATGATCGGTGGAATACTCGTGATTCCTGTGGGGAGCGAGGTACAACAGATGTACAAAATCCAACGCATTTCCGCAACAGAATACAAAGAAACCGTTTTTGATACGTTTCGGTTTGTGCCGTTTTTAGAAGGAACGGTTGGAAATTCAAATATCTAACAGCGACTATTTCAACTGGAAATTAAACGTAATCGTGCCACATTCTTTTGCGCTCTGTGAAGGTGCAAAGCGGAATTGTTTAGCCGCCGAAATGGCTTTGCTGCGCAATTCACTATCGGAAGTGGTAGAACCGCGCTGGGTATAATCGGCGCTTACAACGTTGCCGTCGTTGTCTACACATACTTCCACCACTACTTTACCGCTTTTTTGCGAGGTATCATTTACCCGACCGCGTTGGGTTACTTTTCGTCCGCCCAAACCGCCGCCGACAGATGCACCCGAGCCGGTACCATCGCCGCCGCCATCACCGCCACCCGTTCCAGGTTTTTTACCAAACGGATTATCGCCTGTGCCGCCCGGAACGCCCTGATTACCTGGTTTGCCGGTATTGCCCTGACCAGTCCCGGTAGCGCCCGGTTTGCCGAAACTACCGCCGAACTGTCCTTTTTTCTTGTCAAGAGCATCTTTTTCTGCTTTTGCGCGATCAGCGGCCTCTTGCTGGGCCTTGCGTTGCGCTTCTGCGATGCGGTTTTGTTCTTCCTGCTGCTGCTTTTTGATTTGATCCTGTTCGTTCTGCCGCTTTTTTGCGTCTTCTTGTTGCTTCCGCAGTGCGGCTACGTCAGGATCATTGGTTGTAGGCGTTGTAGAGGGCGTTGAAGTGGCCGGCGTAGGCTTGGAAGCGGGAGGAGGCGTAACCGGTTTAGGCGCGGATACGGGGTTTTCAACCGCCTCGTGGCTGCTCGGATCTTCCATTTGTTGTCCTTGCGGCGCAGGGTTGTTGCCCTGGCCTTCATCCGGTTTACCGGCCGCTGCATTATCGCCACCGCCGCCCCATTCCAATACAATGGCAGGCGCCTCGGTGATCGGCGGCTGTGAGGAAAAGCGGTATAAAAACAGGATCACAATCAGCACGGCGTGAAAAAGCAGCGTGGCTAAAATTGCTTTGGTCCGATCTTGTTCTTGCAGAATGACTGCTTTCGAAGCCATGATTTTTAAGTTTATACGGTGTGATAAAATGATTCGGATTTAACAAGGTTTAAAATGACCTATAAAAATCCGGTATCATTTCGAATGGATATTGGATGGCGTTTTTTGCAGTTTTACATAAAACGCAACCAAAAAATGCAGGAAACTTCTATTTGCCGCCCGGTTTAGGATCGGTAGCCAGAATGGTTTTTACCTGCAATTTATTGGCAATATCCAGCACTGTTACCACATTTTCAATGGAAGTACCCCGTTCAGCCACCACCGTAATGGTCGTCTCTTTCGGGTTTTTCCCCAATGATTTCATTTTGGCTTGCAGCGCGGGCAACAAGTTGCTTTCGGCTGTTTTTTTAGTATCAATATAAAATTCGCCCGTGGCTTTGATGGACACGGCCAAACTTGGAGAGGCCATTGTGGTGGCACTGCTTGAAGGCAGCGACAAATTCAGGGCGTTCGGGGTGACGAACTTGGAGGTCAGCATGAAAAACATCAGCAGCAAGAAGATCACATCGATCATGGCGGCCAAGCTGAACTCAGGTTCTACGCGAATACGACGCTTAAGTCCCATATTATTAGATTCAGGATTGTTGAGTGAAAAGCAAAATGGTTACAAAGGAACTTTGAAGCAACACTAAAAGCAGTGCGCTTCCGTCCGGTGTTGTTTACCGGGATGGCTCCTGTAGCAAGTCCATAAACTGAACCGCTGTGTTTTCCATTTTGAAAATCACCTTATCTAAGTTGGTTACCAGCAGGTTAAACCCGGCCATAGCGATGATGGATACAAACAAACCCATTGCCGTCGCTGTGAGGGCGTGGTAAATACCGTTCGACAATACCTGTGGCGTAATGGTGGTCGCCGAAGCCATGTCCTGGAAGGAAATGATCAGACCGATTACCGTACCCAGCAGCCCAATCATCGGTGCGATACCGGAAATAGACGCGAGGGTCGACAGGTTTTTTTCCAATTTGAGCAGTTCGAGGTTGCCCACGTTCTCAATGGCTTTGTTGATGTCGTCAAGCGGTTTTCCAATGCGGTCGAGTCCTTTTTCTACCATGCGCGCCATTGGGGCGTCTACGCTTTGGCAAAGCGCTTTAGCGGCCTGGAGGTTGCCGCTTTCTACGCTGGCACGGATGCTGTTCATGAAGTTATGGTCGACCTGCGCAGCCCGCGTAAGCGTCATGTAACGTTCAACGATAATATATACCGCAACGATTGACAACAGAAGCAGAACCGTCATCACAATCAAACCTGAAGTGCTGCTGCCAAGAATAATATCGATCAGACTTTTTGATTCCGGGGCGGCCGTCTCCGCATTCGTTACCATTTGCAGGAAAAAGAAGGCAGACAGGAAGGCGTTAAGTATCATAATAAAAAAATGCTGTTAGTTGGTGAAACCGATTGTTTTCTTTTTTGTGTTAGCGAACGCCAAAAGTAGCGTATTTTGTATTTGGCGAAACAAATTCTTGTATTTTTAAACAGGAATTTAAGGATTTAGACATTAAAATGTTAAAAATACACCCCTTATTCAGCCGCTTTTTTTTCAGGTTCGAACTTTGCCTCCACATTTTTGACAATCCGTTCCATCGTCGACAGATCGGTCGCATACATGCGCAGGTTCTGCTCGTATTGCTCCATTGTGATCTTGTGCATTTCAAAAACCTGTTTAAAATACACTTGATTGAGGCTGTCGCGCGGGTATCCGTTCAGGTGCGTTGTGGCCGCTTCAGCAAGGCTCAAATCGGCCATAATGCGCACCATTTCATCTTCCGAGATGGTCGGTGCGGCAGTTTTGGTTTGCCCACAACTGTTCAGCAGTTGCAAACAAACAATTAATATACCAAAAAAAATAACGCTTTTACCCGATGCTACGCTTTTCAGAAAAAAAGAGTCGCTTAGGTTTTGCGCATTTTCAGGTTGAAATAAGGTCATCTTTGTTAAAAAATTTCTTTTGGAAAGAACTTGCCTTTCACATGTGTGTTTACCTCATAAAAGGAAGCCCAACGGTCGGCGTCCGATTCTAAATGAACGATCCCGGCAGTCGGAACGTTGTCTATAAAATCATCGGCAAAACGATTGGCAACATCTGTAAAGGTCGGGTTATGCCCAAATAAAAGCACAACATCGGCACGATCGGGCAAATTACTGATAATATCCAGAATATCCCGCACAGATGCCTCATATATAGAAGGCTGACGTACAATTGCTTCGTCCTCGATATTAAATGCCTCGGCAAAAATTCTGGCCGTACTAATGGCGCGTTTTGCCGGGCTACTCACCAATAAATCGGGCTGAAAGCCTTTTTGTAAAAGCAATTGAGCCATCATAGGCGCTTCATGCAAACCTCGTTCATTTAAGCTGCGGTCGAAATCACGCAAGCCGGGGGTATCCCAGCTTGACTTTGCATGGCGGACAAGAAAAAGGGTTTTCATAAAAAAAGTAATAAGCCGCAAAGGTAAGCCCTTCACAGGCAAAGGGTGATGCATAAAGGCAACCAAAATTTTAAAAAAATAAAAGCGCTTGCTAAGGACAATTCAGAAACCCTTACTTTTGGTGTTTTTCTTCGTAAGCAAAACCCCGCAAAACCATTTTATGCAAAAACACGCACTCAAGGACTTCGAATTCCACATCAATCCGGCGACCTGGAACACGGCGCAGGATTTGGTGCAGGCTGGCGCGGTCAAAAACCTGCGTGAAGTGGAGCGGCATTTTTGGGTAGCCTTGGTGGAAACGGAGGAAGGCGCTTTTGAAACAGAAATCATCATTACGCCACAAAAAATCAAGGCATTTACCTGTGAATGTTTTACAGAAGGACGACGTTTAATGTGTCCGCACGTGGCCGCGTCGCTGTTTAAGGTGCGGCAATTTTTGGAACAGCAAAGTGAAGCGCGCAAAGAAAAAGCAGCCAAAAAGGAAGCAAGCGCACTCAGTCGGCTGACGGTTCAAACCGCGCTTGAACATGCAACACCGGAAGCGCTGGACGCTTTTGTGCGCGATTACGCGCGCAAGGATCGGGACTTTGCCCTGGCGCTTAAAACCTGGTTTGCGGCCGATGTCACGATTTCGGAAAATCCTTTTGCGCTGATTCTGGGATCCCTGATTCCGAAACACAGCAAACCCCAAACCATGCGGGAACCCGAATTTCGGCGTATTCGCAGAACGCTCGATGACCTTGAAATACAGCGTTCAAATGCCGAGACACAAGGCAATCACCGCATTGTTTTTCAGATTTCTACTGCATTGCTTAAATATTTGTTGCCGCTGCTTCCGAAAATGGAAGAACACAAGCAGGAACTTTTTTTGCCCTATTGTCGACAAGCCTTGCAAAGCCTAATGGCCCTGAATACGGCAATCGTATCGCCGGAATTGCGGGAAGACGCATGGCAAATGGTTTACACCTTGGGTGTCAAAGGACTGTATTTCAATGAATTACTGCGGGATGCTTTGCGTTTTGTTGGACCAATGTTTAGTGATGCGCAAAAGTTTGATCAGATCAGCGAATATTTTGACCAAACGCCCTACCCTGCTCCGCCTTTCGTGTTGCAGTTATTTTTAATTGCGCTGATTCAACATAAAATGCCCGCAGCGGCGTTAATCCGCGTGCTCGACGACTACCACAGTTTACCTGCGCTGATCCGGGAAGCCATTTTACAACTATATTATTTGAAATATTGGGATGCCACCAGTGCGCTCATCGAATATTTTGTGAAAAACCAGGTATTTTCCGGCACACAACGCAGGGAATTGGAAGACATCCTGTTTTTTATTGCCGAACAAACAGGCGATCACACCCGCCGCAACCGCATTTTGCAGGAACGTTTTATCCAGACCGGCCAATTTGATTTTTTCAATAAACTGAAAGGCGCCACCGACAACAAATGGCCGACCTATCTGGCACAAATTCTTGGCGCTTTAAAACAAAAAAACGACACGAAAACCATCGCAGCGGTGTTTGCTGCGGAAGGGAAACGAGAAGAATTAGCAAATTTGCTTGGAATGATGGACGAATTGCCGATTTTGCAGCGTTATGAAGACTTGTTTTTAGAAACAGATAAAGGCTTCATTCGCGAACGGTACACGACCATTCTGAGCGATTACCTGCGCGAACATTTCGGTAGGCCGGCAAGCGCTTACGTGCGCGACCGGTTAGTCGGTTTGGTTGCAAAAGGCGCAATTGGATTGGCAAAAGAAATCATCGCCGAACTCACCGAACGATTTGAAGAGCGCCATACGTTGTCGGAAGAGTTGCTTGAACTTTTTCCAAAAAACAAGCGTAAAGACGCGTTTTATTTGTAGAAACACCTTTAAAAGAACAATAATTTGAAAATCGAACTTTGGGCCATCGGCAAAACCTCCGAAAAATATTTGGAAATGGGCATTGAGATTTTTGAAAAACGACTCAAAAACTACCTGCCTTTTTCTTGGACAATCCTGCCTGATGTGAAACTCAAAACCACAGACGGCGCCTTGCTGAAAAAAGAAGAGGGCAAACTCATACTATCCAAACTGCAACCCGACGACTACTTAGTGCTGCTCGACGAAGCCGGCAAACAATGGAGTTCGACGGAATTAGCATTTTGGCTGGAACGCAAACTATCTTCGCCCGGCAAAAAGTTGGTTTTCCTGATCGGCGGCGCATTTGGCTTCGCGCCTGAGGTGTACGCCCGCGCGCAGGAGCAACTTTCGCTGTCCAAAATGACTTTTTCGCATCAAATGGTGCGCCTTTTCTTCATGGAACAACTGTACCGCGCCATGACGATCTTGCGCAACGAACCCTATCACAACAACTAAAAAACGCATCAAAAGCGGTCAAAAAAACCATTTTTACCATGATTGTTACCTATATTATTATTGCCTTTACCGTGCTGATTAGTTTTATGGCCTTTAATAACCACGACCTGTTTATTAAAATGAAACACTGGCCATATCAGGAAGCGCGGGATAACGAATTTTACCGCTGGCTGACCGGCGGTTTTCTGCACGCCGATCCTATGCACTTGATATTCAATATGTTAACCCTGTATTTCTTCGGCGCTAACCAAGGATTGCACGAAGGCGTGGAGGGCTGGTTTGAGGGCACTTTCCCGGAATTCGGCACCACCATGTATTTGGTGTTTTACCTCAGCGCCATCATTGCGGCCTCTTCGGCAACCTATTCAAAACACAAGAATAACCCCTCATTTGCCAGCATCGGGGCATCAGGCGCGGTGGCGGCTATTTTGTTTGCCTCCATTCTGTTGTATCCTACCAACCGCATCATGCTGATGATCCTGCCGATTCCGATTCCAGGCTATTTGTTCGGCATTTTGTATTTGTGGTATAGTTCTTACGCGGCCAAACGCGGTGGGGACAATATTGACCATACGGCCCACTTTTTCGGCGCTGTATTCGGTTTTTTTGTCCCAATTATCCTAAAACCAAGCCTTTTTATGGATTTTATTGCGCAAATAACGGGTTAGGGGTTAAAATCACGATTTGTTACAGCCCGGACATTTTTATCGGAATGGGCTGCGCGCGAAGCTCATTTCCTGTACCTTTGCAAACAAATGGAGGGGTCGCATGTTTTATATTCAATCTTTCCAAACCATAACATTTCATTTCATCAATTTTTTATAAAATGGCACAAGAATTCACGGACAGCAATTTCAAAGCTGAAATTTTGGATAGCAATCAAGTAGCAGTGATCGACCTTTGGGCGCCTTGGTGCGGACCATGCAAGATGATGACTCCAATTGTGGATGAATTATCCAAAGAATATGAAGGCAAAGCGGTAGTCGGTAAATTGAATGTGGATGACAATCCGAACATACCAACTGAATATGGCGTACGCAGTATTCCTACATTCCTGATTTTTAAAGGCGGCGAACTGAAGGACAAAGTGGTGGGTACGCAAACCAAGGAAGCGTTGAAAAACCGCATCGAGGCTTTGTTGTTAGCTTAAGGTTCGGTTAAAATATAGTGTTTTGAAGGATTTGGGCGCTCGAAAGACTGTTCAAATCCTTTTTTATTTACTCCTCAATCCGCATGTAACATCTTCCAAGCCTCAGGCAAAAACTCAACCAAATCCCCTGCAATCATACCCGCCTCACTACGCGCCGCCGCTGCCAAATCCCCGGATAGTCCGTGCGCATACACACCCAGCAAAGCCGCATCGCGCGGCGCATAACCTTGGGCCAATAAACCCGTGATAATACCTGTCAACACATCCCCGCTACCGCCGGTGGCCATGCCGGGATTTCCGGTCGAATTAAACCAGCAAGTACCATCCGGACAAGCGATGGCCGTGTTGGCGCCTTTTAAAACGATAAAAACACTGTGTTCTTGCGCTTTTTGGCGGAGTAAATCATTGCGCATGAAGTCGTTATCTGATTTTCCAAACAGGCGTTCAAACTCCCCTGGATGCGGGGTCAGGATGGTATTTTTGGGCACTTTTCGCCAAAGTTCGGGGTTCAAGGAGAGCAAATTCAGCGCATCGGCATCTATGAGCAAGGGAACTATACAGGATTCAAGCAATTGTTCAAAAGCAAGACCCGTTTCTTCATGTTGACCTAAGCCGGGGCCAATACCAATTGATTTAAAAGGCGTTAAGTCTGGGATGGTCGTAATATACTCGACCTTGTTGTCGTGCTGGAACATCGCCTCCGGTACCGCCGTTTGTAAAATATCATGTCCGCAAAGCGGCGCTTTTACAGAAACAAGTCCGGCGCCCGCACGCAGGCAAGCGCGCGCGGAAAGCACGGCGGCGCCCATTTTGCCAAAACTGCCGGCTACGATCAAGGCATGTCCAAAACTGCCTTTATGGCTGAATTTCCCACGTTTATGCACCAAAGCGGCCGCGTCTGTGTGGGTCAGGTAATAAAACGGCGTTTCTGTTTGTTGTTGATATGCCGGAAGCAAGCCAATATCGGTCGTTTCCCAGTCCCCTACCCTTTCTGCATTTTCAGGAAACAAAAAAGCGCGTTTTGGTACCTGAAAACTCAAGGTACGATCTGCAAAAATGCAAGGGCCAACGGTATGTTGATCGGCAAAAAGGCCGCTTGGCAAATCAATGGAAATCCGCGCACAAGGCAAGCCGTTTAAAAATACGATCAAATCCGCCCATGAACCTTCCAACGCACGGTTCAAACCGGAGCCGAACAAGGCGTCAATGATAATTGGCGGATGTTCGGCTGAAAAAAAGCGCTTACGCATGGCAGCATCACGCTGCACCGAGGCCAGCCACTCAAAACCCTCTATAACCGGAATATCCTTAGGTAAAACCGCCAATTGCGCTTGAAAATCAGGTGAACGTGTATCATTCAAGGCGCAAACAAATACCTTTACGTCATAAAAATTTCGGAACAAAAGCCGCGCAACCGCTAGTCCGTCGCCGCCGTTATTGCCCGGTCCGGCGAAGACAAAAATTGGTTGTTGCACATCCGGGTAGTGACCGCTAAACCAATCGGCAAACGCGGTTGAGGCCCGGTTCATCAGATCAACGGACGCAATCGGCTCCTGTTCTATGGTGTACGCATCCCAGGCGCGGATTTGTTCGGGGGAAAAGAGTTTCATAAAAAAATATTGAATGTCGATACAAATATTTTCCGGCCTAAAAGTAGTTGAATTTGCCAGTGTTTTAGCCGGTCCGGCCGTCGGAATGTTTTTTGCTGAATTAGGCGCCGATGTAATCAAAATTGAAAACAAAAGTACCGGCGGCGATGTCACCCGCGGCTGGAAACACCCCAAGGAAGATCCGGCCTCACCCATTTCTGCTTACTGGTGCAGCGTAAACTGGGGCAAAACCCACCTGATGCTCGATTTGCGCCAAGCGGCTGACTTACATCAAGCCCTCGAATTAGTCGCGGCGGCCGATGTGTTGATTTCCAATTTCAAACCTTCCTTTGCTAAAAACTGTGGACTTGATCCTGAAACGTTACAACTACGCAATCCCCGCCTGATCTACGCCCAACTCAGCGCCTTTGCCGATCCGGAAGACGAAAGTCCGGCCTTCGACGTGGTGCTCCAAGCCGAGGCCGGGTTTATGTACATGAACGGAGAACCCGATCGTCCGCCGGTGAAAATGCCCGTGGCCCTGATTGATATTCTGGCGGCCCACCAACTTAAGGAAGCCATTTTAATTGCCCTGCTGCAACGCGAGCGTACGGGCCGGGGCAGCGTGGTAAGCACCTCGCTGATGGAAAGCGCCCTGGCTTCCTTGGCCAACCAGGCCACCAATTGGCTCATGGTGGGCCATATTCCACAGCGCATGGGCGCCCAGCACCCCAACATTGCCCCCTACGGCGATGTATTCACCTGCCTTGACGGTCAACCGATTCTCTTGGCAGCCGGCACAGAACGACAATTTGCCCAATGTTGTATTTGCCTGGATCTCAAGGAATTATTGGAAGATCCTGATTATAAAACAAACACGGTGCGGGTAAAAAACCGCAAGGCCTTGAACGATCTGCTGGCCGCGCGGATTGCCTTGCGCACGAGCGGGGATTTGATGGAGGCGTTTAAAAAAGCGGGGGTACCTGCGGCAAGGATACGGGATATGAAGGGCGTGTTTGAGTTGGACGCGGCGAAGGAGATGGTGTTGGAGGAGGGGGAGACCAAGCGGATGAGGACGGTGGGGTTTAGGGTGGACGGGAGACGGTAGACGGTGGACGGTGTGGTAGGCTTGATTATGAACGGTTATACAACGAAAAGCCCTGAAAGGGCGTAATCATCAGCATTGGGCAAGGCCCGATGCGAAAAATAGATCCTCAACATTCGGCAACGCCCAACGATGGACGATGGACGAGGTTCTTCGGTTTTTCAAGTCGTAGTTTTGAAATTCGAGGCACTTTGCTTGAGCACGAAATAATTGCCAAACGCGGAATTGAAACCGACACTGCGTTTTCAGGAAAAGTATCCAAAAACAGAAGAATCCTATAATATGAAACATATAACGCAACAAGCTTTACATGGATCAAACTATGCAGGCGCCGAATTTGAGTTTTAGCCATTTGCCAGGAGTAAGGCGTGTGGCGGTATGAGTAAATTATGGGCAGACCTTCACTCCCCCCTCACCCCCAAATCACATAAGTCATCCCGTACAACACGAGATGACTTACGATATAAAAACCAATAAGACGGAAATAGAAATTATTTCACGTCGGCGAAAAAGTCTTTCACCTTGTCTTTGTGGACAATCATTGTTTTGTAGGTGTATTTGCCGGTAACCGGGTCTTTAACAGACTTTACCACCTTCACATGGTCTTTACCGGAACCTGCGTTTGCTGCACGTTGGGCAACACGGGCGTTTTTAGATACTTTCTTTGCCATATTCCTTTATCGTTTGCGAGGTGTAGGAATGTTTATTTAATTTCACGGTGAACCGTGTATTTACGCAAAATAGAATTGTATTTTTTCAATTCCATACGATCCGGGGTGTTTTTCCGGTTTTTCTGCGTGACGTAGCGCGAAGTGCCGGGCTGACCGCTGGTTTTGTGCTCGGTGCATTCCAGAATAATCTGGATACGGTTGCCTTTGCTTTTCTTTGCCATTGTTTAAACGTTTACTTTTTGAGTTTTTTACTTGCCAAGGCCATTCTTATCAAACCGGATGGCAAAGATAAAACTTAAAATTTTGATAGAAATGTGTTTTAATTAGAATCCTGGTTCATCACCGTGGTAAGTGATTTCACCTTTCTTCTCCAATTTTTTAATGTAGGAGAAAAGACCTAATTTGTTAATGGTACGAATCGCGGAAGTGCTAACTTTAAGCGTTACCCATTCTCCTGTTTCCGGCATATAGAATTTCTTCGTTTGCAGGTTCGGATAGAAACGACGCTTGGTTTTGCGATTGGAGTGCGAAACGTGATTTCCTGTGATCGGTTTTTTGCCCGTCAAATCACAAACTTTTGGCATGACTCTTATCTTGAGTGTGTTAAGTGTAAAAGTGCCCGTGTATGAGCCAATTATTGCGTTTAATCAAAAATTATGCGCAATAACCCACACACAGGCACTTCAATCAGGTGACTCTGAGAGGACTCGAACCTCTAACCTTCTGATCCGTAGTCAGATGCTCTATCCATTAAGCTACAGAGCCGTTAGCCCTTTGATTTCGGGGTGCAAAGATAAGCGCTGACAAAATTAAAATCCAAGATAATTGCTTAAATTTTTCTAAATTTTCTTGAGGTCACATTTCGGCCTTTGTTTATAGCCATCACATAGATGCCGGCGGGCAGGTTACTTACGTCCAAAGCGTAGTGATTTGCCTGAAATTCCTCCGGTTTCAGCTTCTTTTCGTACATTAATTGCCCCAACATGTTGAAAACCCGGAAATTATAGGTCTCAAAATTAGGGGTCTGATAAAACACGTCAAGCATGTTGCCATCGGTCGTGGTGCGCACCTCAAGGATGTCCAACGCGCCAACTACGCCGTCACAGATGTCGCGCACGGCGTTGAGCGCGCGCGCGAGGTTCAAGTGCCCACCGGTGGTGGTAATACCTTGCAGCGTGGTATTAGGTTCTGTATGCTCTAAAATTGCATCCCTTACGCGGCGCAGGCAAGAGACGGGGTTGGTGAGCGCGTCGCTGGTAAATACCCCGCATTTAAAGCTGTAGAGCAAGCCAACTGATCCGGTGACGTGCGGCGTTGCAGAAGAAGTGCCTCCTAATTTTCCGTAGCTCGGCGAATTGAGGCCGTTATTTGACGTTGTATAGGTATCCGTGCCGGGAGCGCCCAAGTCGATGGACGTGGCGCCATAGCCGGTGCTGGGCGCTTTTACAGCAAGTTTGGTGATATTGGTGACAGTCACCAAGAATTCACTGGTGCAACGGGTCGGCATGTCGCCTTCCAATTCAACATTTACATTTTGGTTGGACGTTGCGGCCACGTTCAGGATGCCGTTTTGACCAAGCGAATCATATACGGCACACCATAGCGGATGGTCTTCCGGTTTGGCGAAATCGATACCGAAAGAAGCGTTGGTTGCGACCACAAATGCGCCTTTTTTTCCATTCGTCTGGTTGTATGTTCTGCGCATTTTGTTGACATACTGGTAGGCGGCAATGATTTCATCTTCATATTCAACATTATACAGCCCCATCAGTTTGATGTTCCAATTCACGCCGCTGATACCGATCGTATTGTTGCCGGCAGCCCCCATGATACCAGACACTCCGGTGCCGTGATTGCCGGGATTCGATGAACTGACTCCGTTATTATCGTCTTTGGTTCGAGGGTTCCAGCCGCCAAAATCATCTATATAACCATTGTGGTCGTCATCAATCTGGTTGTTCGGAATTTCGCCCCAGTTGTGCCATTGGTTTGGCGCGAGGTCGGGATGTGAAAACAGGATTCCTTTTTCAAGGACAGCGATCACAATGGTGTCTCCGGCCGGTGTAAGACCGCCTGTGGAGGCATCCCAGGCTGTAGGCGCCTTAATAAGCGTCATATCATCCTGTAGCGACCAGTTTGCATCGTTCGGCTCAAGGTCGCGGTCGGGTGCGCGGTGGTTGAATTGTGCGTGTTGCACGCCAGGGATGTTTGAAACCAATTGCAAGGCTGCCGCAGGGCTTGTTTTTATCGGGTCAAAACCGATTAAGTATATGTTCCAGTCTTCAGCAACTGTTTTTAGTAAACGCAGTTGGCAGCCAGAACGGTCTGAATTGTTGCACAGGTTTTGGATGTTGCCGTCAAACTGAACCAGTATTTCGCCAGGCTTCACTTCCGGGCCTTGGGTAACATCGGGTTTGTTACAAGGCTGAATGGTAAAGCCTTGATTGAAAGCGGGCGTAAGGAAAGATAGTAGTAGTACGGGAACTAAATATTTCATGGGTTACTTTTTTGGCATGAATGCGTTTATAATAACTGTTTGGACTTCAAAGAAAAGGGTAAATTCGGGATTGAAAAAGGTCTTTGGGATTTTATTCCGCTAATTTTCAACAAACGCTAAAATTTTCCATAAATGATCGAAATAAGGCGCGCTTTGTAACAAACGGCTGCCATACCAGGAAAACATTTCGCCATCGACAATAAGAATAGGTGTATTGGGGCAAATTTGTCTAAACTCGTCTACATGTTTTTGGGCAAAAGGATAAGGTTCAGAGGATAAAAAAATGGCATCCGGCTTGACTTCAGCCAGTGTTTCCAATTGAATTTCCGGGTATCGCTTCAAATGTCCGAAATTGTTTTCAAATCCGGCCAGGTTCAGCATTTCATGTATAAACGTGTTTCCAGCGGCCACCATGTAGGGTTTGCGCCAAATAAAATAGGCAACGCGTGGTTTGTGTAAAGGGCGTTTTAGGGCGTAAAGTTCAAATAAACTTTCAATTTTCGTTGATATTGCCTGGGCCTCAAGCGTTTTTCCGATTAAATGGCCGATTTGACTAATCATGTCTATTGCATCAGGCAGGCTGTTTACATCGCTTATCCAAACCGGGAACTGCGCGGCAAGTTCGTTGATTTGCGCCGCTTCGTTTTCTTCCTTATTTCCAATAATTAAATCGGGTTGAAGCGAGATAATTTGGGGAATATTCAATGTTTTCGTTCCACCAATTTTACTTTTAGTCTGATACCACACTGTTGGATGGATACAAAATTTGGTAATACCAACAACATGTGCGTCAAGACCAAGGTCGAAAAGCAGCTCCGTTTGAGACGGGACAAGGGAAACAATGCGCTTTGGCGGAAGAACCGGCAGTTGCACCTTGCGCCCAATTTGGTCGGTACATTCCATCATGGTTGAAGTCGTTGCCGGATTGCTTCGTACAACACGATACCGGCCGCTACACTGACGTTCAAAGAGTCGAAATCGGTTGCCTGGGGTATTTTAATTACCCGATCCGACATTTTGAGCAACTTCGGATGCACGCCTGTTCCTTCCGAACCCATCAAAATAGCGGTTGGCACATTAAAGTCTACTTCAAACAAGGGTTCGGCCCGATCGGATAAAGCCGTTGCAACCACCTGAATACCAGACTGTTGCAACCATTCTACGGTAGAAAAAAGGCTGCGCACGCGCGAGATGCGGATGCGCGCGAGGGCGCCGGCGGAGGCTTTCATGGCGTCTTCATTGGCCGGCGCCGAACCCGATTGCGGGATCACGACCGAGTGGACGCCCATACATTCGGCAGAGCGGCATATCGCGCCGAAATTGCGCACATCGCTCACACTATCAAGCAATAACAGCAAGGGTGACTGCCCTTGTTCGAATACAAAAGGAACGACGTCTTCAATGGATATGAACTCAATGATGGCTAAGTAAGCGGCCACGCCCTGGTGGTTCCCGCCCGCCAATTTGTTGAGTTTTTCTTTCGGCACCACCTGCAAGGGAATATCGTATTCCTTGGCAAGATGGCGTATTTCTTTTTCCAGTTCGCCCCGCACCCCCTGCTGGAAAAAAACTTTTTCGACCGCTTTGCCGGAGCGAATGGCTTCAACAACCGGGTGATGGCCGTAAATTAAATTCGACATAGACTGAGATTAAAATTTTAACTCCAAAGGTAGGGACTTCAAACGGATACGCAGGTTGAAATTCGAAAACGTTCACATCAGTCAATATTTTCATAACTTTGCAGATCAAAGTTCTTTTGTCTTTACCGCCACCATTATTTACCGACCCTGTATTAAATATGTCGAATACGGAACAACAATTAGAACACCTTGCACAAATGCGCGCCCTGATGGAGCGCAGCACTCGTTTTTTGAGTTTGAGCGGATTATCGGGCGTTTGGGCGGGCTTTTGTGCCTTAGCGGGCGCTGCGACGATTTACCTTTGGTTGGATTTGGCCCCGTTTTCCGGTATGGAAGGCAATTATTACGAAAAAGCGATTCGGTTAAACAATTGGGGCATGAACTACAAAGTTGTATTCATCCTCATAGCGATCACGGTGTTGCTTGCTGCGCTTGCGGGAGGTTTGTTTTTTACCGTCCGCAAAGCGCGCCGACAAGGTCAACGGGTGTGGGATGCAACTTCGCGCCGATTGTTGTGGGCAATGGCCTTACCTTTGGGCGCGGGCGGCGTCTTTTGTCTGGCGCTGCTGTATTGGGGTTTGCCGGGTTTACTGGCGCCGACTACTTTGGTGTTTTACGGACTGGCTTTGGTAAACGGTTCAAAATTTACCCTGCGCGACGTAGAATTTTTGGGTTTTTCGGAAATTGTCCTCGGTTTGATCGGCATGTTCCTGCTTGGTTACGGCCTCGAACTTTGGTCGATTGGATTCGGACTGCTGCACATTGGTTACGGAACCCGGATGTATCTTCGGTACGACCGTTGATTTTAACGCACCTTAAACGTACTTAGCGGAAGCGCTGTGAAAAATATAATTACGCAACTCAATCCAGTCTTTGACCATCGAAACCGCTTAGGCATTATGTCTATTCTGGCGGTAAATGACTGGGTGGAATACGGTACCCTGAAAGAATTGTTAGAACTCACCGACGGCAACCTCGCCTCGCATTTAAAACCTTTAGAAGCAGCAGCATACGTAAGCGTCCGAAAACAATTTGTAGGCCGCCGCCCGCAGACGACCTATATGGTTACGGACAAAGGGAAGGAGGCGTTCAGGCTGCATTTGGATGCCTTGGAGGCTTTGTTGAAGTTGGGGAGAGATGAGTAAACGCCCGGTTCAAGTGAGGCTGTATTATAAGTCCTTTTTTAAGCAATTTGAGGATCGTTCACAAAGTATTATTCTGATGATCGAGCGTATTGTCGGGGTGACTGGGAGTCAACCCGACAATTAGGCGCGATCTCAACTTTTTATTTCCGCCGCGCTGGGTCTTCACATCCCACACGCTCAATGCCTTGCCGCCGCGCTTGGTCGAGACACAAGCGCAACTTTCGTGAGTTGTTAAAAGTTATATACAATTGATTATGAATGCTTTAACATCGAGCGTTACGTGCGCTTGGTCATAAGACACAAGCGCGGCGGCAAGGCATTGAGCATAGAATAAGGAAGACCAAGCAAGGCGGAAGTCGGGTGTAACCCGACTGATAGCAGTCACAGGGTTGGAACCCTGCGCCAGCGAGGTACAAAGACAGCAAAATCAAAAGACTAAAACCACAGGTTCGTTTTTATTCTTGTGTTTTAGCGAATTCTAACGCCTCAGAACGCAATTTGTTAATATTTGGATTGGGCATTTTAAATTTATCAACATAAAGTTCTTCAAATGCATCAAACAACAATTCGAAAAATCTTTCTAATGGCTTATCTTCATTTTGATAAGCATTGCAATTTATATGCAATCCAAATGACTCAACTTTGTTCCTTGTGTCACGCGAAGGCCCCATTACTTTGTAGTCTGTATCTATGAGGTCTGTAACTACGGGCATAATGAACAAATCCCAAACTTTATATTTATCGGGATGTAGCCTGTTTAATTCTTTTTTAAACGCGTCATAAACAAATGAGCTACACTCTTCGGAAGTAACATATTTGAGCTGGTTCTTAGGAACAAAGTAGTTGATTCCACTTGAACCAATACTTACCTTTTCTATTTCACTATTTTCTTTTTTCATTGTTCAGATATTTTGTTTAATGTTTGAAGAATATCAACTTCACATTCTACTCCCAAAATTCCCCCGCCAGCGAGCTTGTTCGGCTACCCAGATGCAACGCCCCATTCGATATTCGTTATTCCCCTGTTAGGGGTGTACGGTGGATTTTCAAACAAGGCTTTTCAAATCAACGTACCATTGTCAAGATGCCAAGCCTGACGCTTGTCATGCTGTAGTTTACGGAGGCAACTACACAAACCAAGATTTTTCGGGTGTCTTGCAAATATTTCCGCTTAGCCGGGCTTGTGTAGATGTCTCCACTGCGTTCCGACATGACAAGCGTTGGACTGGTTTTTCAGGTAGTAATGGAAATATCGAGCAAAATAAATCCTTCTGCCGCGCTGGGTCTTCTCCGCAGTCACAGGGTTCCATCCCTCCGCCAGCGAGATGCCTGTGATCTTCTCATCTCTAAGGCCCGCTGTAAATCCCGACAAATGCTTAGTGCCCATAAAACCCCGACCGCACCCACACCAAAAGCGCCTCAATCCGCCCTTTATCCGGTTGCGCCGGCAGGGTACATTGCGCAAAAGACGCCTCAATGCGTTTCATTTTTGCCTCCGCCATTGCAATCAACTCGTCGTATGTAAAAGCGCCGCTGCGGATTTCCAGCAGTTCGGCGCGGTTGGGCCGCCGCACGTTTAACACGCCTTGTTCCAGGATTTCAATGGCTGTATCAAGCAGGCGAATGGTGTGCATCATGTTTTTGGCGTCGTAGTTTTTGCCGTGCGCCACCGTGTTTTTGTAGCGGTCTTCGTTGCGGTTGCTCAGCCATTCCTGGTACTCGCGGAATTCGCGGCAATGGATGGCGTAAGCGTCCTTGTTAAATGCCATGATCCCGGCAGGCTCCATGCCTTTGGGAATGCTGCTCAGGGCCACCTCGTTGGCGTTTTCCTTTTGAATGATGCCGGAAAATCCGAGCGTGTCCGTGTTATCATAAAACAAGGCGTACACATCGCGCATGTTCGGAATAGCCGCCAAACCGCAGCGCTCGGCCTGCCAATCGCGTTGTTCCAGCCATTGCTGCACTGGCATAGATCCTTGTTTTTCAGCCAGGTAGCAAAAATCGAAAGGCGTTTTACGCGCAGGCGGCATGGGCTGGTTTATTTTTTTATTCAAGCCCCGCGCCCGTTTTACCTGCGTAAAGGCAAATCCGGCAAAACTGTCTTTGCACAATTTTGATAAAAAACTTTCCTGCCGAAATACCTCAAACAGCGGATGACAAAACAACACACAATCCTCAGGTGAGGCCAGCATTTCCAGAATACCGGGGTTGTTTTTGTACAACAGTTCGGCAAAACGCCGCAGTTCGTAATACACCTCGTCGTTTTTTTCATTAGATACCTGATCCACGTAATCAAGTCCGTAAAACTGCGCTTCGGGCAACACAAATACCCCCTTCAGATCGGTGTCCGAAGTGGGTAAATCCGTGCCGTAAGCCCGGCTGCCACTGATACATTCGAACAGCAGCATCCCTTGGTCTTTTATTTCCTGTATTGTGATCATGCGTTCAGACATTTGCGGAAAAAGGCGTTCAGCGGCGCCGGATCGGGATGGTGATTGCCGTCGAGACCCGAAGCGATGTCCTTGCAGCGTTGCATTTCCGATTCGATAAATACTTGTATTTCAGGGATTAATGGAATGATATGGCCTTCTACGGCTTGCTCTTTTTCAGCCCAAAGCCGGTTGATGGCCGCCAGTAAATCCGGCGGATCAGACAAACGTTTGAGCAGCGGCGCAAATTCCATCGGCGGCACCGTTCCCAAATCAGCCGTCCAGGACGCTGCCAACAGGGGCCGCAGGATGTAAAAGTATTTTTTGATCTTGATATGCCCGTCCGAGATCCCGCTCTGGATGCTGTTGTGGCAGATGCCCAAATAATGGTGGATCAGCGCCCGCGGACTGGCGAATTGTGGCGCCAAGGCCCAAAGCGCATCCCGGAAGCCCGCTTGCTCCATATACAAGTACGGCGATTGCAGCCACTCGAAAGGCGTGGCATTGGAACGGCGCAGCAAGGCCAGCAATTTGCGCAAGTCCCAGCCGCTGAAATCCAGCAGTTCGCCGTCCACGGTAATCATTTGCGTGATGCTGTCCTGCGGTTCGTTGATGGCGAGGTAGCGCTCCTGCGGATGCACGAAGACGAAACGGATGTCGAAATCGCTGTCGGGCGAGGCAAATCCCCAGCCGCGACTGCCGGTTTCGCAGGCGTAGAGGATGCGCACGTCGTGGGCGCGCGCGAGATCGTTGAGTTGGGTAAGGATTTGTGTGGTCATGGTCATTTTATGGTTGGTAAAGGGGAAGTATTGTGTTTTGTTCGTTTTTTTATTGCGATGTTTTGAGTCGTCTGAAAATTCCCGAAGGGAATATATGTTTATAGATGTTGGCCCTGCGTTTTTCCCAATCCTGAAAGGATTGTATGTAAAATATATACGGCGTAAAATGTTCCTCAACACATACAATCCTTTCAGGATTGGGAACGCTTAACCATCAACGTAGCTATAAACATATAATCCCTTCGGGATTTTTTTTAAAAAAAAACATCAATCATTTGTTTTTTAATTGTTTAAAATTTAAATATAATTATAATGTATTTATCCTTTGTATAGCGTTGGCACAAACCCGCCCTGCACACAACCCGGCAGCGGCGTCAAATTATCCCCAATCATATCAAACCCGGATTTAAACTGCGTTTGCTTTGCAATGGCATTGTACCAAGTTTTGCTTTGTTCCGGACTCAAACGATCCGTCGCCACAAGGCAGTGCAGGCCTCCGCGGGTGTGTACAAAAGTCGCCGCTTCACCCACGATTTCGCGGATAAACGCCACGATCGGTTCCCGCGTTTCATCGTTCATCAAATCAATGTCGATGTCAAAAAAGGGCCGCCGCGATGCCGTGGTTTGCAAACAGGACAAGGCTAATTGATGCGGGTTGAAATCCGCGTTTTTTTCAACTTGTTCGGCAATTTCCCGGATCAGCCGCAAGCCCGAACGCCGGTACGACCTTGGATTGACGCTGATATACACACCCAGCGCCTCCTGCGGTATCGGTAAATCCTTGTCAATGTAAGTACCCACCGCGCATTCTAATTGCCGCAATTTGGTTGCCAGCCGCTTTTTATCGCTTGTAAATCGCTTTAGTTGAATTTGCGACCCGATTTTGGGCACATCCGTACCGCGCAGCCATTTGTTGCGGGCCATGAGGGAGACGTAATAGCATTCATCGGGCGTCGTATCGGGCAATAATGCCAGAAAACGCTCCAGTTCTGCTTCGTCGGCAATGATTTGATAGTTTTTCATGAATGGAGAAACGGTATTGTGTGGGGTGAAAGTTCCGGCAAATTTTTCAACTTTTTTGGCGTAACTTTGTAGGTAAAAAATGGATAAAATAATAAAATACCGCAAAATCATCAAAGATTTGCTCGAAGAATATGCCCTCGTAAAGCCGGCATTTCTGGAAGAAGTAGAAAACCAACTGGTTTTTGATGAAGCCGGAGATCACTATCTGAGGAGGGATATGCTGCTGCTTAAGTTGGGCCATCTTTTAAGAGAAGAAGCGGATATAAATAAAAAAGGGCTAACGTTCAGTTAAGTACGTTAGTCCAATCATGCTGATAATCCAACCTTCTTTATGCGTCTGTTTTTTATAATTGCCCGGTAATCGGAATTATTCTACTTGTAATAATTGTATATCTAATTTACTATTCAAACACAATAAATTTTTCCCTTTCAGTAAAGGAGAAGTCGCAATGTTTAGGCGCGTTTGTGTACGTATTCCCACAAACCGGGCAAACGAAATATTTTGATGGCAAACTATTTAAGGTGTTGCTATTGATGTCGCCCAAGGCCTGTTCGAAAAATACTTTATGCTTTTGTTCTGTTCTCATCGCATACGTGAGACTTAAAATAGCGATTTGGTTGTCAGCGGTTGCGGCCGTTTTTAAAAAGTCGGGATACATGGTTTTGGCTTCGTATGCTTCGCCATTTATATCGTCCGAAAGGTTCTCTTTTGTTGTTTTTACTTTGAATTCAGGTGTTATTACAGGAACCGTTGCGCCGGCATCTTCAATAACGGCCTTGTGGTTGGTAGCATGGATGTTTTCGGCTGCTGAAACTGCATTATAAAGTAAGGCAATGTTATGAAACCCTTCTTCTTCTGCCTTTTTTGAAAACGCTTCATATTTTGCTGTTGCTGTTCTCTCTCCTTTATATGCCGACTGCATATTTTCAATTGTTTTAGTTCCTGCGTCCATGTGTTGTTGGGTTGTGGGTTTTGTTTCATTCTCTTTATTGTCGCAAAAAGCAAGCGCTAAACAGCTCATTAGTGCTACAAATAAATAAGAACCAGTAAGTGAATTTTTCATTTTTTAATTGCTGGTAAGATTAAACATGATGCAAAATTAGTCCCAATGTTAACCTTGGTTGTTACACAATTAAGTTGAAAAATTGCGAAAATCACACCTTTTAAGAACGGCAAACAAGGCTCTTGTATTAAGAACCCAATCCCTTTATGGTGAGCACCATAAAGCGTCTTTTCGATGTTAGATCGATCCATGCCGTACTAGGGCGTCTCAAAAGATTTACTTGATTTCGGAAGGCCAAATATTATTTTGAAAAAAGGCACTACTCATCAGATGACTTTGATTCATCAAATGAGTAGTGCCTTTTTTCAAAATAATATTTTACGTTATTGGGAGCCTGCTTAGTTCTGAAACGGCCTCGGTATCCAAGCGTTTATTCAGTGGGAGATCATGGTTTAGCGTTCACAATAAACGCGTTTGATTGCTTTGCTCCTGCTCTTTCAAACGCGATTTTGGGTCATTTACATGCTTTTCCAAAATCCGTTTCCCTTCCGCTTTCGCCGTTTCACTTGCTCGGATGCCCCAGACAACCTCACTCGCCTTTTTTCTTGTTTCCTCTACATCCACAATCGGCGCGGGATAATCCGTGCCAAGGATGCATTGGTACAACTGCTGTTCAATCAAACTAAGTTTATACGGCTCATGGATCAAGCCGGGAGGAATATTTCGGAGTTCGGGTACCCATTTTTTGATAAAAAGCCCGTCCGCGTCGTGCTCTATTGAGTTTTTGATCGGATTGTATATTCGAATCGTGTTGATTCCGGTGATACCGCTTTGCATTTGCACTTGCGGGTAATGGATACCCGGTTCGTAATCCAAAAACTGTCGGGCTAAAAAGTGCAAATCACGCCAATCCTGCCATAGGTTGAACACAAAAAACGACACCACCATGGCGCGCATTCTAAAATTGATATAACCCGTTGCGACCAAACAACGCATACAGGCATCTATAATCGGAATACCGGTTTGGCCGCTTTGCCAGGCCTTTATATACGATTCATTTTTAGGCTTAATTACGATGTTGTAGGCGCGATTTATATTTTCAAATTCATAGCGCGATTCACTTTCAAATTTTTGGATAAAATGACAATGCCAATGCAGCCGGGAAATAAAATTTGACAAGGCTCTTTTGTTTGACGAACGGTCATAATGCTGCATGGTATATTGGTAAACCATGCGCATACTAATATTTCCATACGCCAAATACGGCGACAAACGACTACATCCAGTCCTGCTCAACAAGGGTTTACTAATGTGTTTGCTGTAATTAACATAGCGTTCTTTTATAAAACTTTCTAAATAACGCCATGCCCAATACTCGCCGCCTTCCTGAAAACTGGTGTTTCGAGTCGTGATTTCCGCATCTAAGGGCGCTCCTTTGAGTTGGTTGTAAATGTTGTCATCCAGCTGAAAAATATTCCATTTTTGTTTGTCTATCAATTTCGGAGGGGCTGTCATTTGCGCTTCCCAGCGTTCGGCCCATTGTTTCCGGTTTTTTAATCCGCGTATAATTCCATTGGTTTGCGATTCATGCCAGGTGATTTGCCGGCTTTTAAACAGCCTTTTCATGGCTTTGTCCCGTTCGAATGTCAGCCCGTTGCCGATTTCCTGGTATGAAAAAATGTTTTTGACGGAAAAATGCTCCATCAGGGTTTTAAAAACCGTTTCGGCTTCCTGATGAAATATGAAAATTTCGGCGTGCAGGCTGTTTAATTTCGCATTCATTTCCTTGAGCGACTCATACACAAAACGCCAGTGCCGCACATCGCTGTCGGGGTACGCCATCACGGAAGGCTCAAAAATATACGCCAATAAAACGGGCAGATCGGATTGTTGCGCAAGATAAAGCGGTTCGTGGTCGGTAAAGCGCAGGTCGCGTTTAAACCAAACGATGTTTATTTCCTGCTTTTCCATGTCAAATGATTTCTGGCAGTTTATCTGGTTTCGCGTACGATAAGCGCGCGATCTGCTCTGTTGAGTGGTAACTGTCTAATCCGGAAATCGTGATGGTTTCGGCCTGTTCAAGGTCAATGCCGCCGTGCGCCATCAGGCAGTTTTCTGGAAAAATAACTTCTATTACTTTTCCGATGATTAAAATCGTACCGTTTATTTTTAATTCGTGCTTTTCCGCAAACTCGACGCCGTATTTAACATGGCTTTCTTTTACATAAGGCGCTTGCAGGCTGTTGCTAAATTCGGTGGTCAAACCGGTCGCATCAAATTCGGAAATATCCTTCGGATAACGCGCGGAGGTTTGATGCGCTTGTTTGTAAATCGCTTTATTGATGTGGTTTACCGTAAAGCAATTGGTTTTCAAGATATTTTCCAGGGTATGTCTGCTGGTCGAATCCGGCCTGTTGATAAATCCAATTAACGCCGGGTTTGACCCTAAATGAATCACCGAACTGAAAATGGCGAGGTTCGTATTTCCCTGGTCGTCAATGGTGCCGATCAAAGAGGCGCTTTTAAAACCGCTCAGGGAATTCATAAATGCAGCCCTGGTGCGGGTTTCCATCTGCAAAATATCGGCGCTTGAAATAGTTAGAGGCATTGCGTAGAATTTAGTACGCAAGGGAACAAGGAATATGTGGATTTGTTGCAGATATGTCCCCCCTGGCCAGGGTTCCTATCCTATGTTTATGATCTGGCGGGTTAGACCCGATTTTAACAGTAAAAGTCGGGTGGAACCCTACAGATAGCAGTCACAGGGTTGGAACCCTGCGCCAGCGAAACGACTTATGATACAGCATCACTACGCGGGATGCCGGGGGATTTTGCGCTTGCCTTCTGTCCCTTTGCGTGATACCCTGGTGCTGCCGCGCTTGCGTCTTTTCGACCAAGCGCAAGCAACGTGAGCGGCTAATGCCTGTAACAAATTGACTATGAGCAACTTAGCATCAAGCGTTGCGTGCGCTTGGTCGAAAAGACGCAAGCGCGGCAGTAGATTGGCATTGCGTGAAGGAGCGGAAGACCACGTGCGGCGGAAACGCTTAACCACTCACAAAAATTGCGCTTGATCAAAAGACCAAAGCGCGGCGTCAGGGGATTCAGCATAGGGGAGCGCAGACCACGCGCGGCGGAAAATGCCTTTGTTATCTGCTTAGATCCTTATGAAAACCCTCCTTCATTCCTTCAATAAATTCATTAAAGCTCTTTGCAACAAAATATAAATTCGAATAATCCTTATCATTAGAAACATTATAATCAACTTCCTTTTCATGATCCCAGAAATAAACATATCCTTCATCTTCTGAATCGCATGAAATGCAAATCAAGTTTCCTCCCGGATCATGAGCAATTGGCAATATATGAACAGGGAGCCTCTTCTCTTCCAATTTATATATACGAATGTATTCTTTTAAATTATCAAACTTACCATCATAAATAGCCAAAAACCAATCAATAACTGATTCCTTTTTTTGTCCATTCTCGCTAAATCTAAAAATATTAGGAGAACACTGTCCACCATTGTACTTGAGCAAATGCTCTTTATATTCCTTTGGAAATTTCAAATCAACAAATTTTTCAATTTCATCAATTTGAATAAGATTTAATTGCGATTCAGTTCGCCAAAAAATTCCCATGTATTGTGTTTTAGCAAATTCTAATGCTTCAGAACGCAATCTGGTAATATTTGGATTTGACATTTTAAATTTATCAACATAAAGTTCTTCAAATGCATCAAACAACAATTCGAAAAATCTTTCTAATGGCTTATCTTCATTTTGATAAGCATTGCAATTTATATGCAATCCAAATGACTCAACTTTGTTCCTTGTGTCACGCGAAGGCCCCATTACTTTGTAGTCTGTATCTATGAGGTCTGTAACTACGGGCATAATGAACAAATCCCAAACTTTATATTTATCGGGATGTAGCCTGTTTAATTCTTTTTTAAACGCGTCATAAACAAATGAGCTACACTCTTCGGAAGTAACATATTTGAGCTGGTTCTTAGGAACAAAGTAGTTGATTCCACTTGAACCAATACTTACCTTTTCTATTTCACTATTTTCTTTTTTCATTGTTCAGATATTTTGTTTAATGTTTGAAGAATATCAACTTCACATTCTACTCCGCTGGCGCAGGGTTCCTACCCTGTGTCTATGATCTGTCGGGTCCCACCCGATTTTGACGGTAAAAGTCGGGTAAAACCCGACAGATAGCAGTCACAGGGTTGGAACCCTGCGCCAGCGAGATCTTGCGAGATGATTCAGATTCCCCGCCGCAACGCCCCCTTCGATATTCGATATTCCTCTGTTCGATATTCGATATTCAGTACCGTTTTACCGATTCAATAATATACGGCGGCCTGTTTTTCAATTCCGTATAAATATTGGAAAGGTAAATGGACATGATGTACAGGTTCAGGCAGGTAATGGCAAAAAAGATGGAGATCAGCACCACCAAGAAAGGCCAGCCGGAAAGGGTTTCGTGGTGGTCGCCGAAGATGTCGACGTTGGTGAATTTGACTTTTACGGCGTTGTAAATCGTGGTGCCTGCTACAACAACCGAAAAGAGGAAAATCCAGAGCAGCAAACTGCGCAAAAACGTTGTAAATGAGGTAATTGCAACCAAGGAATTGCGAAACTGCTGCCCAAAACTGCTGCCCGGATCAGGTTCCAGCGGGGCTTGTACATCAAGGTAAGCGGTGTTGTAACCCACCATCGCGTAAATCGCTTTCAGGTAATGGCTGTTTTCCCGCAAACGCAACAAGGAATTGAGCGCGCGGCGGCTGATGATGCGTGTATGGTGCGCGCGCGGGTCGAGTTTCAGGCCGGAATAGCGGCGCATAATGCCGTAAAACACGCGGTATAACAAACGGCCGGCAAAAGACATCTTGCGCTCCTGCGCGCGCAGGTACACGATGTCGAAACCTTCCTGGCTTTTTTCCCAAAGTTGGGAAATGAGTTGGGGCTGGTCGGCAAAATCAAATTCAAAAACCAAGGCGTAATCGCCATTGGCACGATCAAGGCCGGCAAGCAGGGCATTGTCGCGGTTGACTAAGGTGCTCAAATTGAGCAGGAAAATGTTTTTGCGCAGGGCTTCCGGCAAGGGTTTCAGCGCCTCGTCAATATCGCTTTGCAGGCAATGGTTGTTGATGAGCACAAACTCAAAATCGCTGAAATTGGCCGACAACTCTGCATAAAGACCTGTCAGCCAATCAGGTAGCGCACGAATATTGCGCTGGGATTGCACAACGCCGATGACGGAAATAAATGAGTGGCGCATGGGTTTTGCTTTTGATTAACCGGCTTCAAATACAATGGCTTCGTGTCCGAGTTTCCGAAAATCGACGGGCGTAACGGCCGAAACGCCTTGTTCGGGCATGTAAACGCCGTAAATCGTGTCCACCGCAGCCATCGTGGCCTTGTTGTGGGTTACGACGATAAACTGCGACTGGGCCGAGAATTTCCGGATGATATTGTTGAATTTTTCAATATTGGCGTCGTCCAAGGGCGCATCCACCTCATCGAAAATGCAGAATGGCGCGGGTTTGAGCAAATATAAGGCAAAAAGCAAGGCCGTGGCCGTGAGTGTTTTTTCGCCGCCCGACAACTGCGCGATGGTTTGCGGGCGTTTGCCCTTGGGTTTTGCAATAATATTGATGTCGGATTCCAACGGATTGTCGGGATTGGTCAGCAGGAGGTCGGCGGAATCGTCGTCGGTGAAGAGCGTGCGGAACACGGAAATGAAGTTTTCCCGCACTTGAGCAAAGGATTCGAGGAAACGCGCCGTGGCGGTGGCCTCGATTTCCAGCATGGTTTGCAGCAGGTTTTCTTTGGCGGCTACAATATCGGCGCGCTGGCTGGCAATGCTGTCGTAACGCTCCTTGATTTCGTTGTATGCCTCGATGGCCAGCGGGTTGATTTCGCCGTAGGTATCGATGCGGCGTTTCATGCTGTTGACGTCTTTTTCAAGGGCGTCGCGCTCAAAAGCCGGGTTGGGTTCGTTGTTGATGACATCGTTTACGCCCATGCCGAATTCGGCCCGCAGGCGCTCGCCGATGGAGGTGATTTCAAATTTTACATCGCTAAATTTTTCCTTCAATCGGTTTACCAGCACCTGAAGTTCCTGTTGTTTGCGGAATACCTCGCGGCTTTGGTTTTCGATTTCATGGATTTCATTCCGCGCCTTGAAATAGACCTGTTCCACTTCGCTGAGCGAGGCTTCTTTGGCCTTTTTTTCGGCGTAGCCTTGGGCAAGGTCGGCGTCTAAACGGGCGATTTCGGAGCGGACAAACTCGATTTCTTGCGCGTTTTTGGTTTTGGCGCTTTGGTTTTGGCCTACGGAAGCCCGCAGTTCGGACAAGCGTTTTTCGCGGAAAGTCAGTTCCTGCAAAAAAGCGCTTACTTTGTTTTGCTGGCGTATGAATTCGATGTTTTTCTGGTTGAACGAAGCGCTGGCCATGCTCAGTTGTTCGGCCACATCACGAAAACTGCCGTCGGCATTGGAAAGTCGATCTTTCAGGGCTTCGAGGGCTTTGTTTTTCTCCGTCAGCAAGGCGTCAATGGCTGCATTGGAGGCTTCCAGTTCGCCGATGGTTTTGCCGGATTCCGCATTTTTCAGGTCAAAATTCTGCACAAACGCGGCAATATTGTCCAAACGGGCGCTTAAACCGGCTTTTTCCTGGGCAAAACGGTTCAGCGCTTCCCGCTCGCGCGCGAGTGCCGCTGTTTGGTCTGCATTTTTCAGCGACTGCAAATGGGTGCGTTGGGTGGCCAGACGGTTATTGAGATCGGCTGCCGTATTTTCCAATTTTTTGATTTCGGATTCCAAGACTTCTAAGTTCTTTTTCCGGCCGATTTTTTTACCTTCAAACAAACCGACAGAGCCGCCGGAAATGGAAAATCTTTTGCGCACAAAAGTACCTGAACGTGACAACATTACCACCGATGGATTGGCCGCAGTCACTTCCGTGGAAAGTTGCGAATCATCCACAACCAGCACATTTTCAAGCAGATAGTCAACTAAATGGCGATATTTCGCATCACACTCCACGAGGTCGGCGGCGCGGTTGCCGTCGAAAAATCCGAGCGGCGCAGTATATCCTTCGAAAGCGTCGAGCAGGAAAAAATTGGCGCGGCCTTTTTGGTTGTTGCCAAGCAGTTGAATGGCTTTTACGGCCTCGTCGGCATTGGGCGCCACATAGTAATTAAGGTATGGTTCGAGGTAGTTTTCAATAACGATGCGGAATTCCTCGCGCACGTACATGAGGTCAGAGAGCAAGGGGCAGTTTTTGGCCCAATCCTTTTGCTGGCTGAGGAATTTGATACTTTCGGGAAAACCTTCGAGGCTCTCCACCATACTTTTGGTGAGTTTGAACTCATTGCGTTTTGAATCAAGGCTGCGGTGGATGTCGGCCACTTTTCGGGTCATCAGCTCGGCTTCCTGTTCCGTGGCAGCGATGTCCTGTTTGCGCTTGACTTCAACGGCTTCCAGACTAACAATTTTGGCGCTTTGGTCTTGTTCGAAGCGCTCGAGTTCCTGCATTTTCAGGGTAATGCCCTGCATTTCTTCGCGACGGGCTGCCACATCGGCCAAGGTGCGTTCCACATCGCGGCGCAGGTTGTCGATCTGATTGGCTTGAACGGCGCGCTTTTTCTCTAACTCAACGATGTCGCGTTCAATGGTTTGTTGTTCGCGCAGGAACTCGTCGAGGTTGCCTTTCAATAAGTTATGGTCGGAGCGTACTTTTTCGAGCAGTTTTTTGGCTGCATCGAGCGCTTCTTCCAGTTCGGCCTCTACCCGCTTTTCGTAATTGACGTCGGTTTGATAACCTTCCACTTCGATTTCCAACTGCCGGATCTGGTCGGCGGCGCGGGTCACCAAATCTTCGAGGCGGCGGGCATCCTGGTCTACAAACGACAATTTCTGGGCCAGCATGTTTTTTTCATTTTCCTTGCCGCGAATCCGTCCCGTGAGGCGGTTTACGTCTTGTTGTTGTTCGCTGAGGCTGACTTCTTTATCGGTGTGGAGTTTGCGTTTGTATTCGAGGGCGGCTTCCAGTTCGCGGCCTTTGATTTCGGCCGTGCGGTAGTTGTCCTCCTCCTTGGTTATCTGGCCTTCCAGTTCCTTAAACGCCTTTTTGTGGCGGGCCAGGTTTTGTACCGCCAGTTCGATGGACAGTTTTTTGTACTCGTCCTTCAGTTCGTAGTATTTCTGGGCGCGTTGGGCTTGTTTTTCGAGTTTTTTGAGTTGATCTTCAATCTCGAACAACAAGTCCTCGATGCGGTCAAGGTCGGCGGCGGTAGCTTCTAATTTTTGCTGGGTTTCGTGTTTGCGGGCCTTGTATTTGCTTACACCGGCCGCCTGTTCAAACATTTTACGGCGTGCCTGTTCGCGGTCGCTGAGCAAATCATCCACCATGCCGAGGGCGATGATGGCGTAAGAATCGGCGCCGATGCCGGTGTCTAAAAACAGTGTGGTAATATCTTTCAGGCGGCAGGTAACGCCGTTCAATCGGTATTCACTTTCACCGGAGCGGTACAAAATACGTGTAATCGCCACGGTATTGTACTCAATCGGCAGGATATTTTTAGTGTTTTCGAAGGTCATCGTGACCTGCGCGATTTGGGCTTCCTTGCGTTTTTTCGTGCCGTTAAAAATGACGCTCGCCATTTTGTCCAAGCGCAACGAGCCTGTTTTTTGCTCGCCCAATACCCAGCGGATAGCGTCCACTACATTCGATTTACCCGAACCGTTGGGGCCGACCACGCCCGTGACATCCGCATTGAAGTGGATGACGGTTTCGTTTGCAAAACTTTTAAATCCTTTCAGTTCGAGTGACTTCAGCCGCATTTTTCTGCACTTTATCGAGCCGTACAAGTTCCGGTTTAGGTTAGCGGATTTGGACAGCAGTTGGAAAAAGAGGCGCGAAGTTAGGTTTTTGGTGGGAAAAGGATGGGATAAAATTTGTTTTCTACTGGGGCTGAACTACTAATTTGTTGATAGATAAACTTTTGAAAAAGTATATTCATTCAGATACATAAAAAAAGCGCCCCAACTTCATGGAGCGCTCACAAGAACATTAGTATAAAAACCTGATCTTTAAAAAATCAGTGAATCACAGATTGAATTTCTAAAAAAGCGGGTGGAACTTTATCCACCCGCTATGATTAACTCAAGAAAAGCACTACTTACTGAAAGAAGTATCTTAGGATTTACTTCGACTGAATCATCGACTTCACGCCGCTGTCTGTCGCCGTCTCTACTTTGTAGTACAACATACCGGTGGTGTTCACCAGGGCTTTTTCAACCATAAAGCTGTTGTAGCCTTTAGCGAAATTGCCTTTTTGCGTGTGTATTAGACGTCCTGTTTCGTCGAAAATGGTCAAGGTCGCTGTCGTAGATGTTGGCAAATAGAATCCGATGGATGTCTTGTTCACAAACGGATTCGGCTGGTTCTGGTACAATTCGAAACCAACACCG